>MTKO01000130.1 GCA_004028505.1 Candidatus Electrothrix aarhusensis
CTTGACCGGCCCCACCCCCAACTCTTCGGACAACTCCCGCTCTGCTGATTGCTCATAGGTTTCCCCTGCTTGAACAACCCCGCCCGCTGCGACATCCCAGTAGCCGGGATAGACATCCTTGCTCGCGGTACGTTTCTGGATAAAGAGTTCTCCAGCGGCGTTAAAGACGAGGATATAACTGGCCCGATGAATAAGACGTTGCTCACGCATCAAACGACGGGGCAGCTCGCCCAGTTCCCTGTTGTGTTCATCCACAATCTGGACGATTTCCTCCCCCGGAGTGTACATTATTCCTCGTCGTTATGATGTCTGAACCGCCAGCAACGATGAATATTGCCTTTTCCTTGAAAATCTTCTGGCAAGGTCTGGTTTGTTATCTCTCTAACGACGAATTCTTCTTCTAGCTCGGTATCTAACTCAAATTTTCTATAATTTGTCGAGAAAACAAGCACACCATCATGCGTCAGCAGATTCATAGCAAGTCGCAATAATTCCGGATGATCCTTCTGCACATCAAAAACAATGTTCTTATGACGGGAATTAGAGAAGGTCGGCGGATCAACAAAAATTACCCCGTATTGATCCCGGCAAGATTTAAGCCATTGCAGACAGTCTGCCTCGCTGAATTGGTGCAAAGCTCCGCCAAAACCGTTCAGCGAAAGATTGGCCTGGGCTCGAACAAGATACTTTTCCGAGAGATCCACGGTCTGGGTGGAAACAGCACCGCCTTTGGCCGCATAGACCGTTGCCGAGCCGGTATAGGCAAACAGATTAAGAAAGGTTCTACCGTCAGCAAGCTCAGCTAGCAGGGCTCTGGTTTTACGGTGATCAAGAAACAAGCCGGTATCCAGGTAATCGGTAAAGTTTACCAAAAAGCGATTGCCTCCTTCACGCACCTCATACAGTTTTCCCGTCTTACCATCTGTTTTGCCGGTGGTGTCAGGGCGCTTCTGATACTGCTCATTCCCTCGCTGCTTCCGCCTTTTTTTCACAAAAAGTTGGGAATGTGGCACATCAAGCAACTGACGAATCACCTGTAAAGCCTGATTAAATCGTTCTTCTGCTTTTTCCGAAGGTACCGTTGCTGGCGGCTCGTATTCCTGAACATGCACCCACTGTTCATACACATCAATTGCTACATTATACTCCGGGATATCAGCGTCATAAATACGGAAACAGGTGATATTATGTTCTTCGGCCCAGGGGAAAAGCCGTTGGCAATTTTTGCGTAGTCGGTTAGCAAAGTCTTCGGCTGGCAAGGCGGGATCGCTTTCTTGATCGTTTGCCTGAGGAGTCTCCTGAAGAGACAGCCGAATCCCTTTATCAAATTCCTCAGAAGCGCCTGGAGAAGCTGCTGTCAAAGCTGTTGTCAGCAGACGGCATTTTAGAGGGCCGTTATACAAGCGATGACGTTCCTGCCAGCTGACTCCGAGCATATCGGCAAAATCAGGATTAGCCGTAAAAAAGCCCAGCTGCCAACCGGAAAAATGCTGACGAAAAATTCGCCCAACAGCTCGATACAGATACTTAACCGCCTCTTTCTCTGACAGGCGTTCGCCGTAGGGAGGGTTGGTTACCAGTATTCCCTCGGCGGTCGGAGGATGTAAACGGGCAAGCTGCCGCTGCTTGATCGTAATACGGTCGCCCAGTCCGGCGTTAATGATATTTTTACGGGCAGCAGCGACAACGTGCGGATCAGCGTCGTAGCCGATAATCATCGGCCAAGGAGTCTCAGCATGTTGATCTTCCCGCTGCACAGCCGCTTCAACCAAGGTTTCCCACATTTTTTCATTATGCCCCAACCAGTGCTGAAAACCGAAAGTATCTCGTAACAAGCCAGGAGCCGAATCTCCAACAATCAGGGCTGCCTCGATAAGCAGAGTAGCAGAACCGCACATGGGATCCAGTATACAGGTATCAGGGGACATGCCAACCCGAACCCCAGAAAGATAGGCAATGGCTGCTGCCAGCGTTTCTTTCAGAGGCGCTTCACCGGCTCCGGTCCGATATCCCCGTCGATGCAGGCTTTCCCCGGACAGGTCCAGAGACAGCGCTGCTGCTGTGCCTTCCACATGCAGATTGAGCCGAATACCGGGTGTGCGAACATCCACATCTGGCCGTTCTCCTGTCCGCCTGCGAAATTGATCCACGATAGCATCTTTTATTCTCAACGATGCGTAATGACTGTGATTCATCTCGGGACCAGAGTTGACCAGAGTGGTAGAGATAGCAAAACTGGTATCGCCGTTAAAATGCCTGCCCCAATCAATCTTGCTGGCCTCTTTATAGAGTTCGTCCGGTGTCGGTGCTTCGAATTGAGTCAAACGCAGCAGAATACGCGAACTGAATCTTGACCAGAGGCAGGCAAGATAGGCGGTTTTTAAGGAGTTCGCCTGCCATGTAACCGCACCCGGTGCGGTTACCGGCTCAAGGCCACCCAATAAAGAGATTTCCTCCTGTACCAAATTTTCAAGTCCTGCGGCGCAGGTAGCAACAAAGCAATACGGCTCTTTTGTGTTTCGTCTTCTTTTTGATCGAACTGAGCGACCGGTGATTCCATGAGCATGCATAAAATTAGTATAAAGACCTTGTAAAGAATGAACCGAGCACCAGGAGATAAAGCGAGGTGCCGGATGTTTTTAACAGATTGAAAATATGAAGTATTATAAAGTTAAGTAGCTGGTCGGATATGATCGACACTTTATCTAAGGATTCTGCGTTGATTTTTCAACAATTTTCAGTTTTAAAGATGTCGATTATTTATGGCTGAGTACTTGTTACTTGGCAAGTGAATGAAAAAACAAAATTATTCTCGGACAAGCTCATGGCGCAGCGTCCCATCTCCTGATGAAGCGCCTCCTGCAAGGAAGAGATGTTCTCCTGGACCACAGAACTGAATTCTTCGCTTCTCCTCTCTCCGGTTTCCTCTGAACTTTTCTCTGCATCAGCAGGGCCAGAATCTATTCTCTCTTTCTGCACATGAACAAGTTCCAGTAATGCTGCTGATTCTCGTATAGCCATCATACCCGTTGCGGTAATTTCCTGCCGCATTGCTCCAAGAAGGCCTTGTAGATTTTGCTGCATATCAAAGGCTGGAGGTTCTTCTTTTGCCGGGGAAATAGCTTCTGCAAAAGTTCCTGTGTTTGGAACCTTTTTCAAACTCTCCTGGATGCAGCTATGCTGCCAAGTAAGCACCTTGTTCAAGGCTTCGGATGCGATGACCCAAGATTTTTGTTGCCCTTGCTGCTCTACAGTAAATTGCTCCACAGTAATGAGTCGGTAAGCCTGAACAAGCTCATCGAGAAGGCTCAATGCACGGGCATCGGTGAGTACACGAATCTCATCAATATGCCTGACCACCGCATCAATTCCCAAGAGGATCGGGCCGACAACTGCGAGCTGTTCCTTCTGTTCCTGGCGACAAGCTTCAACTTCATGATGCAAAGCAGAAAGAATGGAGTCGGATATTTCCATACCAAGTGAAATAACAAGAGTATGAAGACGTTCGTAACCGGTAGAGCTGGATATGAAAGGCATGGCTTAAATCACGTTAAATTTTAATCTCTTCGCATTATTTTATACATTGTTCTTTATATAATGAGCTCAGAGAAACCGGGATAGTTTCGTAGTTTACGAAAGCATAAAAGAAACCCTGCCGTTTTCCCAACAAAAAAAACGAGGAGGGGTGTTTTTATCCTTTCACCGTTGGGATGCAGCTGTTTTCGGTCGGCAAGGTAATAATGATGCTGGTTCCCTTTCCTGTCTCCCCTTCAATACTCACGGTACAGTTCATCGAAGTAAGCATTTTTTGTACAATGGTCAGTCCCAGGCCTGTTCCCTTGGCCCGTGTGGTAAAAAACGGTTTGAAAAGCTGTTTTCTTACCTGGTCAGGAACCCCGCATCCGTTATCCCGAAAAATTATCTGTGCAAACTGAGCATCTTTTCGTAGGAGATGAATAGAGATAAGCGGTGTTAAGGTTTTCTGGAGAGCGTTTACCGAATTTGTCAACAGGTTCAGGAATACCTGGTGCAAAGCCCGTTCGTCAACCAAACTACTGATACTCGCCTCTATATACATCTCGATCTTTACCCCATTCCCTGCCAGATCTTTTTCATGAACCCTTTTGAAATTGTTGAGAAAAACGGCAAGATCTATCAAGGCAAGATCTTGTTCTTCCAAAATATTAAAGTTTTTTAGCGAATAGAGTAAATACTCCATCCGTTTAATTTCCCCCATGGAACGATCCAGAAATTCTTTAATTTTATCCAGGGGAAGATCGCCCAGCTGTCTGAGCAGAACACTGATCGCCATTTTTAACGAATTGAGCGGATTTCCGAGTTCATGCCTGATCCCGGAAAAAACAAATCCGACATTATCCATGAGATTAGCTGCTTCAGCAATGGATTCCAGCCGTTTTTTCTCCGTCTGATCACGTTTGATAATACAAAAACTGTTGACCTTGTTCGCCTTTCCTTTTACAGAAATAATGGCAACGGACTCATCGTAAAATGTTCCGTCCTTATGGCGATTTTTCATCTCTCCATGCCACTCCGCCCCTTCTGCCACTGAACTCAAAACATCACGACAACTAAACCGATTTTGTTCATCAAACTGGACCTGACGTAACTTCAGTCCGACCAGCTCTTCCGGCAGATACCCTGTGACCTGTGCGCTGGCCGGGTTGGCATAAAATATCGTCCCCACCTTATCCGTCATGAGTACACAGTCAGCAAATTCATTGATTGCCGCTGCCAGCCGAGTGCGTTCCCTAGACTCAAAGGTTCTCTGGATAGCGGTTCCTATTATATCGGAAGAGGTTTTCATCGCCTCAACAAGCGGTTCATCCCAGGATCTCCCGGAAAGACTGCAATCAAAACCGATACACCCCCAAAGCTGCTTATAAACATAAATAGGCAGAATAAGGTACGTGCGGATATTGTTATTTTCAAACTCTCCCCTGAGGCAAGAGGGAATGTGAGTGTCTGGACCCGTTATTGCTGTCTCAGAGAGTAATTCGATCGGCGGCTTCCAGATTGCCAGTAAATCAATACTGGAGCAGGTAATCGTGTTCCTCGGTTTATACCAGGTGTAATGGCGGCGCTGAGCGATCTGGGATTCAAAGGTTTTTAAATAAACATGCTCACTGTCGATATTCTCACCCAGATATTTAAGCACACTCTTTATAATCTCTTCCCAATTATCTGTTTTAAGGAAAGATTTTGCAACGTAATTCACCGAACTCAAGATGTGGTCCCGCTGCAGCAGGTTGCGACTCGTTCGTTGTTGGGCAGTAAGGGATTCTTTTAAAAGCCTGTTTGCGTGCTCCAAGTCCAAGGTTTGTTGCTCCAACTTCTGCCGAGCAGCTTGCATGTCCAGAGCATTATTAACGCGAGCGCAAAGCTGGGCCTTATTAACTGGCTTGCGCAAAAAGTCCACTGCTCCTTCTTCAAAGCCTCGATACTCGTTTCCTTCCACCCCTGTTGCGGTAAGGAAAATAACTGGTATCCCCCTGGTTTTCTCATATTTCTTTAAAAGTTTACATACACTGAATCCTGTAATATCAGGAAGATTAATATCAAGCAAGATAAGATCAGGTCGTGTATCTTCCGCAAGCTGTAACCCGCCTCGACCGTTTTGTGCATCCAAAACCTTATACTGTTCATGTTCTAGGATATATCGTAAAATAGATAAGATCAGCGGATCATCATCAATCAGGAGAATACAAGCCTTTTTAGTTTTCATAAATCATGTAAAAAAAGCAGAGAACAAAGGGCGGAGAATAGAAGCCCCATTAAATATTTATTGAGAAAACATTTGGTTGAAACAATACACAAACCCCTCACAACGCAACGCCTGACAGGCTTTGTCGTTCCGGGGCACATCTAACCGGACTAACAATACATTTTTTTTGTTTATTTCAGCCACTGTTATTGCTAACATGGAATGTTTTGAGAAACAAGATTTATTCGTCTCCCGTCTCCCGACAGATGACTGCGGTTGCGTTGTGGAAATATTTAACTAATATTTTTTTGCCCGTATGCGCATTTTTTTCTCGTACATGCAGAAAAAGAAAAACAAAAAAGATCTTATGAAACAAGTAATAATTGTTGATGATGAACCAGATCTGCTTATCACCATCCGGGCTGGCTTTGAAAAAAATGATCGTTTCCAGCTCATGACAGCAGGGAACGGCATGGAAGCTCTTGATATTCTTGAAAACAATATCATTGACCTGGTCGTGACAGACCTCAGAATGCCGAAAATGGACGGGATAGAACTCCTTGCCGCCATGAGTCAGTCCTTTCCAGAAATCCCCAGTATTGTCATGACAGCCTTTGGCACTTCCGGCCTGGAACAACAGTTGAGAAAGGCTGGAACGCTGAATTTGCTGGAAAAACCCTTAGATATCGACACTCTTGAGCTGGCGATCAATAATGCCTTGGATTTTTATCACGACAGCGTGGGAGGTCCAAAGCTTGATATCTTTCTCCAGCTTATTGCAATGGAGAAAAAAACTGTTCATTTAAAGGTCTTTGACGGCAAAAATCGACACGGCAGTTTCTTTTTTCGCAAGGGTTACCTTATTGATGCAGAACAAGGAGACCTGACCGGTGATGAAGCTGTCTTGGACATGCTGGAGTGGCAAGGGATCAAATTAAGCATGAAAGAATTCTGCCCCTCAACTGTATCGTCAAATCTCTCAGATGAACAATCTCAGCTCATGCCGCTCTTTTTCGGGATGCCCTATCATAAAGAGCTGACTGGTGATGTTAATCCTCTGGATAAAGTCAGGCATGAATTTGCTCGGATACAGAAAAAAAATGAGCAGACTCAGATTCAGAACTGATACACAGTCACAGGGCAATCCATGAAACAGCAAGTACTCATTGTTGACGATGAGCCGGAACTGCTTCTTAGTATCAGCTCTGGTTTTGAAAAAAATGCTCGTTTTCAGCTGAAGACTTCCCATAATGGAAGAGAGGCCCTTGATATTTTATCAAGAACTCCCATAGATCTTGTGGTTACCGACCTGAGAATGCCGGTCATGGATGGGGTGGAATTATTAGCTGCCATGACCGAATCTTTTCCTAAGGTTCCAAATATCGTCATGACGGCCTTTGGTACACCTGTGATAGAGCAGCAACTGAAAAAGGCGGGAACGATGGAGGTACTTGAAAAGCCTCTGGATATTGATGAGCTCGAACAGGCTATCAACAGAGCCTTAGACCTCCACGAACATCGAAATGACGGACTCGCCGGGATTTCGCTGACCAATTTTCTTCAAATTGTCGCCATGGAACAAAAGACAGCGGCATTGAAGGTTGTTCACTCAAATGGAAAAATAGGGCACCTCTTTTTTGCAGAAGGAAAGCTCATTAATGCGAAGTATGATAATCTCATCGCTGAAGAAGCAGTTTTTGAAATGCTGACGTGGGAAAATGTCCGGCTAAGCATGACAAAATTATTTCCTCCTTTACCAGAGCCCAAAATTCACTCCGAACTCATGTCGCTTCTTCTTGAGGCTGCACATCGCAAGGATACAGCTGTAGAAGAGAAGCCTCTGGATTTGGTCAAACAGGAATTTATCCGTATACAACAACAGCAAAAAAATAAGCTGTTACAACAAACAACACCATCTACAGGAGAAAAAAAAATGGCCGGAATCAAAGACCTGCTTAAAGAAATGGCTGGAGAAATGGACGGCGTACTTGCAATTCAGGTAACAGGTATGGACGGCATCACAATTGCCCTGCATAATCCGACTGGAACAGACGTTGAGGCCTTTTCAGCAAAATTTGCTATGGTCATGAAACTTGTCGAAAAATCTATTGACTCACTGCAGGGAATGGGGGACTTTGAAGAAAACCTTGTCCAGTCGCAAAATGCCTGGATACTCACTAGATTTATCACACCTCAGTATTACGTCGGAATTGCAGTGAGTCGAGATGGCACTCTCGGTAATGTTCGCTTAGTTGCCCAGCGTTATCTTGACCAGCTTCGCAAGTCATTATAACTTTTTTTATCACCGGTTTCACCTTTAACCTCAGCATCAACTGAAGGCCGAAACTGAAGACGGGCAGAACAAAAAACAAGGCACCTGCACAATCGGTGACCTATATCAAATAATGAAGAAGGGGGACCTGTTATGGCTACCGAAGAGCAGAAAAAAAAGAATATGATGCGCCTTATGACCTTGATGATTGCAGGCATGGCCAAGGCTTTATACGATTTATTTGGCGAAACAGCTTTCGCCGCCATGAGCGAGGTAGGAAAAACCACACTGGAAATCATGGAACGGGAAATGGGCCTTGAGGTTGATGGCGAGGACCCTCGACATGTTATTACTGAAATCGGTCGTATCTTTGCCGATGAGATGGGTTTTATAGAATCCTTCAGTACCGAGCAGGAAGGAAATAAAATTGCTCTGACCGTCAACCACTGCCAAGGCTGGAATCTGACCCAGTCCATTTTGAAGACAGGGGTGGAAATCCCCTTTACCTGTCCTATCATGAATGTCTGTCAGGCTGCCCTCATCCGTATGGGAAAACCAGCTCAGAAGGCTATTTCTCCTATTCCAGAGACCCACGGTTCCATCATTACTTTTACTCTGATCGAATAAGTAGTTTGCTAGAAAATCGACACTTTCCTTATAGGCATCGAAGTTGATTCATCAACAATTTTCAGATTAAAAAGTGTCGATAATTAATAGTTGATCGCTTAGGAACGAAAATTGCAAAGTTCATAAGGAGATCGTCATGCGTATCCCTGTTGTCGATAGCCAAAAACGGCTGGTGTTTATTTGGTTCACCGGCTCAGGTTTTCTCTTTTCCTTGCTCCTGCTACAAACTTTTTCGGGACAATACGGTAGTGAAACACGAGAGGCCTGGGGCCTGATGCTGCCGACCTTTGTACCGACGTTGTTTTTGATTATCGGAACCCTGATTGCCGATGCAACCGACTCTGCAGATCCTGATGAAACAGTCACCGTTGATCGCTTTTTTTTTCGCCTTTCTGATTTTCTCTCCATTGCTTATCTGGTAACAGTTGTTCTGATCATTCTTTTCAGCCCTTTCTCAAAGTTTTCCCAGCCGGAACTGATCAAAATTTCCAACCTTTGGCTGGCACCCTTTCAAGCTTGGTCACAGCGGCTCTTGGGGCATTTTATGTCTCCAAAAATACGCAAAGGGAAGCGTGAAACGGATGCAGTATCTCTTTGTACGACATTTTTTTGCATCGGATTTCGATTATTGCCTTTTTTTATAACGACGGAGGAATACAATATTTTCCAAGAGAACTAGCCACGGTAAGTCAGTAACAAGGTGGCCGAATTAAAAATGGACTGCGCCGATACTGAATTGGCGGAGCATTGTTATTCATCAACTAATAGGTAGATGATAATTAAAAAGGAGGAAAAGAGAAACGATTATGGGAAAGATTTATGCATTATCAATTGGAATTAATAATTATTCTCCGTCAGTCGGCAAGTTACAGGGCTGTCTTAATGATGTTGATGCAGTAAAAAGCTATCTTGTCGATACCTTTGATAAGGACAAACTCTGTATTGAAACCCTGATAGACAGCGATGCCACCCGCGCAAATATCATTGAGCTGTTTCGTTCTCATCTGGGCCAAGCCGGTGCAGATGATGTGGTGCTCTTTCATTATTCCGGGCATGGAGCACGGTGCAGGTCTGCCGGGGAATTCAAGAAATTTTATCCTGACGGAAAGGATGAAGGCTTGGTCTGTATCGACAGTCGTGAACCCGGTGGGTTTGATCTTGCTGATAAAGAGTTGGCTGTGTTGCTTGCCGAGGTCGCGGCCAACGAGCCCCATATCGCGGTGTTACTGGATAGTTGTCATTCTGGAAACGCAACTCGCAAGGCAGATGATTTCCTTCAGGCTCGGCCTCGTGTTACCCATGAGGTTTTTTATGAGCGACCGCTGGAGAGTTATCTGGACGGCTATTACAGCAAGCAATTGAAAAAGGGGAAATCCTTGGGAATTCCGGCTAGTCGGCATATCCTGCTGTCAGCCTGTGAACGTGTCCAGAAGGCTTGGGAAGGTAAGGATCATCGGGGCGTCTTCAGTAGTAGCCTGCTGGATGCTCTGGTGGAATCCGGCCCTGATATTACCTATGCTGATTTGTTCATGCGGGTTCGCACGGTGGTACGTCGTTCTGCCGAAAATCAGATACCTCAGTTCGAAACCTATCAACGCTTTAACGCCTACAGCGGATTCCTTGGTAGTGCTGCTACAGCGGTTTCCCGCAGCTATCATGTGTATTTCGATGATAATATTTGGAAAGCGGAATGCGGTGCGCTGCATGGTCTGCCTAGCGACTCGGACAAGATCGTTGAACTTGCTCTGTATCGAGAAGCAGAATTAATCGGCCATGCCGAAGCGGTTCAGGTTGGGCCGCAAAAAAGTGAATTGAAGCTGGTAGATGTTGAACCTGATCCGGCAGAGCAGCTTCAAGGAAAGATTACTTCCCTGCCCGTACCTCCTTTAGAGGTTGGACTTGTCGGAGATGTGCAGGGGACCAAGGTCGTGCTTGATTGTTTTGCCTCTGCCGATAATAGGGCCTTTGGTTTCTCCTTGAGCAATGATCCTGCGGTGGAGTGTGCGTATATCCTTGTGGCGGAGAATAATCAGCTGCTGCTTCGTGAGGGAAAAAACGGTCGTTTGCTTCAAGGCGCAGAGGGATACACCTTTATTGCTGCGGAGTACCTTTTCTCGATTGTACAGCGGATTGCCACCTGGGATCGGGCGGTGGCCTTGCAAAACAACTCCACCCGGATGGATAAGGGTGCTGTTCAATTTGAGTTGGTTGAAAACGGTACGAAAGATCCTTTTATTGAAGATGAGATCACCTTTGACATCATTCAGGAGGAAGATGAATGGCGGGAAATTATTTTTAAGCTGAGAGCAGATAACCGAACAAAGCAAACCCTCCATTTCGCTGTAGCTTATTTTTCCGATGATTTTGGTGTCGAAGTTCTCTACAACGAACGAATTGAACCAACTGATGAGCTGTTTGAACTGCTCATGGATGGCGATGATGCTGAACTGACATTAACTCTGGAAAAGGAGGAAGGTGATCAGGCTGTCCATGTTTTTCAATTGATCGTCAGTACTGAAAAGATAGATGGTTTTCTTCTGGAGCAGGAGGGAATCAAAATAGGTCATCTCCAAAAGGGTGCATTTAAAGGGCTGAGAGGGTTGAGCAAAGGCAAGAAGCGGAAGAAGTATAAAAATGAGTGGTTCACCAAGACCCTACGAGTCACTCTGGTGCGACAGCTTGCCCAGATAAGCACGGAAGATTTTATTGTTGTTGATCAAAAGATACCTGTGACAGGTGGACAGCCCGCTCAATCGGCGACTGGCCGCGACGTGGTGCGTGATGGCAGCCGTATTGTGCAATCCGAAACACAGCCTACCAGGACAACCCAATCTGCCGGGCTCAGCTCAGAGGGGAATGTCAGACCACAGAAAATCACGATCAAAGGGCATTCCTCGTTGACCGCTGATGTCAGCCTTGGCGGGGTGCAGCCCGGCAGCCGCAACGCAGGTAGTGATTCTGATTTCTGTCGTGCCCTTGAACGGCAGGGACTGGAGCTGCTCAATTTTTCAAGGAGTTCCAAGGCGCGGGGCGGGGCGGAAAGCATCCTGGAATTGACCAATATTAAGGGGGTGGACTCCCTTGAAGAAGAGCCACTGGAGATCGAACTTGATTTCGGTCTGTCTGAGGACGAGTACATCCTGCCGCTGACCTTTGACGGCGAACATATTCTGCTGGCTGGGGAGCCGGAAAAGGATGCTGAAGGACGAACGCTGGTCCATATCAATCATATTCCAGACGGCATCCCGAATCATCGCCGCAGCCTTGGCAAGGCGCTCAAGCTTTATTTTTTCAAGACCTATTTGAAAAAGGAGAACGTGAACCTGCTCCGTTGGGTTGAATTTCGCAAAGACGGCTCTGTTAAGCGGCACCAGGAGGGTGTGGCTGACAAGGTCGCGGCAGCGAATAATGTTCTCCTGCTGGTCCATGGAATTATCGGCGACACGGAAGGCATTGCCCAGGGACTGATGCAGGCCAAAGATGCGGCTGGCACATCTCTTGACAAGAAATTCGATCTGGTGCTCACTTATGATTATGAGAATCTGAGCACCAAGATTGAGCAAACGGCTCTAAAGTTGAAGGTGCAATTGCATGATGTCGGTCTGCACGAAGAGGACGATAAGCGCCTGACTCTGCTGGTTCATTCTATGGGCGGACTGGTTTCGCGCTGGTTTATTGAGCAGGAGGGCGGCAATAAGCTGGTTAATCATATGGTGATGTGCGGCACACCCAATGTCGGCTCGCCTTTTGGTAAGATCGATTCGGCCCGTAAGCTGACCGGCGTTTTGACCACCTGGTCGATGAATTTTTTTGCCGCTTTTGCCCCTTTTGGGGCCGGGTTGCTGACTGTGCTTGGTCGGTCGAAGAAGATCACTCCGACGCTGGAGCAGATGAACCCGGATTCTGAGTTTATCCAAAAGCTAAATGCTGGTGGTGATCCGGGGATTCCTTATACCATTCTTGCTGGCGATGTTCGCCGGTATGAGGAGCAGGACGATGGGCTTATGGCCAAGCTGACTGCCAAGATGGGCAAAGGGGGATTATTTGACACCTTGTATCAGGATGCCGGGCATGATATTGCGGTGGCTCTGGATAGTATTCAGGGGGTGACGGATGCACGGCAGCCTGTGCCGGTGAAGGAGGTGGTGGACTGCCACCATTTGAATTATTTTGTTTCTGAGGCTGGGTTGTGGGCTTTGGGGAAGGTTGAGTGGTGAGAGAGGGGCTGCTCATTTAAAGGTAGCCCAGAGCAAAAAGCTTGGGATGGATAGTTGTGGCTCTATCCCAAGCTAAGGTTTTATTGCCCGATTCCAGGATGGTTTATGGTGTTGGAGGTAGAAATTGACGTTTTTGTATTGACAGGTATCGTTCACGTGTTCTTCGTTGATGCGGATGTATCTTGCTTTCCGTTTTTTCCATTCTTGTGCTGTTAAGACGCGAATATTTCCAAAATCATCCATCATGGTACCAGTGGCTACTTCAACGAACAGAGAAAGATGTTCAGGAGGGAAGTCGTAGTCTACGTTTATGTTCCAGAGGCGGGCGGTTCCGTCATCGCTCCAAGTAAGAATTTTTGTTTCATCACTGTTGAATTGGGCACCTTTAACCTCGGCATCATGCAGCATAGGCTCTCCAATTGTTGTGTTGTCATCAGTAGTCCAAAGTTTTACTTCCTTTCCTCCCCAAGTAAGAATTATAGTTTCATCTTTGTTAAAAATGGCCTTCTGGGTAAATTTGCCATGATTCATGGTGATTCCTACTTGACCGCTATCGCTAGCATTCCACAATTTGACTTCACTCCCTCCCCATGAAAGGACTTTATTTCCATAATTATTGAAACGAGCACCACTAACCCGTTGCTTATGCAGCATAAGTTTTCCAATGACATCACCACTGGCTACATCCCAAATTCTTAATACTTTGTTAGTCCATGTGACAATCTTGCTTCCATCCTTGTTGATTATATAACCTTGGACTGGCTCGTAATCATCATAACTGTCAAAATTTCCAAAATCGTTAGAATTGTATGGAGGAAGCGAAATTGTTGACATCAAGTTATTATCTTTTATTCTCCATATATTAGCAGTCCTGACTATGCCAAGGTCGACAGTTGCAGCTATACTTTCATTATTGTTAAAAATAAATAATTCAGGTGGCCACTCTCCACGGTGCTGCATTGGTTCCCCTATAATTTTTGCATTACTAACATTAACTACCGATAGATCGCGATCATTATTTAATGTAAATATTCTTGTTCCATCTTTATTGAAGCGAGCTTCTTTGATTGATTCAGGATACTGTATGTTCTTGATCAAGAATCCGCTTTTTGCATTTAATATACTAAGAACATTGTCATCACTCCATATAGAGATTCTATTTCCTTCTTTATTAAAACGAACATCTATAATATTTTTATCTTGCTGTTGACTCCATAGTTTGGAAAAATCCTTTTTATCCCAAAGTGTTGCTGATTTGTCCTGATAGCTCCAAGTAAAAATTTTATCTCCCTTACTGTTGAAACGAACGATGCTTACCCGTACATTTTGATCAATATATTTTTTCGGATTATGTACACCGGCATCTACATTCCAAAGCCTGACTGTTGCATCTCCTCCAGCCCATCTGCGTTTTCCACTCCATGTGAGGATTCTATTTTCATCTTTGTTAAAACGAGCACCATTGACTGCATCGTTATGTCGCATCTGCTGTCCAATCATTGTGCCGGTATCCGCGTTCCAAATCCTTGCTGTTTTGTCCTTGCTCCAAGTCAGAACTTTGGTTCCATTTTTGTTAAAACGAGCACCATTGACCGCATCGTTATGTCGCATCTGCTGTCCAATCATTGTGTCGGTATTCGTATTCCAAATCCTTGCTGTGTTGTCCTTATTCCAAGTTAAAAATTTGCTGCCGTCATTGCTGAAACTGAGACTAATGATTGCACTGTCATGTTGTATTTGCTGTCTTATCATTGTACCTGTATTCGCATTCCAAACCCTTGTTGTGTTGTCCTTGCTCCAAGTCAGAACTTTGGTCCCATCTTTTTCAAAAATGGCACCTTTAACCTCGTCGTCATGTCGCATTTGCTGTCCGATCATTATGCCGGTGTCTGTATTCCAAAGCCTAGCTGTGTTATCCTTGCTCCAAGTTAAAATTTTGCTTCCGTCATTACTGAAGCTGGCAGCACCATCATGTCGAATAGGTCTTCCGATCATTCTTCCGGTATCCGCATCCCAAAGCTTCGTTGTTTTGTCATCGCTCCATGTAAGAATCCTTGTCTCGTCGTTGTTAAAACGAGCATTTTTGACCGAATCATTATGCGGTAACTTTAGAATTATTGAACCATTATCAGTATTCCAAAGCCTCGCTGTTTCGTCATCTCCCCATGTGAGGATTCTGCCGCCATCACTGTTGAAAATAGCTCCCTCAATATCTTCATCATGCCGCACTGTCGAGATTATTGAGCCGCTTTGAGTATCCAGTACCTTTGCGTCACCGTTAGTGTAGCCCCATGTAAGAATTCTAGTGCCATCTCCATTGAAAATGGCATCCGAGAAAGAACCGTAAGTCCGAATCATAATGCCGCTGCTGACATCCCAAAGTTTTGCCTGTCCATCGTCGTCTTCCCATGTAAGAATTTTACTCTCATCTCTGAGAAGTACGTCGTGGACTGGATAATCATTATATATAATATTGAATAAAAAATGTTTTCTAGCGAACAAGGTATCGAATAACAGATTGTTAATTTCATTCTTATCAACACTTGCCCGTGCCGCCTTAGCGTTATAATGAAGCACAGCAAGTGTATCATTCGTCTGTTTGGCATGATTACTGTTTGCTCGGTAATTTTTACTGAGCTGTCTCTTGGCTTTTATTGTTTGTTCCTTAGCATTTTCCCTTTGCTTATCTGCTTCTAGTTTCTGTACCCAAGTAACAATCCCAGCAGTCGCCAACGCCATAAAGATAATCATTATGGATATAGTCACTCCTCGTGTCCAGTTACGTTTCCTCTCAACACTCCGCCGAACAAAGTCTGTTTCAGACTGATTCAACCAGACATGCTGATCAAGAGGCGCAAACGAAGGAAACAGATTTTTGCAAAACTGCCTCAACAATCGGAAACTCCCCTGCTTCCTCTTAACCTCCGTGCCGCCCTCTGTGTCACCAAAACTTTTCTGCTCAAGAAACTCCTGTACCCGCAACAATCTTGGACTGTTATCCCAAAGCAGCGCTTTCCGCTCTTTTTCACTCTCACCGCGCTTCCAATCCGCCGCCGCCCGCGTCAGCTGCCTGTGCAGCAGCATCTTTTCCCCTTCTTTGTCCCGCCACTCGAACAGCTTGTCCCAGGCGACAATCAGCTCGTCATGGGCCGCTTCGACATAAGGTTCAGCTTCATCGTCGCCGTCTTCGTTATCATTTCCGACAATGAGTCTGGCCTCGGAGAGTGTCCCGAGGATTTCCTCCACCCGTTCATTTTCCGCCGCATCAGGATAGTCAAACTCCCATAGCGGCACCTGCC
>MTKO01000044.1 GCA_004028505.1 Candidatus Electrothrix aarhusensis
CTCAATAGTGACTGGCCCGGCAAGCAAATCAATATTATCGCCGGGGTTATAGCCATAGGCTGGTAGACTGCCTTCTTGCAGCAGACTTACCTCTTTAACCGGGAGATTGGTTATTTTGACGTTGGAACCAAGAATGAGAATTTTTGAGCTATTAGCAACCATATTTTGCGACCATAATTTACCGCCTATAAAAAAGAGGACATCTGAAACCTTCTGATCATGGTGAATGAGGGCCGGAGCCGGAGCAAGAGGGTTTCAAAAAAATATTTGAGTTTGGACGGAGTGATGAATGTATTCATCATTATGAGTATAACCTTGTATGGTTTTTTTCGTTACAAAAAAGTAAACCGTGTGACACGACGTAATATCACCTTAAAAAAATATAAGGTCTGTTTCGGTCCAATACTGATTTATCTCAGCGTTAATGGTAGAGAAAAAAATGATGCCAATGCGTAATATAAAGAGAATCTCCCTTATCAGGGATAAATGCTCAAGCGAGTAGAACACAAGAATACTTTTTAATTAATATTTACATGTAAGAGAGAACCTTATTTACTGCATTTACTTTTTTTATACATCCGGCACAGAAATAATTTCTTGTTACAGACTGAAGAAAGGGTGTTGACAAGAAGAAAAATATACCTTTTAATAAATATATTGTTTATCATTTCAAGTCGTTTGAACTCAAACTATACATATGGTCATCAATGGTTATAAAAATTCCTTACATAAAAAACAACCGAAGGAGTAGGTTATGAATAGACGTTCTTTTCTCGCCTTGGGAGCAAAGGCGGTTGTCGGCCTTTGTCTTGCCCAAGCTGGTCCAGCTTGGGCTAAAATCCCCTCTTCCCTTTCCACCAAGCCAAGAACCCTGTCATTTTATCATACGCATACCCAAGAGCGCCTTGATATAACATACGCGACAGCAAAAGATTATGACATGGATGCCTTAGCCAAAATAAACACCTATCTCCGCGATTTTCGCACCTCTGAAGTTCATCGTATAGATCCAGCTGTTCTGGATATCCTTTGGAAAATACAGCAAAAAATGTGCTGCAACAGTACATATGAAATTATTTCCGGCTACCGTTCCCCCAAAACCAACCAGCAATTACGACAAAAAAGCAACGGGGTAGCAAAACGCAGCTTGCATATGAAGGGTCAAGCCATTGATATTCGTATTACTGGAGAAAAAACCAAGACAGTCCGTGATTGCGCTATCTCACTCAAATCCGGTGGCGTAGGCTATTATGCAAAATCAAATTTTGTTCATATCGATACCGGTCGTGTTCGTACGTGGTAACATCCTTACAGGGGACATGTGAGGAGACAGATCGGTGTTCCCTGTTTTTTCTTCTTTTTCTTTCTGCTTTTTTTGCAAAACAGCTTCAAATCTCTCTTTCTTTCTTCACTCTCCTTACCTTCCAAGCTCCTTAGCCTCCTGAAGAACCTCCTTCTTTCTGACTGTTCTCATGATCTCCATTTTGTTTGCTCCGAGTAAACAGAAGAGTTTACAGTATCAGAAAAGAAGGGTATGCAAGAAACTGCTGCTCTCTGTGAAAAGTGAGTGAGAAGAGAAACAGATATAAAGAAAAAAAAATCGATTACTCACAAGGTAATCAATTGAATTAAAAAATAAATATAAGATTTTCTTCTTCACCCAAATTTCAGTTTATACAATCTCCCCATAAAAAATACATAAAAAAATGTTCGATATTCAAATGTTCGATATTCAACAATACCTCGATCAACAACGCCAGATTGTGGAAAATGGCCTGCAACGGTATATGATGCAAGAGGAAGGAAAATTCTCCAGTCATATTGAGTCAATGCGCTATAGCCTCTTTGTCGGTGGGAAACGCATAAGACCAATTCTTTGCCTTGCAGCAGGAAGATCTGTCAGCGACGCCCCGAACATTGAAGAAACATTACTGCCAGCAGCCTGCGCCCTTGAATGTATCCATACATACTCCTTAATTCATGATGATCTGCCGGCAATGGACAACGATGATTTGCGTCGAGGGCAACCCACCTGTCATAAAAAATTCGGGGAGGCCGAGGCTATTCTGGCCGGTGACGGCCTCTTGACCTATGCCTTTGCTTTGCTCAGCAATCCAAGCCTGCCCGGTCCAGAAACGGAAACGCGCTTACAGCTCATTGCTGTCCTGGCAAAGGCAGCCGGTTCTCAAGGGATGGTGGGAGGACAATACCTGGATATTGCCAGTGAGGAGAAAACAATTCCCTTTGAACTGCTTAAAACTATTCATCGCTCCAAAACCGGTGCATTGATCACTGCGTCCGTTCGGATGGGTGCCCTCGCTGCCCAAGGCGATCCAACACAGCTTGAGGCCCTGATTCGCTATGGAGATGCTGTGGGACTGGCCTTCCAGATCGTTGATGATCTGCTGGATGTTACTGCATCGACAGAACAGTTGGGAAAAACTGCGGGCACAGATGCGCAACAGGGTAAAGCCACTTATCCGGCCTTTTTCGGTAAGGAGAAAACCCGTGCCTTGGCAAAAGAGGCAGTGGACTCTGCTCAGGAAGCCCTTTCCTCTTTTGATGAGCGAGCAGAGCCGTTACGAGCCCTGGCTCAATATATTTTCAAACGAACATGTTAACAATGTGTATTGTCTTAGGCTCATGTTGTGTTTCAGGGTTTGATTGTGGTACCAGAAGATAAAAAAAGCGCCGAGTATTTGAAATTACTATAAATACATCTACAGTTACGTGCGATTCACGCAGTGCTACTTATCTCGTAAAATCAAATATTTATCACATGGGGGGAGGGGGAAGACCCCAGAACCAACATGGGCCTAAATTTATTGTATTTTCAATATATTATTTAATAGCATTTGTCTTGCAATATTAATCAACATAATTGTAATAACTTAAGCTTTCTTGTACAAAAAAGTGCTCCTTTATTGACTACTGAACAGACAAAATCTTGCTCTATCAACAAAATAGATTATAATTAGTACCATTTAATTTTTGTGACCAGAACTAACAGAGTCGTAGGAGGTGTAATGAAACCGGCAGAACGAATGGTTATTCCCCGGCAGAATCCGCAGGAACTTGATCCGACAGAGCGAATAAAAAATTTTAAGGAAGTAACGGCGGGCTATGATGAAGAGACCGCAATACTTGAGGCTCAACGCTGTCTGCAATGCAAAAAGCCCGTCTGCATAGACGGTTGTCCGATCCGTAATGATATTCCGGGATTCATTGCTTTACTTCGAGATGAAAAGTTTGAAGAAGCCTATTGGAAGGTCCGGGAAACCAGCACCATGCCCTCTGTCTGTTCACGGGTCTGCCCGCATGAATTTCAATGCGAAGGCAGTTGCCTACGAGGCAAAAAAGGCGAACCGGTTGCCATTGGTATGCTGGAACGATATCTCACCGACTGGATGGTTGCCAACAAGAAAGCAATGACCAAGGAATGCGCTCTCCCTAACGGACGCAAGGTCGCCATTATCGGATCTGGCCCTGCTGGGATCACTGCCGCCCATGTTCTGGCCCATCAAGGATATAAATGCACCATCTATGAAGCCCTGCCGGTTTTCGGCGGAATGCTCTCAGTGGGTATCCCCCATTATCGGCTGCCCCGCGACATCATCGGTGCAGAACTTGCTGCCCTGAAGAGCTGTGGAGTAGAAATCAAACTCGGCGTGACCATCGGAAAGGATAAGACACTCCAAGAGCTTCGAGAAGACGGGTACGATTCCGTCTTTATCGGCGTCGGTGCTCATGAAGGACGTAAGTTAGGCATTGAAGGAGAAGAGACCACTCAGGGTGTTCTGCACGGCGTTGATTATCTGCGTCGCGTACTTACTGGCGAGACCGTAGATATCGGCAAAAAAGTGGTGGTAGTTGGTGGCGGCAATGTGGCTATCGACGTAGCTAGAACAGCCCTGCGAACCGGCTCTGACGAGGTGTTTATTCTCTATCGGAGAACCAAGGAGGAGATGCCCGCCTCGGGTTCCGAGATCCATCATCTGGAGGAAGAAGGGGTACGGGTTGAAATCCTTGCTGCTCCGGTGAAGATCCTTGCCGATGAAAAAAATCAACTTACCGGGGTCGAGTGCGTCAGGATGGAACTAGGAGAACCAGATGAGTCTGGGCGTCGCCGTCCGGTGGTACAGGAGGGTTCCAATTTTATCATAGAAGCAGACTCCATTATCCCGGCCATCAGCCAGAAAGTCCAGCATGAGGCGGATAACGGGACAGATATCAAGCTGGAATCCTGGGGTACCTATACCGTGAATCCCAGAACCCTCCAGACCTCGGTTCCGTGGATTTTCGCTGGCGGCGATGATGTTCTTGGTCCGCAGACTGCGGCCAAGGCTATCTATCAAGGCAAGGTCGCTGCCGAATCCATGCAACGCTTTATGGAAAAAAAGGATCTTGAAGAGGGGCGTGAGTTGTCCTGCTATATGGTGAATTGGTAGGAAATCGAGGAGAGCAGTTCGACAGGGGGTTAGGAGAGTCCCTGTCGAACATAAAAAGCTGCTGAAAGGCGGTTACTCAGCATTGCCTATATCAACTCTTAATGGTGATACTCCATGCTATCGGCATTGGATATTGTTATTATCTAACTGTTTTTACAAAAAAAACTTGACTACCCTCCTCACTGCTGAGTAATCACTGTCATGAAGAACGAAACAACATGTTGAATTAATTAGGTTCTGTCCCTGATTGACGCCAGTAGACCTTAAACAACATATCTGCATGAAGCGGGTATAAAAACGGGTATTTTTTCGCCTGTCAAATTGTCGCATCTTTTCTTTTTCTTGTAATTCAGCTTGATAGCATCCTTCTTTTGTGTCCTGCAACAGGAGGCACAAAATGAAAATCTTATCAAAATCTCAATCCATCTATTTTATTATTGCCTAAAAAAACAACATGAAGTAAACATTTTATCGAATTTTACCTGGATAAAATCAAACTCCTAATTATCAACCCAAAAAATAAAAAATGGAAATTATAGCAATCCTCCTTTCCCCCCTGATAGCAGTAATAGTATCAAAATATATTTCATATGAAATACAAAAAAGAAATGACAAATTAGACTTGTTCAAAACATTAATGGCAACAAGAGAAAACCCTGCAACAATGGAATACACAAACGCTGTAAATTCTATTGATATTATTTTTTATCAAAACAATGACATTCTAACTGCTTGGAAAAATCTATACAATGAATACTCTTCAAAAGATCCAAATTATAACTTGATAATTCAATACAGAACTAAACTTCTTGAAGAAATGGCTAAAGAATTAGGATATAAGGACAAAATCACATGGGAACATATAACAACACCTTACGTGCCAAACTGGCTGGTAAAAACGAGAGAAGAAGAAGCCGAATATAAACATCATCAATTAATTTTAATGAGAAGTGCTGCAAAAAATATCACAAAAGACCAAGAACAAAAAGACAATCTAGAGAATCCACCTAGTAATTAAACAACAATGTCGCATAACATTTGATTATGTGAAATAAAAAAGGGCCGCCAGCCTGTGATAGCGACCCTTTTTTTATTTATGGTATCGTCTATTAAAATTTGACCGGAAGGTCGCATAATTGATCTTACGTGAAGTTTTTCAACAAATCCTACCCATCGTTCTGATCGCCGCTCATGTCGAGCACCGCGATCACTCCTCCCACTCCCGCCCATCTCGCGCCAGCAGGGCCACCGAGGCCACCGGCCCCCAGGTGCCTGCCGGGTATTGCTTAGGCGGTTCACTCGACTTTTCCCAAGCCTCCTGAATAGAATCAATCCACGTCCAAGAGTGCTCAATCTCATCTCGATGAATGAACAGGGCCTGACTGCCCTGCATGACATCCAGAATCAGGCGCTCATAAGCACCAGCAACCCGCTCCTTTTTAAAAGCCTCAGAAAAACTGAGATCCAGCATGGTACGCTGAAGATGAATACCATCGCCGATACCCGGCACCTTGTTCAACATCTCTATTTCAACCCCTTCGTCGGGCTGAAGGCGGATCACGAGTTTATTGGCCGGTAAACAGCGGTACGAATCGGTAAATATATTATGAGGGAGCTGCTTATAGTTGATCACGACCTCGGAGCGCTTGGTAGCCATAGCTTTGCCAGTACGCAGATAAAAAGGCACCCCAGCCCAACGCCAGTTGTCGATATCCAACCGGATGGCGACAAAAGTCTCTGTGCTGGATATCGGATTACCACCTGCCTCCTCCAGATAACCAGGAACCGGCTTTCCCCTAATGAAACCAGATCGATACTGACCACGAACAACCCTCCGTTCGATATTTTTTGTTGTGATCGGGCGCAGGGCCTTAAGCACCTTCAGCTTTTCACCGCGCAGGCTGTCGTCATGGAGATTGACTGGCGGCTCCATAGCAACCAAGGTCAAAATCTGCATCAGGTGATTCTGCACCATGTCCCGCAGCTGACCAGACTTATCAAAATAACCCCAGCGACCCTCAATCCCCACCTGTTCTGCCACTGTGATCTGCACATGATCAATAGTGTTATGATCCCAGTTCGTTGTAAAAATAGAATTGGCAAAACGTAGGGCTAACAGGTTCATAACTGTTTCCTTGCCCAGGTAATGATCAATCCGGTAAACCTGATTTTCATGAAAAAACTTGGCCACAAGATCGTTAATCTGTCGTGAAGTGATTAGATTACGTCCAATGGGTTTTTCCAACACCACCCTAGTCTCCGGGGTGATGAGCCCTGAGTGGTCCAGTCCTGTACAGATATCCCCGAACAGAGAAGGAGCCACAGAAAAATAATTAACCATCACCCGGCATTGCTGATTGGTCACCTGACACAAACGATTATACTGTTCAGGACGATCAAGATTGATCAATACATAATGCATCCGGGCCAAGAGCTGCGCTTCAGCCTCCCGATCAAGCGGCTCTTCAACAAACTTTTCCAGCTTTTTCCGCATCTCCGCCTGAAAGGCTTCTTGATCGAGATCGTGGCGAGCCACCCCGATAATCCTGGTATCGTAGTTGAGCATGCCTGCCTTCTCCAGCTGATAGAGTGAAGGCAGGAGCTTGCGCTGAGCCAAATCACCCATAATACCGAAGATAATAAAATCGCAGGATCGTTTCTCCATTATGTCGAGCTCCGTCTAAGTTGGGGCTATTCCCGAAACCTATCGGGAAAAAAATTCATAGATTAAAAATTGTACAGCATGTGTTCGATCTTACCCCTGCCATTGATGACAGAGGCAGCAAGCCAGCAATCTGCTTGAATTCATAAGCTTATCCTTATCCGTCGGCACGTTGTCTCGCAGGCTCTGTAAATCTCGTCATAACCCAACCACGGCTATTATCGGGCAGCTGTACATACACCCAATCTCTCTCTCTACTGAGAACTTGCAGGACCTCGCCGTAATATGCTTTGTTTGCTATATAATACTGAAGACTGGGACCAGAGCGAACATTAAGCACCTTTGATGTCACAACAACCTTGTTGCTGACAACCGATTGCGGTACGCTCCTTCTCGGGTCCAGCACAACCTGATATCCACCAGGGACTTGCAGATAGTAACTTCCTGCATGGGTACAATATCGTACTCCATCTACATAAAGAAAACTGTAACCAGCAGGCAGAGCCGGAACCACGGCCCCAACAGGAGCATCAACAACGACATATCCTCCTGGATCTTTGCGATAAAAACTTCCTGCATTATAGTAATACAGGTTATTGGCCAACATAATTGCTGCATATCCCAAAGGCAGGGCTCGCAACACTCTTCTTACGGGAAAAGAATGCCGTACCACTGCGGGCCGACGAGAAAACCGATGAACTGGGGCAACAGGGCGGACCGCTCGGCGAACTGGTGGTGCTGGGGAAACTACGCGAGGCAACGCAGCACGAGGCACCATAGGACTATTAAAAGGATGACGGGCAAGAACCGGAGAAAGCTGAGCAAAACATAATCCTACAGAGAGAGAAATAACCCAACAGACCTTTGCTGGTCGAAACGAATTTCTCCTGCCATTATCTCTTCCTTGATCAAACTGCTGTCGATGCTGTGTCATATATTTTCTCCGTCAAAATTGATAACCATAAGGCATTAACCCATAAGGCCATGTTCATGCGTTTCTCGTATGAGCTAACTGACTCCCCCTTTCCGCTGGGCAAAGGGGAGAGTTCCTCCGGCGAGATCTATAAAACAGAACGAAAAAATAGTCCGTTACTGTTCCAATGCAAGATAACTATTGTTCATTTATCAGAAAATAACAAGAAAATCTTGCTTGCTCTTGCGGAGAAACAAAAACGCCCCTACCCGCAATCGCCCAAAAGACAACAAGCAGCATCCGTTCCTTCCCCCTCTGATCTCCCAACAACAAGCTGTTAGGAAGAAAAAAAGAGAGGTATCTGGCAGCTTGACTTTTTATTGATATCAAGTACTATCGCTAAAAAGCTCCCAGTCAAGAAAGAATATATTCTCAATATATATTAATGAGTTAATAGAAAAACCACAAAAGAAGACAAAAAATATGCTAAAAATAAATGAACATTATCTGAAATTACAGGCCTCGTACCTCTTTTCTGATATTGCGAAACGAATGACTGCCTTTCAGGAAGCCAACCCGGATAAGGATATCATTCGCTTAGGAATAGGTGATGTCACACATGGACTCCCGACTGCCTGTATTGAGGCCTTCCATAGTGCTGTTGACGAAATGGCGGAAGACAGCAGCTTTCGCGGCTACGGCCCAGAACAGGGGTATGCCTTCCTTCGCGAGGCTATCGCAAAAAATGATTTCCAGGCCCGAGGCGCTGATATCAGCCCGGATGAAGTTTTTGTTTCTGACGGGGCAAAATGTGATACCGGAAATATTCAGGAACTCTTCAGCACAGATGCCAAGATTGCTCTCCCTGATCCGGTCTACCCCGTCTATCTCGATACCAATGTTATGGCCGGTCGCACAGGTGGTTTCAGAGATGGGCGTTACCAGGGCATGGTTTATCTCGATTCCACTGAAGAAAATAACTACGTACCGGATCTCCCCTCAGAACCGGTTGATCTGATTTATCTCTGTTTCCCCAATAATCCCACTGGCTCCACAGCTACCAAGGAAGAACTCAAGAAATGGGTGGATTACGCTAAGGAGAACAAGGCCCTGATCCTCTTTGATGCCGCCTATGAGGCCTTTATCCGAGATGATTCCCTGCCCCGCTCCATCTTTGAGATTGAGGGCGCAAAAGAGGTAGCCATCGAATTCCGCTCCTTTTCAAAGAATGCAGGCTTTACCGGGACCCGTTGTGCGTATACGGTCGTGCCCAAGGAATGCATGGCCTTTGACAGCGCAGGTAATAAGCAGGCGATTCATCCCCTCTGGAACCGACGCCATTGCACCAAGTTTAACGGTGTTTCCTATCCTGTCCAGCGAGCGGCTGAGGCAGTGTACTCTGAGGCAGGCAAGGTCCAGATTCAAGAGCTGGTGAACTCCTATCTTGAAAATGCCGACCTGATCGCCAAAGCAATCGGGGAACTGGGCTTTGATTATGCCGGAGCAGCCAACTCACCCTATGTCTGGATTCAGGGAAAACGTGATTCCTGGGAGTTCTTTGATATGCTGCTGAACGAGGCCGGTGTGGTTTGTACTCCGGGTGAAGGCTTCGGTAAATGCGGTCAGGGCTATATTCGTCTTTCCGCCTTTAACTCCCGCGAAAATGTGATCAAAGCGATGGAGCGGATAAAAAAGGCTCTGGCCTGATCTCTCCTCCCCTTTCTCTTTGCTCTTTGCAGGAATCAGGAGATAATTTTTCAGCAGTGAAAGCAATGAGCTGAGAGCTGAAAAATATCTCCTGTTCTCAATATTTCCGATCCGACCGCTTATTGCCTCCTTGGTCGACCAGTTGCACGATCAATTGCACGATTGGTTGTGCCCTGAGCGGTTTCTTTTTTCTCCATCCGGCGCAGACTGCCCCGCATGACCATCTGGAAGGAATCCCAATCTGTGAGAAGAAAAAGAGTCATTTTACAATAAGCCTGTTCATTTGCAGTCATAGCAAATCCTCCTTGAATAATGTAAACGGCCCGGAGATGCAGGCAAAAAAATCCCCGAACCTGGTTAACAGATTCGGGGATGCCCTGATTTTCCACGAATAAATTTTTTTTTCGCCGCACTCCCTTTTTTCACATCACCACAGGAAATCCTCCTGAGTTATAGAAAAAATCATAGAAACAAAGGTCAGCTCACCTGAGCGCATTTTTCCTCCGATGCGGCAGGCTCTCTTTTTCCAGACAGGTCTTCTGACTCCCGGATCATTCTCCCAACTGCGCCTTCCCGCATATTGCAGTGGCTTCATGCAGCGTTTGTCCCCGGTTACAGCGGCGGGCCCGTCCCGGATTCGCACCGGGTTCCCTATTAAGCTCGGTTAGGAGCATCTGAAAAGATGCTCAGAATTTACCTTCCCCCCTCTTTCCTGTCAATACTTCATCTTTGATGTGAATACAGTTTCCTTTACACTTCCTCCATAAAACATTTCAGAACAAGCCTGTACGTAGCGAACAGTACCACATGCTATCAACAAGTTAGCATTATTTCTTTGACAGCGACCACTACGTGGTGATATATAACATATTATACTTAGTGATAAATTATATCAAATTAAAAAGGAGGTCTGATATGTTAAGAAAATATTATTTGCTCGGCTCGATTGCTCTATTTTTTCTTTCGGGATGTGCATCAGTTACAAGTAATCCCGCATTTCATAACGACAAACATCATAATAAACAAAAGAAACAATCTGATGAGATCACCGATAAAGATATAGCATCACATGTGCTCACTATTGATCCAGATGGCAAGCTCAACTTTATCGGCTGTGATGGAAAGGACAGGGCAACCCTGGACTGGTGCGGAGAAATGAGCTATGAACAGAAACTCGATAACTATCTCAATAATATCATAACCAATCTGAAAGCATCAGACAAAGAACTGCTCATTTATATACATGGAGGGCTGAATAGCAAAAAAAACGCCCTTGAGCGTGCGAAGAAGAAATACAAACTGATACTTAATGATAAAGAGAATCCCAGGTATCCAGTTTTTATTAATTGGCATTCTGGTCCAATAACAACATATTGGAATCATATATGGCGGATACGACAAGGAGAGAAAGAGGAAAATATATTAAAAAAAATAATCAGCTCACCTGTTTACCTGCTTACCGACATTGGTAATTCTATAGTGAACACGCCTAAAGCATGGGTCGTCAGTGGAGGACATTGGTTTGATTCTACGTTTAAGTCAAAAAAAACGCAAGATATCCGGGATGATATTGCAGCACTGAAAGGAACTAATATTCATTTTAATGGAGATAAAAATGTCTCAAAATTGTTCCGCCATATTCAATGGGGTCTTACTAGTCCAATCAAAGCTGTAACAACCCCTTTTACCTACACAATGGCCAAACCGGCATGGGATATTATGCTACGGAGGACAAATACTTTATTTTATACACCTGAAGACTTACAAAAATCCCATGAGGTGGAAAAAAATCGGAAGGGCAAGATGCAAAAAACTGGAGAAATAAAAGGAGAGATATTCAGAACAGTTATGCTACCAAAAAGACAGTTTAAGTCTGGCAACGGGGCCTTATATCGCTTTCTTTTATCATTAGAAACACAATTAAAAGAGCGCGATGTAAAAATCACTCTCATCGGGCATAGCATGGGGGCTATTGTTGTTAACAACATTATCAACTTAGGGCTTAACTTGACCTATGATAACATTGTCCACATGGCCTCTGCCGATTCTACAGAGAATCTTTTCAATAAAGTGGTGCCCTATATCGATTGCAGCCTTGAGAGAACATGCAACAATAAAGTGGGGTATACCCCGGTTAACTTCTACAGCCTTTACTTGCACCCTGATAATGAGAACAGAGAAGTCAGTGCCGGAGGATTAACCCCAAGCGGTAGTCTGCTTACTTGGATAGACGGTATGTATACAATACCAAAAACAGTCTTGGATAAACGATCCGGCAGGTGGGACAACATAGTGCGAACAATTGAGCTTATACCAGAAGATGATCCGAATCGAAATAATATCAGAGGACAAATGCACTTCACTATATTCGGCATTCAAAAAGACAAAGAATGCACCAAGGACGAACTAAAAGGGCTCAATTGTACCGCTCAAGAGCATGGTGATTTTGGCGACCTTCCCTTCTGGCGAGAAGAGGTTTGGAAGGGAGAACACCTTTCCGCTCAAGGCGAATAACCCTCAACCAACCAAAATAAAAAGGAGAACTCACGATGAAAAACTATACAACAAAAACACTCACCCTTCTCTGCGCAGCATTATTTTTTCTCACTGCCGTTCCACAGGCCTTTGCAAATGATGGAACGAATAGCGAAGGAGCAACAGGTACCGAGGTAGGCAACGAGCTCACAGGAAATAAAAAAGAAACGGTTGTCAATACAGAGCTATTAGGTGGCTTCAACTTCGGTATTGCTCTTGGCTTAACAATGGATATCGGGTCAAACGAGCGTGTTGAAAGTGCGGAAGTAGTGAACGGCATTGTCAGAGTGACAAAGGAAGAAAATGATGTCCCAAGGATTATGCTTGAGACACATTACTTCTTCACTCCTGATTATGAATTATTGAATCATGATCAAGGTGAATGGGGAATAGGTCCGTTCGTCGGCATCCAAAACGGATCTAACGAGATCATTGAATATATCGGAGCTGGCGTAATGCTTGGATTCAGGAGAACCAGCGAAAGTACAGACAGTTTTAATATCGGAATCGGTGTAGTTTTAGATCCTTCTGTCAAAATCCTGGGTGATGGCATCGAAGAAAACCAGCCTCTGCCCACAGGAGAAACAGCGGTACGCTATAAAGAAACAAGCCAGCTGGGACTTCTTGCTATGATCTCATATGGTTTCTAACCTCTACTCCTTCAGCTAGCTCTCAACAACAGCGAACAAGGCCAGCCTCACCGAAAACCAGAGGCAGCCTTGTTCCTGATTCTTTTTCTCTTCCCCTCCTTGCCACCACTCCAAAATGCGTTTATAATGCGCCGGTGCTGCAATAAGCACACATAACAAATATACGATGTTCAGTTAACGGAACACGGTGCGAATCCGTGGCATACCCAATGCTGTAACCCCTGCACAAATCCTGCGCACTCATGGTCACTGTTTCTCACCAGAAACGGGAAGGCCGCTGCACGAGAGAGGGGAAGCCAGAAGACGAACTGAAGATCCTACGAATATGGAACGCGATGGTAAAGGGTTCCGGAAGAGCAATTGCTCTGCCGGCACCCTTTTTTTATTTCGGCAGGGCGAACAGACAATAAGGTACACAATGCAGACCCTATCGACCCAATTGGAATTGGCCCGCGCCGGACAGATAACAGAACAGATCAAAATCGTTGCTCAAAATGAAAATCTTTCCCCGGAGCTTATCAGAAGCCGGGTTGCCAAGGGCGAGATCGTTATCGCCAACCACCCCCTGCGCCCGCAGCAGAAGATCGTCGGCATAGGCACAGGGTTACGCACCAAGGTCAACGCTTCCATCGGCACATCTTCTGATATCTGCGATATCGATATGGAGGTCCGCAAGGCAAAAATCGCTGAACAGGAAGGATCCGATACCCTAATGGAGCTCTCGGCTGCTGGTGATTTTGATGCCATCCGGCAGGCTGTTCTGGCGGCTACGAACCTACCTGTGGGCACCGTCCCCCTTTATCAGGCCTTTAAAGAAACCACGAGCAAATATGCCAATCCCGGCAAAATGGACCCGGAATACCTTTTTGACCTGATTGAAAAACAGCTGGCCGACGGCATCAGTTTTATGGCGATTCATTGCGGGATCAATCAATATACGATTGAGCGACTACGCAAGCAAGGCTACCGCTATGGCGGCTTGGTGTCCAAGGGAGGCACCTTCATGGTGGCCTGGATGGATATCAACGGCAAAGAAAATCCCTTATACGAGCAGTTTGATCGGGTCTGCGGCCTGATGAAAAAATACGATGCTATCTTGTCCTTGGGCAACGGTATTCGGGCAGGGGCCATCCATGACAGCCATGATCGGGCCCAAATGGCGGAGATGATCATCAACTGTGAACTGGCTGAACTGGGTCGTGAGATGGGCTGCCAGATGATGGTGGAAGGACCGGGCCATGTCCCTTTGGATGAAATAGCGGGTAATATCATGCTGGAAAAACGGATGAGCGGTAATGCGCCCTATTATGTGCTCGGCCCCCTGCCCTTAGACAGCGGCGCAGGCTATGACCATATCACCGCCGCCATCGGTGCTGCCAACTCTTCCCGGCACGGCGCAGACCTGGTCTGCTATATCACCCCGGCAGAGCATCTTGCCTTGCCCGATGAAAACGATGTGCGTGAAGGAATTCGGGCGACCCGTCTTGCGGTTCGGGTCGGGGATATTGCCAAGTATCCAGATCGACGAGAGAACGAGAAAGCCGCCGCTATGGCCCGGCGAGATATGCGCTGGGATGATCTGGAGCAGCACCTGCTCTTCCCGGAAATTGCTCGAAAATTGCGCCAAGAGAGAATGCCGGAAAAAAGCGATACCTGCACCATGTGCGGCGATTTCTGTGCTATGAAAAAAGGTACCGAAGTCTTTAAGGACGACATGACTGGAGATAAAATCTGCTCTGTGCTCTAAATCACTAAAGTTAGATAAGGACCGAGAAAAAAAGATGCGTCCTCTGCCTTTTTCCATTACATTGAAAGGCAGAGAATTTATTTGAGGCTGCTATAAGCCAAAAACTCAATCAACAGGAGAACTGTTATGAAATTCAAACTCTTGCTGTTAAGTTTAGCCCTGGCATGTTCGGGCTCATTTGCCATCAATGGCGCACTTGCCATCAATGGCACAATTGCTCAGGGTTGCAGGGCCGAGCTTATCAATGGTCCCGGTGGGGTCATCGTTGATATTTTTAATGGGTCAAACTGTGGTGCGGTAAGTAATAGCTGTAACAACAAATTACGCCAGTTACGCTATCAGGCCCCCTATTTTTATCGTGATGCCTATTGTAATGTGGCAAATACTCTGCACCATGTTTATCCTCCTCTCCGTCCAGCTCTACAGCCCACACCACGTCCCTACGTTACCCGGACGTATGACCGTTGCCAATCCCCCGGCATTGTCCGCTGCACCCAAGAATGGTCGAATGGAAGAGTTTTTATTGAAGATTTTTCCTGTCCAGGTTGTCGAGGCTATGGCCGCCCTGCTGGCGATCCCTGCGGATGGAGATGCTCCTTCCCGCAACAATAATAATAAGGGTACAACTTGAACCAATCGCCATGCTATGCCAGATATACTCTTAGTTTAAATTACGACTGGCTCTTTGTTCTGGAATTGCGACAACGTGCCCTGAGAATTCAGAACACGAAAAAGCACAACCCAATCCTGCTATATCCCTAAATCAGCAATATCTGACAAGGGGATATATCCGAGAAAATCAGGGAAAGGATTGGTAATAAAAGAGGATCTTCCGGCTGAACTTTGCGATAGCCGGTTGATCTGGAGAAATGGGAGCTGGTATTTGGGCGCA
>MTKO01000131.1 GCA_004028505.1 Candidatus Electrothrix aarhusensis
TTCCTCCTGCATTCTTGTACCCTTGAAGGCGAGACGGCAAGGGCCTCGGTGATCAAGGATGCCGGAGATGATCCTGATGTGACCAACGGGGCAGAAATCATTGCCGTTGTCAGCAGAAACGCAGCAGGGGAGGGCGAAGACTCTGTAGAAATTAAAGCCGGTTTCGGTGTAGGAACCGTGACCAAGCCGGGCCTGTCCATTCCGGTGGGGGAACCGGCCATTAATCCGGTGCCCCGGCAGATGATTCGGGAGGCTGTGGCTGAAGCAATAAGCGAAATGACAGATTCCTCGGTTGAACCGGTGCGGCTTGTTGTTACGATCTCTGTGCGCAAGGGTGAAGAACTGGCTGAAAGAACTCTGAATCGGCGCTTGGGGATTATCGGCGGTCTCTCTATCCTTGGGACCACCGGGAATTGTCCGACCGGTCTCGGCCAAGGCCTGGACAGACACCATTGATGCATCTATGAAGGTGGCTCGTGCTGTTGGGTTGGATCAGGTTATCCTCTCCACAGGTCGGACCTCAGAGGCCGCAGTGCAAAAACTCCTTCTGCTCCCGGAGGAGGCCCAGGTGATGATGGGGGATTATTTAGAATACGCCCTAAAGGCGGCAGGCAAGCATGGGTTTAGCAGGATACATCTGGCCGGTATGTGGGCTAAGACTCTGAAATGCGCCCTTTGTATCCCGCATACCCATGTCCGCAATGGGGCTTTGGAAATGGACCAGGCAGCCCGTTTGTTGGGAGAGTTGGGGCTGGATCAGGACAGCGTTACTCGCATGACTACCGCAAATACAGCTCGGGAGATTTTGCAGCGTTTGCAGAAAAAAGGTAGAGAGGATTTGGTCCGGGCGGTCTGTAATAAGGCGCAGCAATACGCAGATGAGTGCTCAGGTCTACCCGTGATTGTCTACCTCGTTACCTCGGAGGCCGGGGTTATTGTTCAGGTTTGACGAGTTTCTGGCTGTCGGCTTGAATTGTAGCTCAAAATAAGCTCTTCTCTTCACTACCTACTCGACGGTGATACCAGCAGATTCGTCCAGCACCTCGCCGATGCGGACTGCCGAATGGACACCGTTACGGTGCAAGGCTGTCACCAGTTCGTCTGCCTGGTCTTGAGGCACGGAAAGGAGGAGGCCACCCGAGGTCTGGGGGTCATAAAGCAATTCTTCCTCATGCCTTGAGAGAGAGGCACGCATATCCAGACGGTGTCTGGCCACCAAGGCACGGTTTGCCTTATTGCTGCCAGTTGTCTCACCTTTTTTATACATATCCAGGGCACCGGAATAAAAGGGTAGGGCGCTTTGTTTGAGCAGAACCCTTGCATTAGCACCGTGCGCAACCTCCAGTAGGTGACCGAGAATGCCGAACCCGGTAATATCAGTGCATGCCCGCAGGCCAAAGTGGAGGGCTGTTTCTATGGCAGGGCCATTCAGGGCGGCCAGAGAAGGGAGCATTTCCTGTTCAACTTCTTTAAGCGGCATTTTTTTGGAGCGAACAGCGTTAAATAAGACACCTGATCCCAGTGGTTTGGTCAGGATGAGGGCATCTCCGGGCAAAGAGCCCGCATTAGTGATAACCCGTTCAGGATGGACGGTGCCGTTAACGCAGAGACCGTATTTCGGCTCTTCGTCATCAACCGTATGCCCGCCGATAAGGCAGGCCCCTGCCTCCACGACCTTGTCATGGCCCCCACGAAGGATTTCTTTGAGAAAGCCCATGTCGAGATGCTTGGAAGGAAACATCACAACGTTGAGGGCCGTCACTGGTCTGCCGCCCATAGAGTAGACATCAGAGATGGAGTTGGCCGCAGCAATCTGGCCAAACCAGTACGGATCATCAACCGGCGGAGTGATAAAATCAACCGTATTGATCATGGCGACCTCGTCGTTCAAACGATAAACCGCTGCATCATCCGAGGTTTCTATGCCGACCATCAGGTTTGGGTCGTTGGGCGGGGTGAGTCCGGCAAGCGCGTCCGACAGATCCGTCGGACCGATTTTAGCCGCTCAACCGCAGGTGCGAGCCAGCCCTGTCAGGGTTTTTTTCTTGAAAAACACTATGAGCACCTCCTTGTTCAATGGAAAAAATGAATAAAGCCCGTCACCTTTCCGCTGCTCTTCCCGATGACAGGGAATCGTTCCACGTAGAGTAAAAGCGGGGCAGGGGATTGTCAAGGTGAAAGAAGGTCCCGTTCTACGATGTCAGTCAGGCCGGGAGTATACAGGGTTTCCCTGACCTCATCAAGTGAAGGGCAGTCAATAATTTTTTTGCGGATTTCAGCCGCACCCCGCAGGCCGGTAAAATAGCGACAGGTATGATTCTTGACCCGAAAAAGCAGCCGTTCTGTATCCAGGTGCTCTTCGGCAAGTTCCAAATAGCGCAGGATGACAGGCAGGCGGTCAGCCAGACTTTCCGGCATGCCTTTTGCATGGAAAACCCAAGGGTTTCCTAATGCACCCCGTCCGACCATAACCCCGTCACAGCCGGTCTCCGCCATCATCTCCAGCCCGTCTTCATGGCGCAGGATGTCTCCGTTGCCGATAACCGGAATGTTCACCGCTTGTTTCACCGCAGCAATAACCCGACGATCTGCCTTGCCCCCGAACTGCTGGGCCCAAGTTCGGGCGTGAACAGTGACGGCGGCGGCTCCAGCAGCCTCGGCCATCTGCGCAAACTCCGGGGCGATGATCTTGCTGTCGTTCCAGCCGCTGCGAAATTTGACCGTCACCGGACAAGGGGTATTGGCGACTACTGCCCGAATTATTTCTTCTGCGGTCCCCAGGTTTTCTTCTTTCATCAGGCTGCCCCTGAACCCTTTTTGATGACCTTGCGAACAGGACAGCCCATATTGATATCAATGAGATCCACCGGCTTTTTCGAAACAAGAGCAGCAGCCTGACCCATGAGTTCCGGCTCATTGCCAAAGAGCTGGATAGCCCAGGGGCGTTCTTCCGGAACGGTTTTGAGCATGATCAGCGTTTTTTCCTGACCGTAGACCAAACCGTGACAACTAATCATCTCAGAAACAGTCAGGTCGGCCCCCATCTCCCGACAGAGGAGCCGAAAAGAGAGATCAGTGTAGCCTGCAAGGGGGGCGAGGATAAATGGATTGTTAAGAAGAAGAGAGGCGATGTTCATAACTGCTATTGCGTAGTATTTTTTTATTGATACCAGCTAAAATTATCAAGAGTGCTATACATGGTTGGAATATAGCCGATAATCGTCTATATTGCTGCAAAAACGGTAGTCCTTGACTCGGAGGAATGTTTTTTCTGGGAGTGTCGCCAGATCGGGCTTGTTTTCGGACCAATTATGAATATGCAAGTTGGCAGCTGCTCGGTCGTTTTTTTTTAACATGAGGAGTCAGAGGGAGGACGCATTTGAGCTGTTTGAAATGTTTATGAAGTTAATGGGCTACGGGCGGCTTAGCCTGCATTTTTTCCGAGGCCGCTCTCTTTCTGCAACACGAAGAATAAAAAGGGCCTGATTGTTCAGGTTGACAAAAAGGTAAAAATCATAGAAAAGGGACGCGCAACTTTTTATGTGGGTATGGAGTTGGTGTTTACCTCGCTCATCGTCTCCGGTTAAACCGATTAGGCGAAATCGGTAACTTGACCAGACAGTACAACGAGATACTTGGAGGGGTGCAACGTTAATAGTATAAATCGGAGGAAGTGGCTGTTCCTGCGGCCTAACCAGCCTACTTAATCACAGAAAGGTGATGGAGGATTTTGCCCGTCTGAACAGGCGGTCATTATACAGGGTCTTGATTTTTTAAACGCAATATCTGCCGGAGTTATTTTTCCGGCTTGATGTATTTTACCTCTTTACGGTTGATTGACCGTGATAACGTATTGTGGGGACTATTATGAGAAATAATGTATGGGGGCAGCATCTGCTCTTAGACCTTGCTGGTTGTAACGCAAATGTTTGCGAGAAAGAAGCCATTGCCGACTTTGTCCGGGAGCTGGTACCGGCTATTGACATGAAGGCCTATGGCGAACCTTTGATTGTCCATTTTGCTGAGCATAGCTATGAAGCGGCTGGCTATTCTCTGGTGCAGCTGATTGAGACTTCGGCTATTACCGGCCATTTTGGCGATAATAATCGAGATGCTTATCTGGACATTTTTTCCTGTAAGGAGTTTTCCGAAGATATCGTGATTCAGGTGGTGGAAAAGCATTTTGCCCCGCAGAAAGTACTTTCTGCATTTTTGGATCGCGGCGCAATGCTGCCGGAGCGAGGGGCATTTCGGGAATGGCGAAAAGCTGCCTAGGGGGATTGATGAAGCTTGCTACGCCTTATTATCTTATTGACGAGGCGAGGCTGCTGAAGAACCTAGAACGGATTCAGCTGGTTCGAGAACAGGCCGGGGCTAAGTCAGTCCTGGCTTTGAAGTGTTTTTCCACTTGGCCTGTTTTCAGCCTTATGCGTCAATATATGGACGGCACCACGAGCAGCTCTTTGTATGAGGCCCGGCTCGGCTATGAAGAATTCGGCAAAGAAGTGCATGCGTACAGCGTTGCTTTTGCTGAAGAAGAGATTGATGAACTGAGCAAGATCTCTGATAAAATCATTTTCAACTCTGTTACTCAGCTGAAGCAGTTTGCTGGGAAAACAGGGCAGCTGGCCAGAGGGTTGCGTCTTAATCCCCAGGTGAGTTATTCAGAGTATGATTTAGCCGATCCGGCCCGACCCTATTCCAGGCTGGGGGTTGTTGATATTCCTCCGCCGGAGGTAACAGAGCTGATCAGCGGGGCTATGTTGCACTATAACTGTGAAAACGATGACTTTGATAATTTTTCCTCCGTATTGGAAGAGATAGGGGAGAGGTATGCTGACCTATTGCATCAGCTAGATTGGCTGAGTTTAGGCGGCGGAGTCTTTTTTACCGGTGATGATTATCCTCTGGGGAAATTCATTGAAAAGCTTAAGGCATTCAGTGAGCAATTCGATCTACAGCTTTATCTGGAGCCGGGCGAGGCCGCAATTACTGAATCCACCACGCTCGTTACCACGGTGTTAGATGTTGTCCATAATGAGCGCGATATCGTCATTGTGGACAGCTCTATTGAGGCCCATATGCTTGATTTGTTGACCTACCAGGAGAAAGCACACATCAAAGGGGGCTCACCCAGCGGAGCATTTCACTACATCATTGCCGGAAGATCCTGCCTGGCAGGAGATATTTTCGGTGAGTATCGTAGTGATATTCCTCTACGGCCAGGCGATCAGCTTCAGCTTGCCGATGCTGGCGGCTACACTATGGTAAAGATGAATTGGTTCAATGGCCTGAAAATGCCCTCAATTGTTGTTAAACGATTAAACGGGAGATGTGATACAGTGAAGACGTTCTCTTACCAGGATTTTAAACAGAGTTTTGGAACAGATGCTTTTGCTCATAATGGCGGTTTTGGTTGAAGCAATGAGGTTTTTTGACCGTCGAAGCAAGACGGTATTATAGGAGTATTTCAGAAGAAAATGAAAAAAAATGTATTAATTATCGGGGCGGGCGGGGTTGCAAAGGTCGCGGCCCATAAATGTGCTCAACATAACGATATCCTGGGTGACATCTGCATTGCCTCCAGAAGCCAAGGGAAATGTGAGCTCATTATAGAGAGTGTTCGGGAAAAAGGGAGCCTGAAGAATGAAGGCGGCCGGCTTTACTCCCGACAGATTGATGCCTTGGATATCCCGGCAACCAGCCGATTAATCGAGGAAACCGGCTCTCAGATTGTGATTAATCTGGGAACCTCCTTTGTTAATATGTCGGTCTTGCAGGCCTGTCTGGCAACAGGGGCTGCTTATATAGACACGGCCATCCATGAGGAGCCGGATAAGATCTGTGAGCAACCGCCTTGGTATGCCAATTATGAATGGAAATATCTGGATGCCTGCCAAGAGAAAGGACTGACCGCCATTCTTGGGATCGGTTTTGATCCGGGTGTGGTTAATGCCTATTGCACCTATGCTGTGAAGCATTATTTTGATTCCGTTGACAGCATAGATATTATGGATGTCAATGCCGGTGACCACGGCAAGTACTTTGCCACTAATTTTGATCCAGAGATTAACTTTAGAGAGTTCACCGGTCAGGTCTGGACCTGGATCGACCGACAATGGGTGGCCAAACCGATCCATTCGGAAAAGCAGATATATGATTTTCCCACAGTGGGTGAGCAGACCATCTATCTCACCGGCCATGATGAACTTCACTCCTTATCCAAAAATATTGATGCCAACCATATCCGTTTCTGGATGGGGTTCAGTGATCATTATATCAACTGTTTTACCATCCTGAAAAATATCGGCCTGCTTTCTGAACAGCCAGTGATGACAGCAGAGGGGTTGGAGGTGGTGCCGCTCAAGGTGGTTAAGGCCTGCTTGCCTGATCCAGCTTCTCTGGCTCCAGGATATACCGGCAAAACCTGCATCGGGAATCTCGTCAAAGGCAAAAAAGACGGCAAGGATCGAGAGATTTTTATCTATAATACCTGTGATCACGCGGAATGCTATCAGGAGGTTGGGTCGCAGGGGATTTCCTATACCGCAGGGGTGCCCCCGGTTGCGGCAGCCATACTGATTGCCCAAGGCCTGTGGGACGTTCAACGGATGGTTAATGTGGAAGAGCTTGATCCTGATCCGCTTATCAAATTGCTGGATACCATAGGGCTACCCACTCAGGTGCAGGAAAAGTAGGCTCAGTGAGTTGATATATTCCGTTCCTTCCTGCTCTTTCTCATTGTCTTTCTGGAACATTGTATTATAACGGGTTGCGTGTAATACCTGTAGAGTGAGAGTATACGAATTAACCGGGCAATTTTTTTGCCCGAACTTTTTTATTATATATAAGAGGAAGATACAATGTCTCTAAAGTTTAATCCTGGGGCGTCTGAACTGACGGCCAAGGAAATCGCAACCCTCAAAGAAATGCGCACCCGTTGCGCTCGCCGCATCTTGTTATCCACTTCCTTGGCGGCTTCGGGTCATCCGGGTGGCTCGTTGTCTTCCCTGGATATCTTGCTGGTGGCCTATGGTCTGATTAATCATGATTCGGCCAATCCCCGGATGGCGGAACGTGATCGGATGGTAGAGTCTATCGGTCATATCTCACCGGGCGTGTACAGCGTGCTGGCGGAAAACGGCTATTTCAGTGAAGAGGATTTTCTGATCGGCTTCCGCCGTACTGGTTCCGGTTTTCCCGGCCATGTGGAGTCCATTGTGCCCGGTGTGGAATGGGATACCGGCAACCTCGGCCAGGGCCTGTCCACTGCCGTGGGTATGGCCCATGCCTTTAAGATTCAAGGTAAGAAAAATCGGGTCTTTTGCCTGATGGGGGATGGTGAGCAACAGAAGGGTCAGATTGCCGAGCTATTCGCCATGCGGTCAAGTATAAGCTGGATAACCTTACCGTGCTTATTGACCGAAATAAACTTCAGATTTGCGGTAGTACTGAAGATATCATGCCCCAGTGTATGCAGAAGCTGTACGGCGGCCTAGGCTTTAATGCCGTGGTCGTAAAAGAGGGTCATGATTATCAGGCGTTGTATCAGGCCATGCGGGATGCCTATCGCAACATCAGCGGCGTGCCCACCGTGTTGGTCGTCAAAACGGTCATGGGCAAAGGTATTTCCTTTATGGAGAACAAAGCCAAGTACCACGGTTCGCCCCTGCCTGCCGAGATGCTGGCTGATGCCTTAGCTGAGCTGGGTGTGGATAATGATTTTGCCCAATGGCAGGAGCGGCGCAAAGAAACGGTCACCACTGCGACCATTATGCCGCCTCGGGCTGATTACCCGGAGATACAGCCAGGTGCGCCCATTGTTTATGCTGCTGATGAAAAGACTGATTGCCGTTCCGGTTACGGCAATGCCCTGTTGAGTTTGGCCGAGGCCAATAATAAGCCGGATGAGCCGCCGGTGATTATCGGGGTGTCCTGCGATCTGGAAGGCTCGGTAAAAATGGGTGGTTTTCATAAGCACTCACCGGAAGGCTATCTGGAGCTGGGTATTCAGGAGCATCATGCCGCAGCCACTGCCGGTGCCATGAGCTGTGAAAATATGGTCACCTTCTTTTCCACCTTTGGTTCCTTTGCGGTTTCTGAGGTCTATAACCAGAATCGCTTGAACGACTTTAATCATACCAATATCAAGGTAGTGGCTACCCATGTGGGTCTGGATGTAGGCGAAGACGGACCCACCCATCAGTGTATCGATTACCTGGGGCTGATGAAAAACTACTTTCGTTTTTCTGCCTTTGTTCCCTGTGATCCCAATCAGACCGATCGGATTATCCGCCACATTGCCACCCAGCCGGGCAATCATTTTGTCGGGATGGGACGGTCCAAGATGCCGACCGTCACCAAGGAAGACGGATCGGTCTTCTTTGATGCGGATTATGTCTTCACACCGGGCAAGGCAGACTGGCTGCGTCAGGGCACAGATGCTACCATTATCACCTACGGTGCAGTGACTCCGGCCTGTATGGAAGCTTGGCAGATCCTCAAAGATGCCGGAAAATCGGTGGGCGTGCTCAATATGGCTTCCCTAATTCCTCTGGATGAGCAGGCTGTTGCTGATGCGGCAGCTCTTGGCCCCATTGTCACGGTTGAGGATCATCATGCAGACACCGGTATGGGTGCCTCTGTTGCCGTAACCCTGATGGATAAGGGGCTTTCGCCGAAACTGCGTCGCCTCGGGGTGAAACAGTACGGCGGTTCTGGCAGTCCTGCGGATCTGTACAAACAGCAGGGTATGGATGGTGCATCCATTGCTGCTACTGTGCAGGAGTTGCTTGGCTGATACGGGGCTGTTTGCATTTTTCCTGGGCAAAGTTTTCCAGACAAAGGGGTACCGTTTTGCGGTACCCCTTTTTTTATTGCGGCAACGTAAGAATCGTGTTTATTAAAGAGGTCTTATCGACAGAAGTCCTGAGCGGACAGGAACTCTCGCAACAGAGCGAGTAAAAAACGGAGGCAATCGAGAAGGAAATGGCGAATTTTCTCAATACCAGCGCATTGAATTTTCTGTTGGACGAACTGATCCGGACAGCCAAGGAAGAGCTGATTCTGGTCAGCCCGTATCTCAAACTCAACGAACGGATTCGAGAGCTGCTGCAGGACCGAAGCGGAGATGTTGATATCAGGATTATCTATGGCAAGAAGGAGTTGCAGCCGGAAGAAAGGAAATGGCTTGCCGAGCAGAAGCGCATCAAGATCGGATTCTGTAGAAATCTCCATGCAAAATGTTATCTGAATGAAAACAACTGCATTGTAACCAGTATGAATCTCTATGATTTTAGTCAGGTTAATAATAACGAGATGGGGATCAGTCTTCATAAATCACAGGATAGACAGCTTTATGCTGATACCTATAAGGAAGTACAGCGCCTTATCCGTATCAGTGACGAGGCCGACAGTTCGCAGCAAAAAAACGTCACAGCTGAGGCGACACCGGAATATGCGAAATTAACGACTGCTAAGCTTGCTACCCATGTCGGAAAAACCACGAACGAGGTTTTCGGAATCTTGGTGAAAAAGAATTATCTTTCCATAACCAATGACGGGTACGAGCTGACAGAGAAAGGGAAGGACAAAGCTGGCGGTGAAAAGAGAAAAGGCCGCTACGGTTCGTATTATTTTCTTTGGAATAAACCAGCCCCTAAAAAATAAGGTTTGTCCCGGCAGTTATTACCTAAATACGGGGCTGTACTGAAAAAGCAGGAGATCGTATGAAAATCGTAAAAATCATCCTTGCAGCTGTCATGCTCATCACCATGTCCGGTAATCCGGCCTCGGCAAGCAGAACTGTGAAATGGAAGCTGGCAGAGACTTGGCCCTCAAACCTGACCCCGCTGGCCTCGCCGCCTGCTCTAGTGGCCAAGATGGTTGAGGAGATGAGCGGCGGGAAATTTATCATCCGGGTGGAAGGCAAAGAAAAACACAAGGCCCCGCTGGCTGTCCTGGATATGGTCAAAGGCGGGCAGTATCAAATGGGCCATAGCGGTTCCTATTACTGGAAGGGCAAGGATATTAACACGATTTTTTTCACCACCCTTCCTTTCGGCATGACCACGGCTGAGCAGTATGCCTGGTTCTATTATGGGGACGGCATGAAATACATGCAGCAGGTCTATGACCGCTTTAAGGTGTTGAGCTATCCGGGTGGAAATACCGGCGTGCAGATGGGTGGCTGGTTCAAAAAGGAGATTAACTCTCTGGATGACCTGAAGGGATTAAAGATGCGGATTCCCGGTCTTGCGGGTGAGGTCTTTGCTAAGCTGGGTGTCAATGTAACAAATATTCCTGCCGGAGAACTCTATACCTCCTTAGATCGCGGCACTATTGATGCTCTGGAGTGGGTGGGACCGGGTATGGATATCCGGATGGGCTTTCACAAGGTGGCTCCGTATTATTACACAGGCTGGCATGAGCCTGCCTCGGAGATGCAGTTTCTCGTCAATAAGCGTGCCTATGACAAGCTTTCGCCCGAGTATCAGGCCATGTTGCAGGCGGCCATGAAGGTGGCCTCCGCTGATATGTATTATGAGAATTTTGCTGAAAGTGCTGAAGCCTGGGACAAGATGAAGACTGATTTTCCTGATATCAAGGTTAAGACCTTTCCCCTGCCAGTGCTCAAGGCTATGAAAAAGGCCACGAACGAGGTTTTGGGAAGTTATGCTGCTGAAGATCCGCTGTTCAAGGAGATCTTGGCTTCGCAACGGGCATTTATGCAAAAGGCCCGACAATGGACGGTTATTTCAGATTATAACTACATCAAAACCACTCTGGAGCTGGAGCAGTAGGTTTCCGGTTCTGCATTTTTCCTTCCTCCCAAAAAAGGCCGCACAGAAACTTTCTGTGCGGCCTAGTGGACTACTGTTATGCTACATTACATGCTCTCCAGCGCCTTAGTTGGCGTAGCCAGCGTCGTATTCTTTTGCACGCTCAAGCCGTAATTTCTTGTCAGCTTCGTTTTCCTGCCCGATGGACCATTTATGGTTATCGCTATTCCTCACATCTTCGAGCATTTTTTCAAGCTCATCAGCCAATTTTGCGGCTTCTTTATTGTCACTGTGCTTGCCCGATTCAATGACTTCTTCCAGTTCCGGGATGTATTTGCTGTACCAATGCTTAGCAACTTCATAGGTGCCGTGCCAATGGGTGTAGTCCGGTGCCATCATGGCAGCACCGTGACGTGCGCGACGACCTTCATGATGCCAAATCTCAAACCACGTATAATCAATGAGCTGAGAAAACTTGGCATACTCTTTTCCCTTGAGTACCTTGATCACTTCTGTTGCTTTGTTATACAGTTTCATGCCGGGTTTGGCGAATTTCTCATGATAGAGATCCATCAGAGCTTCGTACTGTACAAAGAAGTTATCTGTAAAGTTTTTATTATGACATGCGATACAGACTTTTTCCATGGTCTTGCGGCGCTGATCACCAGTGATTTTGGCAGATTCCAGATTCCAGCGTTTGTCTGTGGTATGCGACAGTTTGGAGATCGGCGGTCGGTTGTTCCACTTGATGCGCAGGCCGACGTTATGGTTGATATCCAGATCTTTGGTCGCAGACATGTGACAGGTGGCGCAGGTCGGCGCAGCCGAGTAATCCTCACCAGCTATCCATTTTGGAGAATCGAGATTCATCTTGTCTTTATTGGCCCGGAAGGCGATACCGTGCTTGGACTCGTTATAGATTTCAAGCTGGGGATGATCCGGTCCCATATGACATTTACCGCAGTTTTCAGGCTGTCTGGCCTGGGCCGCAGAGAAATCATGACGGGAGTGACAGGCCGCACAAGATCCTGTGCTGCCGTCCGGGTTGATGCGTCCGATACCGCTGTTCGGCCAGGTGGCTGGATCCAGCTTACCATCCTTCATTATCTTAACCTTGGATCCGTGACATTGCCAGCAACCGTTGACCGCTGCTGCTGAAATTCCGTCTGGGAAACTTTCAGTGACCATACCCCGGTTGCCTTCAACAACCTCGGCAAGCATGTTGTCCAGGGAACCCATGATCTGTCCGGCCTTGGAATGATGTGATCCCTCAAATTCCTTGACCTCTTTTTCATGACACTTGGCACAATCCTTGGGTGAGACGATGATAGAAACGGTAAAACCGTTATGCTCCATCGCATCCGCCTCACCTTTTTTCGCCTGATGGCATTCGTAACAACCCACATTGGCACCAAAATGCTTGCTACCGCCCCATTGCTGATACATGCCCCGATTAATTTCTTTATGACATTGCAAACATGTTTTGGTTTCCTCCGATAATGCCTTGGGTAATCCGCTTTCCTGGGCGGCCTGAACATATCCGCCTTGTATTCCGATCGCCAGCATCAATGCAGCCGACCATAATACCACTCTCATAATTTTCTCCTATTCAAAAGGGAGGAACACGCGCGACCAGGAAGTCCGGTCGCATCTTTATCGAAAAGTTAATGCGATAATAGGATTTTGATGAGAGTCTGAGGCGTGATTATGATGAGCGACGATAGTCTATCGCCGCCTGTATTTAGGCTGATTCCATGTCGTCCTGTCTCAGGCTCCTTGGAAACAGTATAACTGTTAAACAATTTCCATTCCTTGACGTATGTCAAGGGAATTGAAAAAAAGATGTTATTGGCGAAAATTTCGAAGAAAAAAGAAGAGGGAGTATTTTACTTATGTTGCAGCAGTTTTCTGTAGCGGAGCAGCTGAACACACTTCCCGTTCATCTTGATCAGTCCTTCATTGCTCATGTCAGCAAAAATTCTAGACAGGTTTTCAGGAGTTGTGCCGAGCAGGCAGGCCAGTTGTTTCTTGGGCATGTCAAGGAACACTTGGTCGGTTCTCCCCTGTTGTTCGGCAAGATAGATCAGATGGGCGGAAAGACGATGCGGTGCTCCGTGAAGGGCAAGACTTCCTATTTTTTCAACGAGCTGACACAATCGCTGCGACAGCCCAGAGAGCATGGACAGTGCTAAGGGAGGATGGTCAACAGTAAGCTGGAGTAATTTCTCTTTGGGGAAGAAAAGCACCGTGGTAGGAACCATGCTTGTTGCGCAGGCAGGGGATTTTTTATTGAGAAAAAGAGTTGTTAAGCCGAAGGGCTCTCCGGGGCCGAAGGTGTAGAATGTTTGTTCTTTGCCCTCCGCAGAGGCTTTGAATATTTTAACCTGTCCCTGAATAATAAGATAAAAACCGTGACTTGGTCTGCCTTCCAGAAATATTGTCTCTCCCTTGCAATACTGTTTTTGCCGAGAAATGCTTACGAGTCGGTTGATCAACTCATTAGAAAGTCCTTGGAAAAGTATAGAGCCTGCCAGCAGTGTTTTTTTTTCGGTTCGTTCAATCATAAAAAATGTTTTTGATGTATATCAAGGAACGTCCACATTGTTTTTTGTAGAGTATAGGTGGTGAGACAGCTTTGAGTGGATCAAAATATGAAGGATAGATTTTTTTCCAGCATTGACGAGTAATAGGATGAAATGATAATTTTGTAAAGACGAAACTCACATTGAGCGGGGTTGAACCTGACTTTCTATTAATTTAATTAAAAATTAAAAACAGCTAGTTAGAGAAGTTACAAGGATTATTTTTTTTTCGATTAATCTCTGCCGGACGATACATTAGAAAATTTTAACCTGCTCTATGCTCTATGCTCTATGCTCTATGCTCTATGCTCTATGCTCTAGCAGAGCTAAAATTAAGACTAATCAAATGTAAAATGGTAGAAAAAATGACAAAGGGTAGGCAATAAACACATTTTAATCTTTATTATTTTCAGTGTGTTATTGAGTAATGGCAACAGGAAAGCCTACCTGTTATTTTAATCCATTTTTAGCCTTTTGTCACCCGCTCAATGTGAGACGAAACGTCCTGTAATTGCATAAAAACAGGAAACATTACATAATTGTCTGACAATTATTTTTTCGGGTTCCCCTTTCTGTGTACTTTTGTGATTATCGGGTATTGCTGATATGAATTTGTCCTCTTTTTTTGTCAATAAATGTTTCGAGTACCTCCTGAAAGAGGAGAGGGAGACGTCCGAGAAATGCGCAGAAGGACCCAAAAAACAGATTTTTCCTCCTTGGGCTTCAAATCAGAAAGCCTTTAAAGATTTATGTACCGGCTGTGGAGAATGTGTAGCCGCCTGTAAAGAATACCTGATCATAATCAAAGAAAACGGGCTGCCTGTCATGAATTTATCTAACAATTCCTGTACGTTTTGCGGGGACTGCGCCCGAAGTTGCTCTCACGACGCCCTGCATTTTTCCGACGAGCAACCGCCTTGGCATCTCCATGTTTCCGTTACTCAGGACTGCCTGATGGAGAAAAAGGTCCTCTGCCAGCTCTGCCAAGAACAATGTGATCACGGCGCGATTGTTTTTCCAAAAGGCGGACAGAATGATAGTCCTCCTGAAATCCTGTTGGGAAATTGTACGGGTTGCGGCGCTTGCGCTGCACGGTGCCCGGTTGATGCCATTTCTTTTCAATATATTGACGAGCTACAGATATGAATATTTCCGGCATAGTTGTCCAGGCTTCCCCTGATAAGTCAGCAGCAGTTCAGCAAAAACTGACAGAGTTTTCCGGGGTGGAAATCCATGCAGTGAATAAAGAAAAGGGGAGTATCGTTATTACCTTGGAAGACACACCAAATAACGTACCTTCTGATATCATGATGGATGTGCAGAAAATTCAGGGCGTTCTCGCTGCGTCCCTTATTTATAACTATTGTGATGAGTGATGTGATAAGTAGTATTCACTGATTTTCTCGTACAGTGCTTTATTTCATCC
>MTKO01000029.1 GCA_004028505.1 Candidatus Electrothrix aarhusensis
GGCGGAAAGAGAGCAGGCAGAACTGAAAGCCCAGGCGGAAGATCAAATTGCCCAACTCTGGAAAAAACAGGATGAAGCCACAGCAGAAGCCGAATCTCTCCAGGCTCAGGTCATCGGCTTTGAAAAGGTCGTTGAAGAAAGAAATGCGGCTCTCGCCGAGGTAGGTAATGAATTGCATGACTGCAAGGTCAACACAAAGATTCTGCTCTCTAAAATTACCGAGCAGGAAAACACACAACAGGGCATGCAAGAAAAAATGCATATGATGGTCCAGGATCTGTCAGCAAAAGCAGCGTATGAGCAGTCAACTCCCGTGCAGCAAGAGCTGCCCGCTCAAGCGAAATAAAACCTCCTGCTTATTCCAGACAAACAAGGTCGATCTCAGCCTAGCTGACATGAAGGCTCAGGGTGTGCAGATTATTATGCACACCCTGAGCCTCTTTGTTCTTTAACCCTCGTTCATTTTTTCGTATCTCGGAGACGTATGTGCAGGCAATAGCAGACTGGTTTTCTTCACTCTACACGGTCACCCTTGCAAACGCTCATGTTTGGGGATTTCTGGCAAGTCTTCCCTTTATTATTGGAGGATTGATCGGGACGGTTTTCCCTGCCCTTCCAGGGACAGTGCTAATCCTTATCGGCTTCCTGGTCTACGGATTAATTACAGGATTCGACAGCTTACCCGCTTGGTTCTTTGTCGGACAAACGGTGTTAGTCACCTTGAGCTACCTGATTGAATTTCTCGCCACAGCGCTTGGGGTGAAAATGTTCGGTGGGTCAAAAGCGGCTGCCTGGGGTGCTGTGCTCGGCTCCTTGTTGGTCTTTGTTCTCGGCCCTATAGGCATCATTGTCGGCCCCCTTCTGGGAGCAATTGTCGGAGAACTCATCATGGGGGAACAGATCAAACAGGCCCTACATTCCGGTTTTGGCTCCTTTCTTGGCTTTATGGGGGGAGTGATTGCCAATCTCATTATTTCCGGCCTGATGATTGCCTGGTTTATTTGGGAAATACTGTAAAGTATATATTCAACCTCAAAAGAGTTCCAAAGAAAAATATCTCTTTTTCGAATAAGAACAGGAGAGAAGAAATACCTGTTGAAATCTCGAAAAATAACAAATAAGAAGGTCGAACACTTCAGCCAAGAGTTCAAGCTCCCTTGGCCATAAATATAATTCACCATGGGAAAAACACTCATCATAGCAGAAAAGCCCAGCGTGGCCGCTGACATTGTCAAGGCCCTGCCCGGTAAATTCACAAAATCCAAAACCTATTTCGAGGGCGGTGATTATATCGTCTCTTATGCGGTCGGCCATCTTGTCTCTATCGGTTTTCCCGAAGAGATTGACCCCAAATTTCAGAAATGGACCTTGGACAATCTGCCCATTCTGCCGGTAGAATTCCCACTGAGCGTACTGCCTAATACCAAGACCCAGTATAACGCCCTGAGTAAGTTGATTCGGCGTAAGGACGTGGATACCATTGTCAATGGTTGTGATGCCGGTCGAGAAGGAGAATTGATCTTCAAATACATCCTTAAGCACGCTTATACAAGATCTGTGGCTGAAAAATCCATCCGCAGGCTCTGGCTTCAATCCATGACCCTGGATTCCATCCGGACAGGATTGCAAAACCTGCGTGAAAATGAAGAGATGCTGCGCCTTGAAGATGCCGCCCTCTGTCGCTCCGAGGCGGACTGGCTCATCGGTATCAACGCAACCCGTGCCCTGACCTGCTATAACTCCCGCCACGGTGGATTCCGTAAAACTCCCTGCGGACGGGTTCAGACCCCTACCCTGTCTTTGCTGGTCAAGCGAGAAGCGGAACGACGCGCCTTTGTCCCGATCGACTATTGGGAGCTACATGCTGATTTTTACTGCGAAGGTGCGGTCTATCAGGGAATCTGGATTGACACTGTCTTTAAAAAAGATCCAGACAATCCCCATGCCAATAAAAAACGCATTTGGGAAGAAAAGCAGGCTGTAACAATCGCTAAGAAATGCCTCGGGAAAGAAGCAGCGGTTGAAGAAACCCATAAAGATTCCAGCCAAACTCCGCCCCAGCTTTACGATCTGACCACTCTGCAACGGGAAGCCAACTCCAGGTTCGGTTTTTCGGCCAAGAACACCTTGGGCCTTGCTCAAGCTCTATATGAGCGTCATAAACTGATCACCTACCCCAGAACCGACAGTCGCTGTTTGCCGGAAGATTATGCAGAGTCCGTCCATACGGCGCTGGAGCGTCAGCAAGGATGGCAATACGGCAAATTTGCCACTGAGGCTCTCAGTAAAGAGTATCTTAAAAAGAATCAAAAAAATAAACGGCTCTTTAATAATAAAAAAATCAGCGATCATTTTGCGATCATTCCGACCTCCGGCCTGCCCGGCACCCTCAGTGAACCGGAACTAAAGATCTACCAGATGATCGTGCAACGTTTCCTGGCGATTCTTTTTCCTGCGGCAATCTTTCATAACACCCGCCGTCTTTCCGTTGTCGAGCAGGAAACCTTTCTTACCGAGGGGAAAATCCTGGTGGAACCGGGATGGAAGGCAGTGTACGGGGCCAAGGCTGGGGCCGGTGATGCAAAAACTCTTGTGGCCCTACCAGAGGAGAAACCCGTCCTCTGCAAAGAAATAGAACAAAAAAGACTTGTGACCAAGCCACCACCCCGATTTTCCGAGGCAACCCTGCTCTCAGCTATGGAGCATTCCGGTAAGCTGGTGGATGACGAGGAACTGGCTGAGGCTATGAAAGAACGTGGCCTCGGGACTCCTGCTACCCGTGCCGCTATTATTGAAAAGCTGCTCAATGAAAAATATGTTGTCCGGGAACAAAAGGAGCTCATTCCCACAGGCAAGGCCATTGAACTGCTCGCCCTTCTGGAGGCACGGGATATTGATGTGCTTGCCTCACCCGAACTGACCGGCGAATGGGAGTATAAACTCAGTCAAATCCTCCGGGGCAAGATGACCCGCGAGCAGTTCATGCAGGAGATTCGTGAGCAGACCGCCAAGATTGTCGAACAGGTAAAAACCGGCGAGGAAGCTGTTCGCAAGGAGGCTCCGTTCTCTCCAGTTGACGGCGTTACATTCTTTGAGAACGCAACAGCTTACCAATCAGAAGACGGCAAATTAATGATCCGTAAAATTCTCGGCGGCAGAGTTATGGAGGATGACGAGATCGTCCGCCTGATTCGCGGAGAAACCGTCGGACCGTACACAGACTTTCGTTCCAAAAAAGGGAAGCCCTTTACCGCCTCCATAGTTATCAAGGATTCTAAAGTCTCTTTTCAATTTGCCGATTCCACCGATGATCTTGATATGGAAGCTCTTAAACAACAGGAGCCTATCGGCATCTCACCTGTGGATCAGACCAAGGTCTATGAAACCCCTATGGCCTATATGTCGGAATCCGCTCTTGAGGGCGATCGAAAAATAGGATTGCGAATAAGTAAAATTATTCTAGAACGGAGCATCACTCGAGAAAACATCGCCCACCTCTTAACTGATGGAAAAACTGAACTGATCAAGGGCTTTATTTCAAAAAGAAAACGACCCTTTGACGCATATCTCTGCATGGATAATAAAGGAAAGATCACCTTTGAGTTTCCGCCGAGAAAGCCAAGGGCAAAAAAAGGGAAAAGCTGACACCTTCCTGTCAGGGTACCCCTTTGAACCACAAACTTATTTTTTATATGAAAAAGTGTCGGATGACTCCTTCATCCTACCCATTTTCATCCTTTGTTATCCCGGCCCGCTGGGCCGGGATAGGAGTTATATCATAAGATGCGACAGCTGAAAAAAGAACACCGCGAACGAACCTCTCTGGAACTGGCTGAAATCTGCGCCCGCACTGCACTGGACACCAAGGCGGAAGACTTGCTTATCCTCGACGTTCATGCCGAATCCTCCTTTACTGATTATTTTGTCATTATGAGTGGTCGTTCTAGCCGCCATGTCCAGGGGTTAGCTGATGCGATCGAGGCGGAGCTACGCTCCAAACGAGTGACCAGTACACACTCTGAGGGGCTAAAGGAAGGCATGTGGGTTCTGCTGGATTTCGGTGATATCGTGACCCATATCTTCTATAAGGACCAACGAGAATTTTATGACCTGGAAGGGCTCTGGCATGATGCCCCTCGGGTAGATCTGAAAAAATTGGGCATTGAGGAGCAGGAGAACGACTGATGGCCGATAACAGACCTGTAGTTTTGGCGATCCTGGACGGATGGGGGCTTGCCCCGGCGTCAGCAACCAATGCGGTTTCCGTGGCCCGCACTCCGAACATGGATCGCTGGGCTGCGAACTATCCCTCAACCACCTTGGTTGCCCATAACGGCTTGGTCGGCTTACCAGAGGGCCAGATGGGTAACTCCGAAGTCGGGCATCTCAATATCGGTTCTGGACGAATTGTCTATCAGGACTACACCCGGATCAACCGGGCTGTAGAACTGGGTGAGTTTGCCGACAACCCGGTACTGACTAAGGTCATGGACCAGGTTAAGGCCGCAGGCCGTCGAATCCACTTCTGCGGTCTGCTTTCAGACGGCGGGGTCCATTCCCATCTCAATCATCTGGCAGCCCTGCTGACAATGGCAGGGGCTAGAGGGCTTGACGCAAGGTGCATTGCTTCATGGACGGTAGGGATACTGCGCCCTCCAGCGGAGCAGGCTATATGGAAGAACTGCTTGCTGCCATTGAACGAATCGGCTGCGGGCAGGTAGCAACGGTCTCCGGTCGTTACTGGGCCATGGATCGGGATACCCGCTGGGACCGGGTAGAAAAAGTCTGGCAGGCTCTGGTCGGCGGGCAGGGCCTGACTGCGGAAGATCCCCTGCAAGCGGTTAAGGATGCCTATGCGCGGGAAGAAACCGATGAGTTCATTAAACCCACGGTCCTTGTTGATAGCACCGGTCAACCCGTAGGTAGGATCAGCAATGGCGATGCCGTTGTCTTTTTCAACTTCCGGGCTGATCGAGTGCGGGAACTCTGCCATGCTTTTTTTGATGCCGACTTTCAGGGCTTTGATGTCAGTAATCGGCCCGAGCTGCTGGAGTTGGTCACCATGACCGAATATGAGGCGGACTTTCCCTTTCCTGTCGCCTTTCCTCCGCAGAGCCTGACCCGCATCCTCGGACAAGAAGCAAGTAAGGCGGGCATGCATCAGCTGCGTATTGCCGAGACAGAGAAATATGCCCATGTGACCTATTTCTTTAACGGCGGCGGGGAGGAACCTTTTCCTGGAGAAGACCGCATCCTTATTGAATCGCCACGGGATGTGGCCACCTACGACCTCAAACCAGCCATGAGTGCTGTGGAGATAACCGATCGCTTATTGGCTGCGCTGACGGATCAGGCGGCGGCAGACACTCCCTATGATCTGGTCATCCTCAACTTTGCCAACGGTGATATGGTAGGTCATACCGGGGTGATAGAAGCGGCAGTTAAGGCATGCGAGACCGTGGATCTTTGCTTGGGTCGGCTTGCCAAACAGGTGCAGGCAATGGGTGGAGTCCTTCTAGTCACGGCGGATCATGCAATGCCGAGACTATGGTCAATCTGAAAACTGGGCAACCGCATACGGCCCACACCCTCAATCCGGTGCCGCTGATTCTGGTTAGTGAAGAGCATAAGGGCTGCACCCTGAAAGACGGTGGTGCGCTCAAAGATATTGCTCCTACCCTGATGAACCTGCTTGGGTTGGAGCAACCTGATGTGATGGAAGGGGAAAGTCTGATTGCATGACAGGAAATAGCCCTGAAAAATCTCTATGAATTTCTCGCCACGCATCTATGAAATTTTGAAAACGCTTTGGTGGTTCATCATCCCAATGATGTTGTTTCTTGCCTTCCGCACCTTCCTGCGATCCCCTTGGTTCAAAGGTGTACGTGGAGAAACTTCGGTTAAGTTTGCGGCATGGTTACGCCTTCCTGCCAAAGTATACCATCCCATTCATAATGTGACGCTACCGACCCCGGACGGCACGACACAGATTGACCATGTCTTTGTTTCTTGTTTCGGCATATTCGTCGTAGAAACGAAGAACATGAAGGGGTGGATCTTCGGAGAGGAAAAACAAAAGCAGTGGACTCAAAAATTCTTTAAAAAATCATTTAAATTTCAAAACCCACTCCGACAAAATTACAAACATGTCAAAGCACTGGAGGCCTTACTTGATGCTCCTCCAGCAGTAATACATTCAGTCGTTGTCTTTGTCGGTAAGAGTACGTTCAAGTCGCCCATGCCAGCCAATGTCACTCATAGCGGTGGCTATATCACGTACATTAAATCCTTTCATAAAGCAGTGTTGTCGGACGCCCAAGTGCAGAAGGCAGTAACGCAGATTCAATCCGATCGACTGACACCGTCATGGAAGACAAATCGTCAGCACGTTCGCCATCTCAAAAATCGCTTTGATCCAAATATGAAAAAAAAATGTCCAAAATGCGGAAGTTCTATGGTCTTACGTACTGCTCAGCGAGGCTCAAATGCCGGTAACCAATTCTGGGGTTGCTCCGCATATCCCGATTGCAAAATGGTGCAAAATATCACCTAACAACCTGTTACTGTTAAATACCAACCCCCAACTTGAGTACGACCATAAAGGAAAAAAAGAATGAAGAAAAGCCCCGTATCCCTCCTGCTAATTATGACTATCGTCGGTGCAATTTTTATCAGCAACGCCCACAGCACAGAGACAGTCACGACCAGCAAATGGTACACCAAGGCCTCCAGCTTTGAAAAGATAGAGGAAGCAGCAAAGAAAAAGGATAAACCGTACATGTTCTTTGTCTATACAGACTGGTGCGGATTCTGCAAAAAGATGAACAAAAAGTATTTCAGCAATCCAGAAATAAAACAGATCTTATCAAAATACTACAGGATTAAAATCAACCCTGACAAAGGAGAGGAAGAAAAAGCCTTGGCCAATAAAAAGGGCGTTAACGGGTACCCTGATTTCAGGGTAGTCCATCCTGACGGCAGGACCATTAAAATACATCCTTTCCGGGACGGCGGTTCTTTGAAGGTCAAAGCATTTATCAGGGACTTGAAGGCGGCTCTCAAAGGGTGAAGCTGAAAAGCAGTACAGGAGACCTACCATGAAACTGGCTGACAGTGACTCTCGTTTAGGGAAAAAACTGGGGAAATTTTTCCCTCCTGATGAGGAGATCAAAGCGGGTGAAAACCAAGTGCCTCCTCAAGACAACAGCCTGGAAAGAAATGATTTCAACCCGACAGATGAGCCGGAAACAAAATTAGAAAAAAGAATCAAGAAATGGCTGACTGCTGAGGAAAAAAAAGAGCGTCCCTATATTATTAAGGAGAACGTAGGAGCCCCCCTTAAAATCCTTGTCATTACCTATTCTCGGGCCATTCTCTTTGAGGCAGGATTGTTTGGTCGCTTAAAAGATGTCAGCGACAAGGTATGGCGTCAGTTCGTCTCTGTGCATTTGAGCGAAGGTACCTTCTGCTCTGCATTAGAACTTCGCTTTTTCCGCTTTCATGATTCCCTCTTTTTTCACAACCCGTATAAGGACACCAGTCCCTATATGGAAGAGACCGAATTCAAGCTCGACTGCTGGCGGTTGGAAAGATTAGCTAAGAAAGAGGCTTCCTTTTTTTACAGTATGTTAAAAGATAAGCAACTCTATTGGCAGGAAGAGCGTCGCAAAGAACAAATCCAGCAAATAGGCTCCTTAAATGCCAAGCAGCCCGGAGGAGCTCCGCCCAAAAAAAAGGAGGGGACCTAAGCCTCCCCCCATCACTTCGCGACTTCTTCAAAGCTGTCCTTGGCCAGCCAACCGGACTTCCCGGTTTCAGCCGTAATCAGCACATAGTCACCGTGCTCTCTCTCCGGTCGAATCAACCTGCCCGCCTTAATATCGCCTGCCGGTGCTGCATCAGCAAAGGGTGAAATAACTAAATGGGTATCCTCAGCCAGAACGACTCCTGTATTCCAGTCCTGATAACGAAAAAAAGCAGGGGGGAGGGTCAGAAGGACAACTGCCAGAGAGCCTATCATCAACCAATGTAAGGCCCTTCTCCCCTGCCCTACTTCCGTCGTTGCCAACAAGGCACTAAGCCCCAAACAGAAAAAGGCACAACCGGCTATCATCAGCCATTGATCAGCCCCGAGCAATTCGACCAATCGTCTGCGCAGGGATTGATCATCACGATATAAACCGGCATCCTTACGCACCTGCGCTAAATTTCCTTGGATATCAGCATCACCGGAGGTCAGATGCAGGGCTCGCTCATAATTAAGCACTGCTGGTCCGACCTGCCCCGCCGCAGCATAACTATTAGCCAAATTATAAAGCAAGGGCGCAGACACACCGTACGTGCTGATGATGCTCGAATACTGCTCAGCCGCCTGCTGAAATTCGCCCTGGGTATAGAGAATATTGGCCTGCTCAAACAGGGCAAGAGCCGCTTTCTTTTCCTGCCCTCCCGCCACGGTCCAAGAGGATACCAGCAAACACAGCATCAACGGCAGTATCAACGACAGCATAGTCGTCGTCTTCATCCGCATACAATCCATACAGTCCATATAATCTAAGGGAAAAACATTTCGCTTCATGCCAGCTTATCCAATTCGTTTCTCGTGGTTTGCAAAATCTCCTCTAAATCAGCCTGTGCCAGCTGCTCACCGGCATACCCGCTCTGTTCCAGACGGGAAAAAACAGTCCGCAATGGGGACTCATCCGGCAGACGTTGCTCCAGGTCTGCAAGGTAACTGTCTCCGGGGCAAGTCCCCATACCTCGCCTGTCCGTTCCTGAATCGCGGCCCGACAATGCTGATGAAATGCTTCCTGATCCTCAACAGGCAGAGCCTTACGCATCCCCTCATAATGCTCAGCCAAACGCCCCGCTACCTCTTTACGTCGTAGGATGCTAGGGTCTCTTGCCAACCTTCTCTGTCGAAGATGGAGCACCAAGGCCGCAAACAGGCAGAGCAACCCTACTACCATGAAGAACTGAAACCAAAGCTTCTGATACAAGGGCTGAATGCTCGGAACCAGCTGGCCTAATTCAGGTTTCAAGGGAGCAAGCTGGAGAGCAGCCTGAGACGCCGCCGGATTTTTCCGGGAAGCATCTTTTTTTCCTCCCTGCTGCACAGCCTGTGATACCGGTCCAACAAAAGTTCTCGGCGCAGAAGCTGTCTGATTATCTTTTGCCTGCAAGCTCAAGGAGATGGGATCACTGGCCAGCGTCACATATTCCTCAGCCTTGGGATCAAAATAAGAAAATTGAACCGGAGGAACGGCGGCCAGCCCCTGTTCAATGGGGATAAGAGCCTGCTCAAAGGACTTCTCACCTTTGCCGTTGCCCAACGCCTTCACCGTTCCCGACCCGGCAGGATAGACCTTCCACCCTTTGTTTTCCGTCAGGCTCGGAGCTTGAACCAAGGCAAAATTTCCGCTGCCATTAAGCTGCATCTTCAACGTTATAGGATCACCTACCTTGCCGTTCAATGGCGAGGCAACCACAGCCAAACTGAAGGTCCCGATGGCTCCGCTGAAATCATCAGGCCGATTTTCGGTTGGCAGATCCAGTACGCTTATCTTTTTTTCCTGACTGGCAATCTTGATATCACGTCGAGTATAGTTACCCAGGATATCAGCAAAGAAAGGATCGCTCAGCAGGGAGGAACCAAAGGGATTTCCTCGAGAACGGCTTCTTGAACGACCTAGCACCTCTGCATCCATTTCCACAGTCAAGGGGGCCTCGCCTTCCTTGACCGCTGACAGGGTGCCCTGCCAGGTTAAGGAGGTATACACAGTGCCGTTCAGCCGCTCCTGTTGCTGACGGGGATCCTCATCCAGGGATTGAAGTAAAAAATCTTCTCCGCTCAGCCGTGGCGCTGACTTGAGGGTGACTCGTTGTCCTGATCGAAAATAGGCTTTCAGGGTAAAGGGAACGACCTGCCCCGAATATATGCGCTCGGTTTTCGGCATGATCCGCATAAAACTGAAATCCTTTTCCTCACCGCCATCAGGACTGATACCCGCCACACCACCTGCCCCTGAAGAATTCCCTCTCGCCTGACTGCGAGTACTCTGCCCAGGCAGTACCCTAAACTGCACAGGTTCAGTGGCATAGGCCTTGCCGTCTGCATTGATCCTGACCGGTCCGATAATATAATCCCCGGCTTTATCAGCCTCCACCATAAAAGCAAAAGACATGGTGGTCTCTAAAAAAACCTCTTTAGTGCTCAACCCTTGAAATACCATCTGCCTACTATGAGTACGAGCCGGATTACTGAAACTTAGTCCTTCGGTGGTGGGCATATCCGAATCGGCAGAATCAGCCCCCTTGACCGTGATAATAAATCTTGCGGACTCTCCCACTGTAAACGTGTTCGGCTTCAGTTCTGCCGTGACCTGAATATTTGCTGCCGCAGCCGTAGCCACAACGAGTGCAGACAAAAGGCACATGAGCAGAGCCGACAGCAGCCAGATCCGCATCCCCCTTCGACAATCCAAAGAAAATAGATTCGTTATTCGTCTCATCACCAATCTTTATCCACGGGTTCTTCGTTGCCTGTTCCTTGCGGAATAAAATTCAATTCACCCTGTTCTCTCTTCAGGCTGTTGAGCAAATTTTTCGCCTCTTCCTCGGTCATTTTACCCATCATTCTCCGCTCCATATCCTCGGCACTCATCTGCTTTTCCTCTTTCTTGTCCTGCTGTTCTTCTTGGGCAGCAGCTGCTTTCTGAATATCTTCCGCTGTGGGAGCATCCTCTTTCTTCTCCGGTTTTGGTACAGCCTTGTCCTTTGCTTCCTCCTGATCAGCACCAGCCTCTTTTTCTTCTGCTGAGCCGCTTTTGTCCCCCTGGTCTCCCTGTTTTTCTTGTTGATCCTGCTGATCCTTTTTATCGTGTTCGTTTTTCTGCCCTTCCTGCGGTTTCTGCTGATCTGGAGATTGCTCTTTTTCTCCGTCCTTCTTCTGCTCCTGCTGATTTTCGTTCTGTTTTCCTTGCTTATTATCTTGCTTATCCTGCTCCCCGTCCTTTCCGTCTTGAGGATTATTGCACTGCTTCTCAGACTGTTGCATCTCTTCTTTCAGTTGCTTCAGCTTCTTTTGAACCATTTCCAGATTATGGCTGGCCGCCTTGTCCTTCGGGTCCAGTTTCAAGGCAGCTTCAAAGGATTCCTCGGCAGCACTCCACTGCTTCTGAGCCTGCTCCTTATCCTTTGCCACAGCTGAGGCACCCAGAAAAAACTGGCTGTTCCCGCGATTATAATAACTCCGAGCCTGAAGGGAGAGATCATCCGTGCCCAAGGCCTGCGTAAAAGCGGCGGCGGCCTTATCATATTTCTGCTGACGATACAGGCTGCCCCCGAGATTAAAATGCAGGGCAGGACTGGCATTATCCTCTTCCAAGGCCTTGTGATAATAGGATTCTGCCCCGGCATAATCCCCGGCCTTGAAAAGCTCTTCTCCTTCAGATGCCCGAGCTTGAGGCGGTACGAACCCGGCAACTGCACCGATTACCAACACCGATACTGATAATACAGCTCGCTTCTTTCGTCTACCCGCAGTTTTTACAAAGGGCAGGCGTAAGCCCCAACCACTCCGACGTCCGGTGAGCAAAAAATCTAAGCTCAGCAAGAGGACAGCAGCACCCAGCGGCCAAGGAAAACGTTCTATGGGAATTTTTCGTCTCCGCTGCCCGTGCTCCTCTTCGGGAACCAAGGAAAGCTTTCGTTCATAGATAGTATCAAACCCCTGCCCCATAGTACCTAACGAAACATAAAGCCCACCAGTCGTCTCGGCAAGAGTGGTCAAGGTCTCCTCATCCAGTTTCGAGGTAATGAAATTTCCCTGCTTATCTTTTACAAAGCGACCAACCTGCCCTTCCGACAGCGGTATCAACTCACCTTGAGGTGTACCCACTCCGATGGTGTACACGATCATATTCTGTTTTTTGGCCTCCTCGGCGGCTTTCAACGCATCTTCACTCAGGTCTTCACCGTCAGTGACCAAAACAAAAATCTTATGATTGGCCTCACTGGACAAGGCTTTCCCGCCCTGCCTGATTGCCATGCCAATATCTGTTCCCCCTTTGGGAATACTGCTCACATCCAGAGTGTCAAGAGAGCCATTAAAGGCCTCATAATCCGTGGTCAACGGACACATGAGGAAAGCTGTTCCGGCGAAAGGCAACAGGCCTACCCGGTCGCCCTCTAATTGAGCCACAAAATCACGGATAGCTAATTTTGCCCGTCCTAATCGGCTCGGTTTGATATCCTGAACAAGCATGGACTTGGACACATCCACCCCGATAAGGATATCAATCCCTTTACGCCGAACCTCAATCCAGCGTTCACCGTATTGAGGTCTGGCCAAGGCAAGAAAAAGAGAAGCTATTCCCAAAACAAAGAAAATATTTTTCAGACCCCTTCGAGAACGCGATACATTACCGGTCAAGCCGGTTAAGAGTTTCGGAGCAGCAAATTTTTCCAGCTCCTTTTTTCTGCGAAGGTTGTTGAGAAGAATAAACAGCAGGGCTGCGAGGCATACAATGAGGCCGATCAGCAGCCAAAGAGGATCAGCAAAGGTTGGTATCAAAGACATCGGAACAAACTCCAAAATTAACGTAGAGGAGCCGGTTATTCTCATTACAACGTGATTATTATTGCGTAAGGGCTCCCTTCACTTATAAGATAATCTTTTATATCTACCACTCAGCGGAAGTCATTGACAGTATTTTTTTGTCCGTGTTATTGTTTTCAGATGATTTCCTTAAACATTCTTTTCGAGCAACCAAGGGTATCGCGTAATGAGACTCCCCGTGTTTGCCGATAAAAAGGCTGCCTAGGGCCGAAACCGGACACCATCTTCTATGACCCGCAAGAATCTCCATTACCATAATGACTTTCCCTATTTTTTCAAGAGCGATGCCTGTACAAAATGCAGAGGAAAATGCTGTCGAGGGAGACAAGGATATGTCTGGCTCAGCATGAAGGAACTGCTGGGAATGGCTGAAGCAAGAGGAATGTCGCCGGATGCCTTTGCCCGACAATACGTCCGGCAGATCGACGGACAGCTGTCTCTTAAAGAGCTTAGTATAAACAACGAGCATTTATGCTGTTTTTTCGATCCTGTTGACCATTGCTGCACAATCTATAACCATCGTCCAGAGCAATGCAGAACCTTTCCTTTTTGGGAGGAATTTAAGGAGGATACTGATAATCTCCTTATGACCTGCCCAGGCACCTCCTTAGCTCCTTAGCATAAACGTTCGCTATCTCTCTCGAGAAAATTATATATCGGGGGAACGGCGGGTGCGGAAGTCGCACCCTGCTCTTATCTGCCTTTCTGGGAAGGAGTTAACCGCTTGGGCCGCGGTGGCTGGGCATAACCTCCGCCCTTGCCTTTTTTTTGTCGGCCTAGCGACGGTATCGGGCGCGGCGGAGTTTTTGCGGGCGTTTTCTTCTCGTTCATGTACTGCTCCTCTGGTGGAATATTGAGATCCTGTTCCGGCAAGTATACGCCGCTGGTGGGAGATCACAAGGAAATAACAGCAGGAGTGCCAAAGGCCAAAAGGCAGCGTTGCCTTCCCCCTGCTTGCTCTCCGTATATTTTTACAGTAAGAATATATTCTGCATCTAAAACTTTATCTTAGGCAATGACTGGCGGTTTTTGCTCATCGTTTTGCTCCATTATTTTTTTTAAAACCACGAAACGGAGAAGATCATTCCATGCCCAACCATATTTTCATCTCCCATTCTTCTCAGGATGACGACATTGTCAAGAAGCTCCGGCAATCCCTGGAGCTGCACGGTCAACTGCCCTGGGTAGATTCCCGTGAACTGAGCGGCGGCGATGATCTTCAGGCCCGGATCGAAGAGAGCATCTGCACGGCCTCCCATTTCTTGGTGGTCATCAGCCTGGACGCACTGGGTTCGGAATGGGTGCAGCAGGAATTACGTCTGGCCCAGGAGGAAGCCCGGAAACGGAACGACGGCTACAAAATAATCTCCGTAGTTCTGCCCGGCGTGGAAAAGGGACATCTTCGTCTCCTCTTTCCTGATGAACCACTCCATATTTTTATCGATAAAGGCCCAACCGCTTTGAACGAGGCCATGCCTAAAATCTTTGCGGCCCTGGGGATACAGCTGCCCGAAGACTGGCAGGAGGCGGAAGTCGTCCAGGTCGAGCCGGTGGAGGAGCTGATCCTCAAACTCACTGATCCGCAGATCAAGGAAAAAGACGGTCTGCGGCGGGCCAGGGCAATGGCCGAGCTGATCTACAATCCAGCAGACCGGACAAGCCGCAACGTCATCAGCCGCCGCTATAGATTTACGGCTTCGCTGGGACCGCTGGAACTGGACGAAATCCGCTGGTACATTGAACGCTATTTTCAATGGCCGGTGGGGGTGTTCAAGGATCGGGCTGCCAAGACCGAGGCAAACCTATCCACATGGGG
>MTKO01000132.1 GCA_004028505.1 Candidatus Electrothrix aarhusensis
TGCCCCTGAGGACGGGGAGGCCGTTCGGGGTGAAGTTAATTGGTAATGTCATTTCTTTTTAACCTTAGATATATCAATATATTATCGTTTTCTCCAACCTCAGTTCAAAGGAATTCAATCACATAAGGTGTTCATATGAAGAGTAAGACGTTCAATCTGAGAATGGAGTATTCTTAATTCTTCCAAGCAGGAGACCGATTGTTCAAATTCAGAACCGTCGCTGTAGGTGACCTGATAGAGATAGCTTTCAAGAGGAGAGGTCATTTCAAATGTAGGATCCTGTAAAAAGACAGTTGCTGAGGCCACGGATTCAAAGCAGACAGGCATGGAGTCATGCCGCAACGCCAATCGTATTTCCTGTGGCAATGCACTGAGAGTTGCTTTTACCCTGTCAACGTAAGATATTATCGTTGCCTTTCTCAACAACCGATGAAGTCTTTTCTGAACTTCTCCCTTTTTGTCGACAGTAAAAAACGAAATAAATGTTTCCACAAGCTCTGCTTTTTCACTTTCCGCAAGTTTGTCCGGGTAGTCCATTCTCAACCCGCACTCGGAAAAGGCAGTGACAATCTTTTCTTTCGGCACATAAAACAGGTCAATATTTCTGCTTCTGACTAACGCCCGTGCAGGTTGAGTAAAATCTCCGGCTGCAACAATTCCCAGGAATCTTGCTGTCGGATATGTCTCACGCATCGGCATCAGCTTGCCACTGTCATCCCGTGCTTTATCTTTTGAATGTCGTGCCCCGCGCCGCCAGAAGCATTCAACGAAGCCAACCGGAATTCCAACCTTTTCTTCAGAACCTCCCAGTTCCAACACATAATCATAATCAACCGAGTTCCCGTCCAAATCCTCCCAGATGACTCTGCCGTTACGTGCTGTTCTTGTTATAAAACGCGAATCGACAAACAGCTTGAGTTTCTTTCCTACTTCCTGAAGCAGTGGAAGAACAAAGTATTCTTCATACCAGTCGCCGATAAGCTGGCCAAGTTTATGCCCTGAAGATGCGTTACGGTTTATCATTATTTTATCCTTCAATCCACAAGCGACCTTCCTGAAGAGGAACTCTATGCTTTCTATTTTTCCATTTTATATTTCGGTCCCTCAGTTTCTCAAAAGAGTACGAGGTAAATCCTGCTGCCAGAGCCAGCTCGCCGAGCCATTTATCAACGGCAAGATAGATTCCGTATGGTGCCGAGTCTCCGATAACAAAACACATTCTCCCGTCTTTCTTACATAGCGGACGAAGCGCATGAAAAACATTTCCCAAATCCGTAAAATATGCGGCTGCCATAGTATGGTATGTTTTCTTTCCACCTTTTGTTAATCGTATTTGTTCCAATTCTCTGCACGCCTTGGTCAGTTCACCTGCAATAGGCGATAACACATCATCTTCAAGAAGAATATTTAATTGCAGCTTTTCCTTGGCTGAATGCTGCGAGCAGGATCGTAACAAATATTGCCTGACTGATGAATGCAGTTCGCTCCATCCTGTTATTTCTCCCCAGAATGTCATTTCCAAGCGGGTGGCATCGGCATAGTCATAATTGTTTGGGTACGGCGGAGAGGTAATAACAAGATCAAAGGCGTCTTCGGCTGTATATTGCGGATCACGGGCATCGGTGCGCAAAATTTGCGCACCGGAAAGCCATCCTTGTTTTCCGACAATTCCGATATCATCAATCAGCTGATTCATTTTCAGAGAAAAGGCTGAAAATGGATCAGAAACTTTTGCTTTTTTCTTGTTTGGCAACACATATTGCCATTGGGCTGTGCCTGCCGTACTACACGGACGCAGTATACTCGTAATACATAACCAGAGAAGTTCATGTTCTGCTGCCCCATTATCAAAATCAGCCAGAAAAACGTCTTTTAATGCATCCAGCTTGTTCAACGAATCATCTGTAAAACATTTCTTCAGCAAAGGAGCATCCAATGCATCTGGTCTCTCTCCCTCAGTATTTCTTTCCTGTGCCTTTTTGAGGATCTCTTCAGCCATTTTTTGAAGCTGATATGTATCTGTATTACCCCAGCCGAGCTTAGCCTGGGCAACCCGATGGATAAAGGGATGTGGCTCAAAGCCCACAGCTTTTGCCTGCACAGCTTCAGCTGCTAATAAGGTCGTACCTGACCCAGAAAACGGATCCAACACGTTAATTTTTTCTTTTCCGTCACGACAATGGCGCTGTATTTCCTGTTCTACCCATTTGGCTGAAAATCCGGCTGAATAACGAAACCATCTATGGATAGGCAATTTCATGTTATCGGTAAACGTACCTGACCGAGAATGCTGCTTTTCAGCGGAAGTGTTTGACGTACTACATTCCGGGAAAAGAGACTGCTGTTTATATAATTGCAAATTATTAACTAATTATTTATTTTTCGAGGTCAGGCTGCTCAATAAAGCTATGATTCCAGACCAGGGTTGTTTTCTTTAAGCATTTTCCGTGCCGCCCCGAAACCGTCTTCAAGAGACCTAGAAAACGCCACCTTGCCGATTCGCTTCCGTATCCCGGCACGCCTGAGCTTCAATATCATGCGGGGCTGCAAATTATTTATGATTAACCCTATATTTCTCGCTGATAAATCATTTGCTATCGATTCCATCGCGACAATGGCGCTCATATCAAGCATGGTGACTTCCGACATATCCAGTATCACGATCCGCACATCAGGTTGTACAGTAGAAATCGTTTTTAAGGCTTTCTGAGCAGAACCGAAGAACAACGGGCCGTTAATATCATAAATCACGGTATGGTCGGGAAGATCATACGCTTCACGACTGCTTTCAATCGCGGAGGTATGGGTTAGGCTGATTGTTCTTCGAATAAATAAGACTGCGGCTAATCCCATACCGACAGCTACGGCAACAGTCATATCAAAAAGCACTGTCAGAAGAAAACAGGCAATAAGAACAAAAACATCCTCTCTGGGCGCGATCTTGATCGTACGAATAAAATGCTTGGCCTCGCTCATATTCCAGGCAACAATGAGCAATAATGCCGCCATTGAAGACATGGGGATGTAGGACAAGAGCGGAGCAAGCAGTAATATCCCGATCAGGATAAATAAACCGTGGACAACCGATGACAGCGGCAGCGTTCCGCCCGCTTTGATATTCGCTGCTGTTCTGGCGATTGCAGCGGTCGCTGGAATCCCCCCGAAAAGCGGCACGAGCAGGTTTCCGATTCCTTGGCCGATGAGCTCATCGTTAGGATTATGTTTTTTACCAGACATACCATCGGCAACCACAGCGCATAAGAGTGATTCTAACGCGCCTAATATGGCTATGGTAATTGCTGATGGAAAAAGTAATCTCACTAGGTTGAAACTCAAACCTATCGGATTTCCGTCGGCACCGGGTAAATTCCAAGGCCATTCAAAAGATGGCAAGATGGGAGGTATTCCGTTGCCTATAACACCTTTTATTTCAAAATGAAATCGACTGCCGATGGTCGCAACCGAGAAGTCGGAAACAGCGCGACTGAGCAGCCAGGCCGCCAAACTTCCGAGCAGCAGGGCAACAAGATGACCTGGGACTTTGGAACGGAAGCGCGGCCAGATCAACAGGACAGCCAGTGTCAAAGCACCAATGAGCGTCTCCTGCCAGTTTATCGATGGTAAGGCATGGAAGATAAGCGATAGCTTATCGAGATAATGACCTCCCATTGATTCTATGTTCAGTCCCAAAAAGTCTTTTATCTGAAAGGTACCGATCACCACACCAATGCCTGCGGTGAATCCTACCGTTACGGGATAAGGGACTATTTCAATGAGCCTGCCGAGTTTTCCGATCCCCATCAAAATCAGAATCAGGCCTGCCATCATCCCGCTGACAAGCAGGCCCCCTATGCCAAATTTTTGTACAATGGGCAGCAGGATGACCACAAAGGCTGCGGTCGGGCCGGAGATGTTCACCTTGGAACCACCGGTAAGCGCAATAACAATACCGGCAACCATTGCCGTGTACAGGCCATGCTGGGGCGGCACACCGCTGGCAATCGCCAGGGCCATGGAAAGGGGAAGTGCGATAACGCCGACTGTCAGACCTGCCAGTACATTGGCCTGTATTTCAGGGCTGGACGGTTTATTATGTAATGATTTTTTAAATGCGGAAAACATCTTCTTCCTCAAGCTCTTGGATGATTACCGGCCTTTTTCTTCTGCTGAAGGCAGGCAAGGCAGGTCCGCACCAATCCTCCGATCATCAACATCAGCGTTACTCCGAAGGCAAATCCCGTAAACGTGGTTCTGGTCAGCACCTCCGCCTTCACTGAAGGCCAGTTATTCAACCGGACAGTCACATCCTTGGCAAGAACAGGGTATGGTACCAATTCTCCATCCGCAGCAAAAAACGTTTTGCCGTTCAGATGATCCTGTAAGGGTTTTTCCCCGACATAGACCGTAAAGCTGTTACCGGTTTTTTCAAGGGGCAGCAGCATATCCTTATGCGTCCAATAAATATCATGGTCTCCGTAAAACACCAGCATTAGATCGGCATAAAGATTGTTTCCCAAGGTCACAACACCGATCATGCCGATAAAAAATAGGAGTGGGCTGATAAATTTCATACTGTTCTCTTTGCTCCTTTGCTGTATAACACCGTTTTCAAATAATCCTCAGTGAGAATAAATTCCGGTTCTGTCTGATTAATTTTTCGCATCAAAGGCAAGACCTTTGTCCGAATTCCCATCCCTCTGTAATCCACGTATTTATAATCCCGCAGGACTTCCATAATAATCGTGTTTCTCGGCGACCGCTGACCTGCAATCATCTTGTCCACAGTCATGGAATTGGGCAGAGCACCGGGACTGATAACTTCCAGCCGATCAGAATAGATGCCTATCTCTATATCCACGAACCGGGTCCAATCACGATGAGCCAAGGCATTGACAATAACTTCCCGAACAGCCTCAAACGGATATTTTCGAAAGGTTTCCCGGCGAAGCTGTTCTGTTACTTCACTTCCTTCCTCGGTGATAAACGGGGTGATTAAGGGGATAACCCGGTCAAGCAGGCCCGGATCAATAAGCTCCGGTGAGCCGTCCCGATTAATCCAGCGGCCCGTAAGCGGTCCGTCCATAATTTCATCCAGCAGGGCTTTGTATTCCTTATCTTCTCCGGCAAAGGTAAAGACTCGGATACCGGCCTGTTTCAGATATCTTCGGGGCCGGAAACCGAACAGAACCAAGCCAGCAACAGTACAGCTGAGAGCCTCGCCTGCCTGAGTGAGAAAACCCAGCCGGGTTAAACGAGTCTCCCATTCCTCCTGTGTTGCAGGTATCTCCGGGTCATTAATGATGTCACGGAGGTAACTTTCCAGCCGCACCAGATCCAGGCAGGAAATATCCGTACGCGGAACGGGCAACAGTTCCGTATGCAACATGCCGCCGATTTCAAAAAGACGCATCTGCTGCTCACGAGTAGCAAGCTGCGATGTCGAGCCTACGCGGATGTAGATTTTTTCCTCGCCCTTATTCCTGACCACATAAGGCTTTGATATTCCCTGTGGAAAAGAAAGAACAGCTATACGCTTTCCGTCATCAAGCTGAACAGTTTCATAATACGGCAAAATCAAAGGATGGATTTTATCCCGGATAACGTGCATCACCCATTCTTCGGTATTACTCCGCTGTAGGCCAGAGACAGATCCATCATCTTCTATACCGAGCAAAACCCTGCCTCCTTGAAAATTGGCCATAGCCACGATTTCTTTGGCAAGCTGTTCGGGACGGATATCATCGCGTTTAAACTCAATCCCTGAGTTTTCGCCGTTGGTGATGATTTCCTGCAATTCTTTTTTCAGCATGGCTCAGTAAATAGCTCAGTAAATAAAATTTGCAATAATATTAAAGAATGACCCCGATAAATCACGTTTCAGTTGGGGGTGGATATCTCCCTAATCATCTCCGGCGTGATTTCTTTCAAACCGGTCAGCGCCTCAAGCACTTCTTCCATCTTTCTTATATTGCTATCAATAATCCCGGAAATGTCATCGTCAAATTCTCCCTTCACAGATTCCGATGCCGATAAAATAATCATACTGTTCATTAAATCTCGCATAAGCTGGTTTGCCGCTCTCATCGTCGCATTATATGCGACCACCTTCTCCCGTTCTTTTTTTTGTTTGATGTGGATGATATAATCAATCACCAGACCGGTCACACCAAAAAGAGCCACGGAAATGCATCGATCCACCATGATGCTATGCAACGTATAGATAAATTTTATCAAATCGTAATCAAGAACAACCTCGCCTATAAACATCAGACAAGCTAAGACAAAAAACAGAAGAGTAAATCTGAATTTCATTTTTTCGCACCAAAGCTCATTAAATTTCCAGTTTGCCTGCGTGGATGCAAATGTTCCGCGCACACCGCCTCATTGTGACCAGCAGACGGACCGAATGCCCCGAGTACCCCGGAGCGCCCACGACAACGAATCAATCACGATCCTTGAGAATCACAAAGGCTTTACCTAATTTTGGAGAAACAGACCATCTTTTTCCTGAATCTTCCGAAGGAGTAATAATATCCTCCTGTCGAAAAACCCCTGCCTCAATAAGAATCTGAAGGAGCTGTCCCTGTTGATCCCCTGTATTAATGCAACCATGGGTGGGGCTAAACTGCGCCTGCGAAAAGGAAACCGGCTTTGTTTGATGTTGCTCCGAGGCAAAATCACCGGGTGCAATACGCAAAGCAAGACGCCCCAGACTGTAGGCCAGCGGCCATTCATTGACCCAGTAATCATCCAGAGCCTCTACCGGGATGATGCGGGAAAGAAGGAAGGAATTGAGAGGATACGGCTGCGCATTTATCGGGGGCAAGGCCGCATCAAGATCAATCCGGGCCGTCCGAAACCAGGAAGAATTGCCTCCCCCGGTTACGGCTCCCCAGATGGTGTAGATTCCCTGGGGCGTATCATTATTGATATGGGTTCTACGGCTTGTTCTGGTCGATTTGCCATCTCGTCTTCCATCCTTTCCATTCTGTTTTCTACTTCTTTGAGATCGGGCCAAGACGGGAAGATGAAATTGTTTGCCGGTTTTCTTATCAAGCAGCCACGCACCGTTCTGTTTCACTGTGAGGTCGCAGGGGTTGTTCCGATCTGACGGACAAATAATGTAGATCAGGACAAGATCAGGATCGGTCTTGGCATTGACAATTACCTCTGTTGCGGTTTCCCTTGCCTTTTGCACCCGGCGCAGACGACGGAGGGTCTTCTCAGCAATTAACCCGTAATGTTTAGCACCGTTTCTCTGGACCCCAAAAACCGCTGGAAACAAGGTTGTCGTACTCATCCCCTCCTGCTTACCAGAAGGCTGAGATGCCGAAGAAATATTCCTCGGGACAAGCCTCATGGCCTCCTCAAGGTTCACCACCACACAATCTCCCGAAGCTATCCGGGTTGTATGAAAAAGGGCATCTCCTTCCCTTGTGCTGAAAAGCATCTTCCCTTGCTGAAGGTTTTATTCCGTTGCAGGGCTGCTTGTTGAGAGCCGATATTGGAGGCAAGGAAGAGTTGAAGTGACTGGGATGAGGAGCTTTGCGGGGCACAGAATTTCCTGATATCAGAGCCTGCTGCACAGCTGATCTGAGCCGAGACAACCAACAGACAAAGGACAGAGATAATATTCACGACCTTATTCAAATAAGCTCTCAGCATTTTCTCCGGACCTCTTGTCCGCTGTCAATCCGGCCTGTCCTTGCGGCAAAGGACAGACCGGGTATACATAAATTTCCTGCTTGCTTAAAGAGCAGCCGCCTTGGCCAGGGCCGCCAGCATGGTCTCCCGCTGGGTATCGCTCAAGTTAACCGGAACCTGATAAACCAAGGTACGATTCATCAGTTCAACCGAATCAGGCAATGCCTCAGGATCATAGATAACGCGACGTTTGCAATGGCTATCAAAGGGCCAGCCGTTTTTGCTGAGGGTTTTACTGCCGAGCAAATGTTCCCAGGAAGGATAAAAATGCCAGCTGTTTTCCCCAAAGTTGATGGCCCCGGCTTTATTATCCCGCAACACCTGATTGACCTTGGCAGCCTGTTCCTTATCCGGCAACATAAAGGACAGAAAAGTGGCAGAATCGCCCTGCTCATCCAGGATCACTCGGAAGCTGACTCCGGCGATCTTTGAGGCCGCCTCCTTGAGGATGGCCTTATTTTTTTGCTGGGAAGCAACAATGCTCTCCAGCTTGGCCAGCTGCGCGAGCCCGATAGCCCCTTGCAGCTCCATCATCCGATAGTTGAAGCCGATAAAGCGTCGTTCTTCACCGCCGCGCCCGCCCGGATTGACTGCATGGTCATGGCCGTGATCATGATACTCGGAACAGTTGCGCCAAAGCTCCTCATCGTTACTGATCACCATCCCGCCTTCACCGGTGGTTATGGTCTTAACCGAGTCAAAAGAAAAGGTGCCGAAATGACCAAAGGTGCCGAGATGCTGGCCGTTGAGCCGGGCACCGGGTGCCTGGGCCGTATCCTCCAAAACAGGAACACCGTATTTGTCAGCAATGGCTTTAATCTCTACGATCCTGGCCGGAGCACCCAACATATGTACCGGGATAATGGCCCGTGTTTTTGAGGTGATCTTTTTTTCCAAATCTGTCGGGTCCATATTCAGGGTCTGATCCACCTCGGTGAACACGGGCACAGCACCGACATCAAGAATTGCTTCCCAGGTGGCGACAAAGGTAAATCCCTGGGTGATGACTTCGTCACCTATGCCGACGCCTAAAGCGGTCAAAGCGACTTTTAGTGCTGCGGTTCCCGAGGTTACAGCCTGGGCATGAGCAGCCCCAGTGTATTTGGCAAAGGCCTGCTCAAACTCACGCACCTTGTACACGCCCTTGCGCTGCTCACCAAATTCGTAGCGAAACAGGACTCCGGTGTCAAACACCTCCAGGGCCTGTTGTTTTTCCTCTTCTCCGAACACTTCAAAACCCGGCATGATCGTTCCTCATTTTGTCTAGTATTTGTTCTATTATCAAACTGTTCAGTTTTCAGCAAAGATCTGGGTGTGCTTACCTCTCCTCCACTCTATTTATCAATCAGCTTGCGAATCCCATTCTTTTCATCGCAAAGAATAATCTTCGGCGCAAAATCAGTCAGATCGCTGTCGTCATATTGGCCATAGGTGACAATGATAATCAGGTCACCCGTATGCCCTTTGCGGGCAGCAGCCCCATTAAGACCGATAACGCCGGAACCCCGCTCCCCTGTGATAGCGTAGGTCTCGAAGCGTTCTCCGTTATTGATATTATAAACATTGACCCGCTCAAAAGGGATGATCCCTGCGGCATCCAAAAGGTCTTGGTCAATGGTCAAGCTGCCGTCGTAATTGAGATCCGCCTCGGTGATGGTTGCGCGGTGAATCTTGGATTTAAGCATTGTTCGCTGCATAATACTATACTGGTATAAAATGATTTTTGTCGTGTGCAGAAGAAAAATATTCGGGCATTTCCGGTTCAGTCGGCCTGTCAAAAAGAGCCAACCTGCTCTTCGCTCATGCTCTGAAAAAATACGGAATGACCATCAGGAGGAAACCTACAGAAACCATGAGGTATATATTGGCGATAAGATACGGTAGAATGCATAAAACCATTCCTGTACAAAGCGGGACAAAGGCATTCTGTTTTTTTCCATAGATGAAAAATCCAGAACCGATTGCTCCGAACATTATTCCCCAAAAGAGCTCAGCCGGTGTTCCCATAGTTGTTTCCTTGTTGCACTGTTTATTCACTGCCTGTGCAGGACCACATCTTTTACTCACATGCTGTGATATCTTCAACTGAATAATGCACTGCCAACCAGACCGTAAGTTCTTCCGGTTCCGTCCAGACAACTTTATGTTTTGCGTGCGCCGGGATATGGAGATAATCGCCTTTTCGTAAAGTCACCTGCTGATTACCCTCTGCAAACAGGATGGTTCCGGCACCTTCCAGCACCAGCACCCACTCGTTTTCCTCCTGATCATACCAGCCTGTTTCCGGTGAGGTATGGCCTTTGGAGACAATGCGCTCAATGCGGAGAGTTCGGGCATTTCCCGATTGGCCCGCCTGGAGCAGTTCGTCGAAAACTTCATGCTTGAGATCGGACGGCAAAGAGGAAAAAATATTATTCATCAGTCGATCATTTCAAGGGTAAACCGATGTTACGAAGCAAAATTTCGAAAAATTAGACTTTTTGCAAATTCATCAATGATTCCTTTGGCCTTTTTTAAAAGAATAAAAATTTCGTTAATATCATCTTTGGTCGCATCATAGGCCAAACTGGTTGCATAATCCTGTCCGTCCAGAACAACAAAAAACCAAAGTCGGCCCATCACGTAACAGCCGTAAATCGGTTTGTCGTCATTATTCAATTTCTGCGCCGCCACCATTGTGATGAGGAGCTGACCTAATGGATCATTTGATGCTTCATGTTCCTTCTTAAATTCATGAATAAAAAAATACGGATGCTTCGGGTAACGCCTGCCGTTGGCAACAAAAAAACCAACCTTGCCAGATAAAATATCGCCCTCTATCTCCACAGAAATTTCCCGTTCGATGAACGACTGATACTGTTCTTCATCAAAATTGACTGCGGCCAGCAGCGGAAAAATAAATTTACCTTTGAGTTCCGACTCATTCCAATCCCAAATATGATCCAGCAATTTGCCACGAAACTCAGTGAGAAGATGATCCTCTTCAGGTTTGAGTGCAGCAGTTTCAGTTATGTCCAACCATCGGCTTAGGAATTCACTCTGTTTACAGAACGTAAGATCAAATGTCTCTTCAACCTCTGCTATGGTCCATTTTGAGAAGGATTTCATAATGTTTACACGGCCCTCATGAATAATATGAACTTTTTCTTTCCGGTGTTGAGTATGCCCGCTCAGCTTGATCGATTTCTCAAATATTACCTACTGCTCCCCTTTATTTCTCGCCCCCCGCCACAAACCCATTATCAATCAACCGCACCCTACCGTTGATTTTCACAGCCAGAGCCAACACCGTATCTTTATCAATCTCAACAACCGGCTGAAGAGAAGCCTGATCAACAAAACTTATATAATCCAGCTCAGTACCGGAAAAGGAGAGGATAAACTTCTGCAAGGTTGCTGTAAGCGACTCCGCATGCAGTTCGCCGTCAGCAGCCATTGTCCGGGCCATTGCCAACGCGCGGGAAAGACTGAGCGCGGTTTCCCGCTCTGCCTCTTGCAGATAGGCATTGCGGGAACTCATGGCCAGCCCGTCTTGTTCCCGAATAATGGGATGACCGATGATCTCCACCCCGAGATTCAGGTCCTCAGTCATGCGGCGGATCACAGCCAGTTGCTGAAAATCTTTTTCCCCGAACACCGCTAAGTCCGGGCGAACAATATTGAAGAGCTTGCTGACCACCGTGGCAACCCCGGCAAAATGACCAGGGCGGGAAGCCCCGCAGAGCTGGCCGGTCAGTTCTTTCCCTACAGTCACAGTGGTATTGCATCCTGCCGGATACATATCCTCCGGTTCCGGGGCAAAGATCACATCAACTCCGACGCTGGCAGCCAGCTCCTGATCGCGGGCAAAGTCTCTCGGATAAGCAGCCAGATCTTCCTGCGGACCGAACTGGGTGGGATTAACAAAGAGACTCACCACCACCTGACCAGCCAACTCCCCGGCCTGGCGCATTAAGGCAAGATGACCTTCATGAAAACAACCCATGGTTGGGACAAAGCCGATGGTCTTACCCGCAACAGTCTGCTCTTTTGACCAAGCTGTCATTTCCTGTAGGTCTTGAATAATCTTCATGAGCACAAACCCTTCAATATCTTCAACCTCTTCGGTCTATTGCAGGATACGGTTTAGACTTGCTTGAACCATATCACGGGCCAAAGAATTCTGAGCAGGCCCAGCCTCTCCTTTCTTCTCTGTTAAGCTCATGTATCGTTGATACGTCGCCACTGCCTGCTCTTTTTTCTCCATACTTTCGTAAAGCCGACCAAGATTGCTCAAAGCCAGGGCCTCGTAGCCCTCTCTCTTGTGCAAAAGTTCATAGGCAGCAACAGCCTTGTCCAGCTGTTGATTCTGCTCATACAGAGCACCAAGATTTGCCAGCACCAGGGGGTTAAGCAAATCCTCTTTTCCCAGCTCGCTCTTCAGGCTTTCTAATCGGTCAATAGCCTCCTTGTACTTCCCAGCCTCCTGATCAATATGGGTGAGTTGAATCTGCCCCCAGACAGCAGAGGGCGTTGAGCTAAAATCCTCTTTTACCGTGTTCAGGGCTGTTGCCCGCTGTTCACCTTCAAGAAGTAAAGCTGCATCATAGGCCTTGGCAGCCTTGTTCAAGCTATAGGTGCTATAGGAATCATAAAGTGCGGTACTTATAATCACCACAGCGATAATGGTAACTACAGTCCATATTTTGCGCTGATTTTTCTGTAAAAACTCAACAATACCAGGGGGAAGATCCAGCTGGTCCAGAATGCCGTTATACTGCTCGACATGGGAATTTTCCCGCAAATCATTAAGCTCAAAGGAGCTTTGTTGTTTTGACATGAAGTGTTCTCCGGTTTATGGTAATTCATCCAATCTTTTTTATTTTTTTGTCCTGCAACATGCACGGTATCTGGTACTGTGTCCAACGAGTTTCGAATCAGGTCGAATCAGGTTGAATTAAATCTCGCGCTGTCGCGGCTGTAACTATAGCGTGAATCCTGAAAAATGCATTAATCTTTTCCCCCCTTTTCAGGACCAAACACACTGCTACGGAGATATTCTTTTGTTTTTTGGTGAAAAGCGATGAAAGAGAAGAAAAAACAAAGAGGTCGGGTTGATGCAGTTGGGTTTTGCCGGAGTTGCAACCAGGAACATTATCTCCCGACAGACCCTGCTCTGGATCCTGCTTTCCAGCTCATAAAAACACTGAAAAACAAAGGCCGGATCGACTTTGTGTTGCCGGACCAACAGGCGGATCCCGGTTGCGCTGTAGACTACCTCTGGGGACCAGCTCGGGGCAAGATGTTCGGCGTCCTGGTTGCGCAAACGCCGAGCGGAGAACAGGTCATTCTTCGGGCCTTTTCCGGCCAATACAATGGACGTTGGCAGGTTCCGGGCTGGGTTGGGCCCGTCTTTGATTGCAAGGCCTTTCATCAGGTACATGATGAAGAAGAGAAGGCCATAAAAAGACTGACTCGCCAAATCGATCAGCTTGTACCTGGTTGTCCCGAACGGCAGGAATGTATTCAGCAGCGCAAAAAAAAATCGCAACAACTCATGCGGGAAATCCATACCCTGTACCGGTTACGAAATTTTCACGGTCAAGCGGCAGGCCTGCAAAAAATCTTGGGATCGGACAAGGGGGTGCCCACCGGCACCGGAGATTGCTGTGCTCCGAAACTGCTCCAGCACGCAGCCTTGCAGGGGTTAACGCCACTGGGTCTGGCTGAATTTTATTTGGGCAAAGAAAATGCCTCGGGATGTCGCCAGCACGGCTGTTTTTACTCCTCCTGCCGGACAAAATGTTACCCGATTCTCGGCTTCATGCTCTGCGGGGTTCAACAGCTCACAAAAGAAGCTGAAGAAAATAAACGATGGTGATAAAAAAGGAATTGAAAATCATCTTTGCAGATCAACATCTGGTGGTGATCAATAAACCCGGCGGCTCTTGGCTGTGCCCGGACGAGGGCCGGATAAACAGGATTCAGTCGTCAGCCGTTTCAAGGCGCTGTTTCCTGATGCCATCGACCAACCCGCAGTCCATCGTCTGGACATGGCCACCTCTGGCCTGATGGTTCTGGCTCTGACTGCGGAGGTCCATCGTCAGCTGAGCTGCCAATTTTCTCAACGCCAGGTGGACAAGGTCTACATCGCCCTTCTGGATGGGGCTGTGTCTGAGGCAGTGACTGGAAAAAACGGTGAAATCGAGCTGCGCTTTCGGCTGGACCCAGAAAATCGTCCTTATCAGATTTATGATCCCGTGCAGGGGAAGATCGGCATCACCCGCTGGCGTCGCCTTGCCTTGTCCGAGACTCTCTTCGAGATCCTCCCCGAAAACGAGGGCCGCCCGCAGACCCGAATAGAGTTTATTCCGCTGACCGGCAGAACTCACCAACTTCGTCTCCATGCGGCCCATCCACTGGGGCTCGGTTGCCCGATTATCGGCGACAGTCTCTACGGTAGCGGCAATATGGGCGACCCCATGTATCTTCATGC
>MTKO01000133.1 GCA_004028505.1 Candidatus Electrothrix aarhusensis
AACGTAACCGTTCACTCCCCCCCTCCGCGTTTAAATGGCGGGTAAAAAGACATAGACAGATAAAACGATAAGGTATATTTTATCTGTTATGGAGAAATTAACAAAAGACGACCTCGCACAGATGAATCGAGCTTACTTTAAAAAGCTTGATCGAGAAGCATTAGTTGAAGCAGCCTGCAGGCTGCTTGATCTCAGTGTACATCTGGTGGAGCGTCTTGACCAAGACTCCAAAAACAGCTCTAAGCCGCCCTCATCCGACAGTCCTTATGATAAAAAAAGCAATAAGGATTGCACCTCATCAGACAGTGATAACGAAAATGCCTCTGATGAGGATAAAAGCACTACTGAAGAAAACAGCTCAGATCAGGATAAAAATTCAAAACCTGATGATTCCAAACGATCTCCAGGCAAACAACCCGGTGCGCAAGGATTTTGGCGTTCCGAGCCTCCTGTCCCTGAAAGTATCCTTTCGCACCGTCCAGAATCTTGTGTGATTTGTGGTGGAACAGAGCTTCATGTGTCTGATCGGCCTTATATGGGATATTATGTTTATGAGCTTGAGAAAACATCCAAAGGCATTCATATCTCCTGCGTTCTTCATCATTATTACAGTGCTGTTTGTCAGTGCGGACATGAAACAAAGGTTCAGCCCGGCGAAGGATTCGTTTCCCATGTTGAAGGTCGCCGAAAAGACCTGAAATTAACTGAGCACACTATGGTCGGGCCGATGCTGACGACCTTTATCGCGGCATTGAGCGTCCGATACCGTATGTCACGAGTGAAAATAAAGGAGTTTCTTTCATGCTGGCTGAGCATGGAATTATCAACAGGAAGCATAGACCGCTGTATTCGCGAAACCGGAGTCGCCTGTTTTCCTGTTGTGGAAGAACTTTTGGAAGAACTCCAACGAGAAGATATTGTTAAGGTTGACGAAACGCCTTGGTATGAAAAAGGTGTGTTTAAATGGCTGTGGATCGTTCTTTCAGCCCGGATTGCCGTATTTCATATCGGCACCAGAAAAAAAGAAGAACTTCTCAAATTAATCACTACGGCATTTACTGGCTGGCTTGTGACCGATGGCTATTTGGCCTACCGGAGTCATGAAAAGCGGCAACGGTGTCTGGCGCACCTGATACGTAAAGCAATTGCCCTTACCGGGGCGGTCGACAAAAAAGCTCAAAAAATGGGTGATTGGCTTTTGCGAGAGCTCAGAGCACTTATAAGAGCCGTGGCTGAAGATGGTGGGGGTGGTTCGCAATGCAACCTCATCCTTGCCAGTCTAAAAAAAGTCTGTGATCTTGGATCTGAGGAAGAACATGAAAAATTACGGGCACTGGCTCGGGAGATTCTCAATGATTGGGATGCGGTGGTGGCGTTTGTCAAAAATCCAGAGCTTCCTCCGACCAATAATGATGCTGAACGAGCGTTGAGACATGCTGTGATTTCGAGACGAATCAGTTTCGGAACCCGTACAAGTGAAGGCAGTCGAGCATATGCTTGTTTGTTAAGTGTGATCGAAACATGTCGGCTACGTGAACAAGATCCTTGGTCGTATATTGCGGAGACTATAGCTCTTGGAAGAAAAGGCATTGCTCCTATGCCAATTAAATCATAACCAAACCTCTTGAAAAAAAGGGGGGGGGAGTGAATGGTTACGGCCCAACGATGACCGAATACGTCACAATCTATTTGCCAATTAGAAGTAATAGAGTATAATTAAAAAGTTTGTTATCGTCGAAGTTGAGCGGCAATAAAAAGCATTTCAGTGATTAAGACAGAAGACAACCTGACCTTATTCATCCAGTTCCTCACGACCATTAAACGCTCTGTTTATTTTTGTCAGTATGCTCCTTGTCGTTCGGTCTCCGTATAATTTTCAGTGCGTCGGTCATTTTTTCCGGTTTCTGATATTGCTCTTCCTCATAGGGCTCCCCGGTATCGCGACGGTTGCGACCGGTGCAGCGGCGTCCTCTACCTACAAAAATACAGTGGAGTGGCAGTACAAACAGGCCAGTGATTATTATTATAAGCTGCGGAATAACCCCTCTCTTGCCGGAAAACGTAAGAAATGGCTGACCGGCATCCACGAATTACAGCGTATCTATCGGATAGACCCAAAAAGCACAAGAGCTTCCGCGTGTTTGTACACCATAGCGCGTATGTATCGTACTATGTATGAACGCTTTGGCCTGACTGCCGACCTTGATAAGGCTGTTTCTTTTTATACAGATATTCTCACTTTTTTCCCAAAGGGAAATAAGGCTGATAATGCCCTCTACGCCTTGGCCCAAATAGAGCAGGAGGACAGAGGAAATTTCAAACAAGCTGTTCAGTATTATGATCGGCTGATGCTTTCCTATCCCACCAGCAGTAAAAAGAGGCTGGTTAAGCGACAGTTGGAGAGATTAATAAAGGTTCTGGAAAAAAATCCTGATTATCTCAGAAAGACAACCGGTCCACCAGTCCCGAGCCCAGCCCCAAGGGTAATAACGCCCCCGCCAGTACCTCCCCAGGTCCCCAGGACTGTGGTTGCCCCTGCGCCCCAGAAACCGGTGGTCAATAAGCAGCAGGCTGAGTCGATAAAGTCGACAGTAAAACGACTGAAGCCCTCGCCGCCGGTGAAAAAAGTAAAAAAGGTTGCTGCCTCCCCGCCTGTAAAAAATGCTGTGAAAAATGCGAACAGCTCAGTTCCACAAAAAACTGCTCCAACTGTTCAGAAGATCCAGGCTCCTGTAGCCTCTCCTGCACAGGAGGAAAAGGCAGCTCCCCGAACAAAAATCGTCTTGTCTGCGTTGAAAAAAGTAGAGTCAACGCGGAAAGAACGGAGGGATATTTTTGCCGAGATACAACAGGCACAACATGAAGAAGAGAACAAAGAGGCGGATAAGCCCGTGCCACAGCAGGAGTATCAAAAAAATGCTGATCAGACTGTAAACAGAGGAAACAGGAATCCTCCTCCCGCGCTCCAGAAAAACGTCCTTGCACCGAAGAAGGACGAGATGGAACGGCTTGATACAACCAAAAAATACCTGGAAAAAGTTCCTGGCACCGTTGATGTTCTCCCGGTTCAATACTGGTCCTCTGATAACTACAGTCGAGTGGTTATCAACTCCTCGGAACCAGTCGCCTATCATGCCAACTTACTTAATCAACAAAACGGAGTGCCTCGACGCCTCTTTATTGATTTCCATCAGAGTTATATCCCGCTGAAATATCGCTCACCAGTTTCTATTGAGGATGGGCTCCTGAAGCGTATCCATACGAGCCAGCTTGATGCGACAACAGTCCGTGTCTATCTTGATACCGAATCTATTGCCGATTACAAGGTCTTTAATCTCAAAGATCCGTTTCGGGTGGTTGTTGATGTTCGCGGGGGAAGAGGGAGGGCCTTGAGGATCCCGAAAAGAAAAGTTGCCCCCCAGATTATACCAGATATCAAACCGCTGATTGTGCAAGCCAAGAAAGAGGAAGCTGTTGAGGACCCTATTGATGAAGCTAAGGTGAAAACAGTAGCGAGTGAAATTACATCAGAAAGAGCGCCAGAGATAAAACCAGAAAAAATTATTACTCCCCGGAAGAGAAAAACAGTTCCTGATGTAGCAAAGGCGGAAAGATCTCCGGCAGTAGAAAATCTTACTCTAGCTCAGCAACTCGGACTTGGAGTGCGAAGAATCGTTATAGATCCCGGGCATGGCGGCAAAGACCCCGGAGCAGTAGGGTTCGGCCTGAAAGAGAAAGATATTGTTCTGAATGTGGCTAAAAATATTAAGAAGATCCTTGAAGAGAAAAATGGTTACGAGGTGCTTCTGACGAGAGATAGCGATGTATCTCTTGCTCTTGAAGAGCGAACAGCCATTGCCAACACCAAGGAGGCGGATCTTTTTCTTTCCATTCATGTTAATGCTCATCCGGAAGAGACGATACGCGGGGTGGAAACATTTTATTTGAACTTGGCAACGCATACCGAGGCTATGCGAGTCGCTGCCTTGGAAAATGCCACCTCCACCCATAATATGAGTGAAATGCAGGATATTCTCTCTGAGCTGATGCAGAATGAGAAGATCAATGAGTCCTCTCAGCTCGCTGAATTTGTCCAGCTCAATATGATTAATGGCTTGAAAAAACAAAAGTTCCGGGTCAAAGATCTCGGCGTGAAGCAGGCTCCGTTCTATGTCCTTATCGGTGCGGAAATGCCCGCTATCCTCGCTGAAATTTCGTTTATCACCAATCCAGAGGAGGCCAAATTAATGAAAAGCGAGAAGTATCTACAAACCCTTGCGGAACAGATTGTTGCCGGAGTGCTTTCCTATGCTGAAAATCAGAGAACAGCAGCATTAAAAATTGCCCCTTCGCCGAAAACATCAGTGCAATAGCTGCTCCAAATTTTTCTTTTTTTCATCTATCTGCATTCTTCGAAAAAAGTAAGATTATCCTCTCAAGCCTTTTCCTGCGAGGAATGTGCAAGACGTTGCTATCTGCAATTTCATTGCACAAACACCGTTCGTGGTTATACTATAAGGTTGAATATTTCAACAGCGAGCAGCACGGAGGATCAAATGAAAAAAATAATGCTTTTTTGTTTTTGTACAGCACTTTGCATGTGGTTAACTTCTTGCGTTGGACCTGGAACAGGCCCTTATGGCGCATATACAGAAGCTGATCGTTATCGCGATACTGTCCATACAGCGGCAGCAGTCGGCGCAGTCGCTGTCGGCGCCTCTATTTTTGGAAATGTTTTTCATCACGGCAGGTACTACGGTCATCGCAGGGGATATACCCCGTATGTATACCGTGCTCCTGTAGTGCGTCCCGCGCCGAGAGGCTATATCTACAGGTAACAGCCGAAGTCGTTGGAAAAATCCCGTTTTATCAATACAGTCACCTCTGACACCCCTCCTGCAAGAATCTGTTTTTTTGTAAGAACAGGTTCTTGCCCCTCTGTTCTCACTTCTCTTTTTATCGTCCTCTATCACTAACTTGGATGAAAAAAGTATTCTTCTAAAACCACAGGGCGTGGTTGTCAAATATTGCTGTTTGGAGTATGGTTGTCTCTTGTAAAAAGAAGAACGAAACCGGGACAGGAGCAGCCAGTTCCTTGCTTCCGTAAAGCCGAACTCGGCATATAAAGGATAGAGACATGGATACGCAACCGAGTAGAAAGACAAAATTTATTTTTATAACCGGCGGTGTGCTCTCGTCCTTGGGCAAGGGGCTTGCTGCGGCCTCCATCGGTGCCCTGCTGGAAAGTCGAGGAATGACAGTCACCTTCCAAAAACTTGATCCCTATATCAATGTTGACCCAGGGACCATGAACCCCTTTCAGCACGGAGAGGTTTACGTCACCGACGACGGGGCAGAAACCGATCTGGATATGGGGCATTATGAAAGGTACACCGATGCCGTTATGACGCAGATCAATAATTACACCTCCGGCAGAATCTACTACTCGGTGATCATGAAAGAGCGCCGAGGAGAGTATCTTGGCGGGACGGTGCAGATGATTCCGCATATCACCGATGAGATCAAGCAGGCCGTTATGCAGCTTGACGGCACGGTGGATGTAGCCATCATTGAAATTGGCGGTACAGTCGGTGACATTGAAGGCTTACCTTTTATTGAGGCAATTCGACAGCTACGCGGTGATCTCGGGCGGGAATACTCCCTGTACATTCACCTGACCCTGGTGCCGTTTATCAAGACTGCTGGGGAAATAAAGACCAAGCCGACCCAACATTCCGTCAAGGAGTTACTGGCCTCGGGTATTCAGCCGGATATCCTGATCTGTCGGACCGAAGTGCCGCTGGACGACTCGATCAAAAAGAAAATCGCTCTGTTTTGCAATATCGATGCTCCCTCAGTAATCACCGCCATTGATGTGGATACGATCTACGAACTTCCGCTCCGTTTGCACGAGGAAGGTGCTGATGATCGTATTTTACAAAAATTGGGCATTTGGACCGGTGCGCCGAACACCAAACCCTGGCAAGATTTGGTTCATAAAATAAAGAATCCTGTCCATACCGTCACCATCGGTATTACCGGAAAATATGTTGAGCTGAAAGAGGCGTATAAGAGCCTGCATGAGTCGCTGATCCACGGCGGAATTGCCAATGATACCAAGGTAGAGCTCAAATATATTGCTGCTGATGACTTGGAAAAAGGTAATTCTTCTGCTGAGCTCGACCAATGTGACGGCATCCTGGTGCCGGGCGGCTTCGGCAGCCGAGGGACAGAAGGAAAAATCAGGCCATTGCCTATGCGCGAGAGAACAAGGTACCCTTCTTCGGTATATGTCTGGGCATGCAGCTGGCCGTGGTGGACTTCTCCCGCGCTGTCGCCGGGATAACAGGAGCGGATTCCAAGGAGCTCAATCCGACGACCAAAGATCCGATCATTTACCTGATGAAGGAATGGTATGATTTTCGCAGCGGCAAGGTTGAGATTCGGGATGAAAACTCGGACATGGGCGGAACGCTCCGTCTTGGTGCGTACCCCTGCAAGTTGCGAGAGGACACCTTAGCCCACGCAGCCTATCAGCAGGAAGAAATCAGCGAGCGACATCGTCACCGCTATGAATTCAACAACCTGTATCGTGAGCGTTTGGAAAAGGCTGGTCTCGTTGTCAGTGGGACCTCTCCCGATGATACGTTGGTAGAAATTGTCGAGATCGCTGACCATCCTTGGTTCCTCGGTTGTCAGTTCCATCCCGAATTCAAGTCCAGTCCTATGAAGCCGCATCCGCTGTTCCGGGATTTCATCAAAGCGGCCTTGAGCAATAAATTGCAAGAACCAGATTGAAGCTGCAACGACGTACTGAAAAAACATCTTTCCGGAGTTTGTTTGACGATGAAATCCTTTGAGATAAGTATCCTTCCAGGGGGAAAGACCGTTCCTGTTGGACCTGATCATCCTCTCTTGCTGTTGGCTGGCCCCTGCGCCTTGGAATCCGGGGAACTCGGGTGGCGAATTGCCAAGGAAATGAAGGAGATCTGCGAACGCCTAGGGATTTCCTATGTGTTTAAGGCATCCTTTGATAAGGCAAACCGCACGTCCTTGGATTCATTTCGAGGACCGGGCCTACGAAACGGGTTGCGTCAGCTTGATCGCATCCGCCAGGAAGTGGGCGTACCCGTGGTCTCGGATGTTCATGAAACCAGCCAGATGGACCTTGCCGCAGATGCCTTGGATATCATTCAAATTCCGGCCTTTCTCTGCCGCCAGACCGATCTTCTGGTCGCTGCGGCAAAAACCGGAAAAACTGTGAATTTAAAAAAAGGGCAGTTTATGTCCCCGTGGGATATGAAGCATGCTGTGGATAAGCTGCGCTCTGCGGGTTGTGATCGGATTATTCTCACTGAGCGCGGAGCAAGCTTCGGGTATAATAATCTGGTGGTGGACATGCGATCCCTGCCGGTGATGCGCTCTTTCGGTTGCCCGGTTATTTTTGACGCTACTCATTCGGTGCAACTGCCCGGCGGCATGGGAGGGAGTTCCGGCGGACAACGGGAGTTTATCCCGACCTTGAGCAGGGCGGCCATGGCTGCCGGAATCGACGGTCTTTTTATGGAGGTCCATCCTGACCCGGATAAAGCCCTCTGTGACGGACCCAACAGCATCCCCTTGGACGAGGTGGAGCCTCTGCTGGAACAGCTGCTGGTTGTACGAGAAGCCGTACGTAACATAATATAAACACCCATCCCTCCCCTCCGGGGAGGGACAACAAAACATGAAAGTTGTTCGGGCGACTCCAAGGAGTCGCCGGTACTTTCATATAAACCAATGGATAAGGTGTCGGATAACAACAATACATACTCTGATTGCGAATTGACACAGTCCCTGCGTGAACGCGCCATGAAGCGGGAACAGCCTATTCTGCGCAGTAATGCTTGGCGAACCGCCATGATGCGGGCGAAAAAGGCTGAAGTGCTTTTACTGGATGTTGACGGCGTCCTCACTGATGGTACCCTTTTTTACTCAGGAGCATCTGAAGAAATAAAGGGGTTCAACACTTTGGATGGTTTTGGCCTGCGTCTTCTTCGCGATGCTGGAATTGCTGTGGGCTTAATTACCGCTCGTAGCTCAGAAGCCGTTTCCAGAAGAGCTAAGGAGCTCAAGTTGGAGCATGTCTATACTGACTGCCGCAACAAAAAAGAAGCCTATGCTGCTGTTCTTGAACAACATGGGTGGAAACCTGAGCAGACCGCGTACATGGGCGATGATTGGCTGGATTTGCCTGTGCTGATGCAGGTCGGATGCAGCTTTGCCCCGGCCAATGCAGCTGCAGAAATACGTCGTCAAGTTGATTACGTCACGGAAAGGAGTGGGGGACATGGCGCTGTTCGTGAGGCCTGTGAGCTGATCCTGGAGGCAAAGGGTCTGCTTTCCCAGCTGCTGCATGAATACATGCAAACGACCTGATGATAGGAAATTATCGAAATCTTCTCTGGGTCATCCCGATTGGCATTATTGCCGCCAGCCCGTTGTGGGAAGGATATGTGGCGAATTTTTTAAAGCCGAGAGGCGGCTACGATAAGGTTGCCGAGCGAGCCTATCAGGAGCAGTCGCAGGATTTCGTTATGGATGATGTGCTCATCACCTTTACGAACGAAGGCGTTCAGACCTGGACCATTAAGGCTGAACAGGCGCAAACCGGCAAGACTGATCGGGAAATTCATATGATTGATGTTGATGCCCTGTATAATAAAAAGGGCGAATCACCTATCAGCATAACTAGTACGAATGGAAAATACCAGATGGATGACCAGCATCTCACCTTGATTGATGATGTTGTGATCATCAAACCGCTTCAGTATGAAAAGATGTACTCTGACCTACTCCATTATTATGACACCACCAAGATGTTGATCAGTCCCGGAGATGTTAAGATTAAGGGGCCTAAGTTCAACCTCAAGGGCGGAAGAATGGATTATGATGTTTCTACAGGTGCTTACGATTTTAATGATCGGGTAGAGGTGGTACTGTAAAAAAAGGGCGAACCAAATGTTCGCCCTTTTTTACTCGATTACTTTTTTTCTTTTTTTCCATGAGGAGTAATCGTAGGAGGACCTGCCGATTCAGGAGCAGCCGGTTCAGAGGCTGTCGGCTGTGACGGCTCCTGCTCGTCCTTCTTACCCTTTTCTTCCTGCTGCTTTGCTTTCGGCTTTACTTTCTCCTTTATTGGCGAACATCCCAGCCGCTTTACTTTTTCAGAAAAAATAAAATTATCGTCATGCTCTAGGGTATGGCATACTAGACAGACCTTCTCATCTGGACGGGCAACAGGTACCTTTCCTTGGCCTGCGCTATGTGCCGCAGCCGGACCATGACAGGCCTCGCAGCCGACATTTTTTAGTGACTTGGGCAGCATAAGGAGAAGATTATTGGCCTTGACCTTGTCGGCATCATAAAACGGCAAAGTGACGTGACAGAGCACACAGTCTTCGTTAAACTGCTGATTTTTCTTTTCCAGGGTGGCCCAAGCCCGTGCATGTTGGCTGTCCTGCCAAACAGTCATCTGGGCTGCATGGCATTCTTGGCATTTCTGTGAGCCTGCTACATCCTCAAGGGTAACTGTTGGCTCGCTCAGACCCATTTGCGCAAGTCGTCTTTGGTTGATCTCATTTGCTTTTTGAATAGCCCGATCAATAATCTTTTTGACTTTTGGATCTTCTGGCAACGAGGTTTCAAGAGGAAAAAAACGATTGGTATATTTGCACACACCTTCATCCTCTGGGGCAGAATTCCTGCTTTTCTTTAATGCCTTTATACTTTGAACAAGCTGTTTCTTCTCAGCAGATAATTCTTTATACTCTTTATCCTTTGCCAACGCCGCCTTCTTTTTTTGTTTTTCCAAACGGGCAAGCTGCTGGTTCACACGCTTCAGGTGATCCTCCTCGGTTCGTATCCGACTAAAGGACTTATCTGTCCATTGGCCAGCTTCGTTCCAGTCAATCCGCATCATGCCCAGGTATTTCCCTCGTGTTCCGGTTTGGGCAATCAGCGTATTTTTAATTTTATAGGGTTCTGTGGCTGGAGCGGCATGGCTCGACTCAAGAATCATATGAAGACCGTCAACAGTTTTAGCTATTTCTTTATTGATTTGGTAGGAATAGCTTGAAAGAAGAATGGTCATATCAACTTTCTTTCCAACTTTAGCAAGGGTCTTGGGCAGAGTATCCTGCCAAGGAAGGATAGTATAGCCTTTCTCCTTGCCTTTTCCATCATGTTTGCCCTGATCATCGGTCAACCCGAATAAAGCTATCTTTAAGTCGCCGACTTTTGTAATAAGATACGGTGTGAATATGGGTTTCTTTTTTGCTGGATCAACCAAGTTCATGGAGAGCCAAACGGTTTCATGTCGCTCTTGAAGCTCTTTTAATACACTGATACCACCGGCCAAATCGTGGGCACCGATACCTACAGCCTGACAGTTCATCGCCTGCATAGCCGCAGCAATACCGTCGGCCTCGGCTTTTTCCGCTTGTTCCCTTTTTGCCTGTATCTTTGTATGCTGAAAAAGTAGGGAGCCGCTGTCAACAAACAAAAAAGGAAGTTTTTCCTGATCAGTAATTTTTGTTATCTGTAATGCCTTTCTGGACAGTCCGCCCAGTTGTTTTTTCTTTCAACCGCAGGGTTGAAGCTCACCACGCACATCATTTCCGTAAAAAAGCAAAAATTCTTTTGCCCAAGATGATGGTGCCAAGGTCAGCAGAAAAACCAGCAGCAGAAAAAGATAGGGGAATATACGTTTTCTTCGAGACAGCATCGTTCTAAAGTTCATGATATCATAAAATATGTTTTTTGGTTTTGAGGTGTGTTACGAGGTCTTATGGATATATCCGTCGCTTCGGGGAGATTAGGGCGTTTATCTGTAATGAATAATCTCTCCTTCGGTGGATTATCCGGGCTTTTTTATCTTCTTTCGTTGTTGCTGTGCCCGTTGCTGAAGAATTTTTCGCCATTTACTCAAGCGATCATGAATAATAGCTTCAAATCCTCTTTCCGTGGGCTGATAAAAACGCTTTCCAGCAAGTTTATCCGGTAGATGTTCCTGAACAACCAGCCCATCCTCAGTATCATGGGCATACTGGTACCCTTTCCCGTATCCGATTTTTTTCATGAGCCTGTTGGGGCATTGCGCAGATGGAGGGGAACGGGCAATGTACCGGAACGACATATTTCTTCTTTAATCCTTTTTTCTGTTAAATACAAGGCATTGCTTTTCGGAGCCGTAGCCAGATACACCGTGGCCTGGTACAAGGCCAATTCACCTTCAGGAGAACCGAGTATTTCATAGGCCTTACGGCAGCTCATTGTCACTTCCAGGGCTCTTGGATCACTGACGCCACATCCTCGCTGGCAAAACGAATCAAACGTCTGGCGATATAGAGCGGGTCTTCACCGCTGATGAGCATTCTTCCTAACCAATAACAAGCTCCGTCAGGGTCACTGTCACGCAGGCTTTTATGCAGGGCTGAAATCAAGTTGTAATGCTCTTCTCCAGCCCGATCATAACGAAGTGTCTTGCCCTGCACTACCTCCAGAATGGTTTCACGAGTGATAACCAACGGGGTATCGCTCTCTTGTTTTACGATAAGGATTGCAGCGGTCTCAAGATAGTTAAGTGCCCGCCGACAATCACCATCAGCAGCCTGGGCGATCATTTCAGCAACCTCTCTTTCCATCGTAATATCATAATCGCCTAATCCAGTGGCTTTGTCCTGCAAAGCCCGTTGGATAATTTTTATGATGTCTTCAACGGCAAGTGGCTGTAAGAGCAGCAGCTGGCAGCGTGAGAGCAAGGGCGCAATAACCTCAAAGGAAGGATTTTCCGTTGTTGCGCCGATTAAGGTCAAAAGACCGCTCTCCACATGGGGTAATAAGGCATCCTGCTGATTCTTGTTAAAACGATGAATTTCATCGACGAAAAGGATGGTTGGTCTCTCTTCTCCCTCTTTTTTTCCTTTTGTCTCCTCAACAATTTTCCTGATCTCTTTTACTCCAGATAACACGGCGGAAAAGAATATAAAATCAGCCTGAATACTATGGCTAAAATAGAGGCCAAGGTGGTTTTTCCAGAGCCCGGAGGGCCCCAGAGAAGTAAGGATGGTATCTTGCCGTTGCTTATTAACTCATGGAGCAATCTTCCCCTGCCGACAAGGTGTTCCTGGCCGAAAAAATCATCCAGTGAAACCGGTCGCATGCGCTCTGCTAGGGGCGTCGGGTTATTATTTTCTATTAGCTTGTTTTTATTCATAGATCAATGTTTCAGGAAAAAGGGGCAGATTTTTTTTACCGTGATCGCATCATTCTAACAACGACTCATTTTTTAGCTCTTCATTTGTTTTGGCCAAGGTATTGCCTTTTTCAACATATTGTCTTTTAAGTTCCCCCCCCTTTACCTCCCCTTTTTTTCATCATTGTATTTTTTCAATATAAGTGTAAAATATAATATAAAGTAAAAAAAAATGTACCTTTTTTAAAGGCGCTGCAATAAAAGAGGGGGATGGTAAGAGTATCAAAAACCCACGGTGTCGTCGCATGTTGGAACAGTACGATGTTCGCATAAAATTATTTTGCATCATTTTAATTATATAGAGATCAAGAAGTAAAGAAACATTCATAAAAAATAGTAATATACGGCAATACAGGTTTAATCTGCAGGTGCCTTGCTTTCCGGTTAAAATGGAAAGCTGATAAAGCCACAACCGTTGCGAGACGGTGTCGGAAAGCCACGAATCTCCACTGGGAGACAGTCGGGCTACCTGCTTTTCTTTTAATTCTACCGGGAGGTGTCTTGTGAAAATCCCATAAAGGCTGTTCAGCCAACCTTTCTTTTTCAAACCGAACCGACAGGTATAATAGGATTATATCCTATCTTGATTCTAGGCTATTCATACTGTTCGGCGGGGAATTCTCAACAAGCGAAAATAAAAAAATAAGGGAAAAAAATGAAGAAAAAAAATTTAGCAGGATTGGCAACAGGGCTGTTTTTATTCGGGATAGTTGGGCTGCTAACGCCACACCTTTTTCCTATACTGCGACTGACACACCGTTAGCGATCCCGTTAATTGGAACCTCTGGAAACATGAGTTCCACAATTACTGTTTCAGAAAATGCATTTATTTCAGACCTTAATGTCTTTATCGATCTTACTCACACTTATATGGGTGACCTCGACATCTTCTTGGAGCATAACGGAACGCAGGTTCAGCTTTTCAATCAGGATGGGTACAATGGTGATAACTTAACAGGGGTTTTATTTGACGACGAAGCCAATATCGCTATCGATTCCTGGTCACCACCATTTGGACCAGGCACTTTTCAAACAGACTCATCACCTGATTCCGGAGAATCTCGCTTGCTAAGTGATTTTAATGGAATGAATCTTTCTGGTGACTGGCAGCTTCTTATTGTTGATAATTACAGGGGGGATGCAGGACAACTCAATACATTTCGCATTGAAGGTAATGCTCACTCTGTGCAAAACAATGCTAACTCTGTGCCTGAGCCAGCCACAGCCACGATATTATTTTTTGGCTTAGCAGGTTTAGCAGGTTCCGGATTTAGAAGAAAAAAGAAATAGCATTCATGGTTAAGGCAGGAGCAATTTCCTGCCTTTTCCATTTTCATCAAAACAATGAGGGATAGACCACGTTTTTTATTTAAACTGGGGGTCTGTCCTTTATTCCCCTTTGCTGGTTCTCTGACAGCCCCCACGCACCTACTCAACCCCCTGACCCTCAACCTGCATGGCCAAAATCCTGATCGAGGCCAGTGCCGGAACCGGCGAGACCTACACCATCGCCCTCCTCTTTCTCCGTCTGCTCCTGGAACAGTGTCCCAGAAGGACTGCTCGATAATAGCCCCATGATTTATCACTGGGCAGGGCTTCGTTCATGTTAAGAAGACGAGTCCTTGCGGGAAGAGAAACGGGTTGACATTCCTGGAAAAGTGGAAAATATTCGGCTATGACGTTGGATAGCTCTATGCATACCAGCCCTGCTGGAGCATTGAAACAGTTCATCCTGAACAGAGGAACAGAACTATGAACATCACAGGCTTTGAGAAGATTGCCCCGTATCTCACCCACCGCTGGTGCTG
>MTKO01000134.1 GCA_004028505.1 Candidatus Electrothrix aarhusensis
GCTTTACAGGTCAGTATAATGCAATATTACACTGAGCCGACATTGTTTATAGATGTCGAGCCTCTCATCTAACTAGCTGGTATCAATATATACTTTTAATGCGTTCGCCCTGACAGCAGTGAGTATGTAGTCAGGTATCCGGTCGATAATTCATATGAGGTAGCTAGTATGTCTTATAAAACTATTCTCTGATAAGTCAAGTTTAATAAATATACTGAGAGTATTTTTTATACAGTTTATTGGTCCGTTGGACAGCCTCTTTCGTTTTTTTTGACTCTGCGCCAATAAATTTACTCTTGCCAGAGGTGCCAAGCCAAAATGAAAATAAAAAATCTTCACCTTGATACTCCCCTCTTGCTAGCTCCTATGGCTGGCCTGACGCATTCCGCCCTGCGTACTCTCCTGCTCCAATTCGGAGGGGTCGGACTGCTGTCAACAGAGATGCTTGCAGCTCGAAAGCTACCTGTGGAAAACGAGCGCCTTTCTCCCTTTCTGGTCCGCACAGAGCAGGAAAAGCCGCTTTCTTACCAACTCTTAGTGAGTGGGGTTGACGAGATAGCTCCGGCTTTAGAGGCGCTGGTTCGTTTGCATGCGGATGCTGTTGACATTAATCTTGGTTGTCCGGCCCCCAAGGTGCGGCGTTCAGGTGGCGGCAGCTCTTTGATGGATGCCCCGGAGCTTGTTCGCGAAATTATTGCCGAAGCTCGGAGGAAAACAGCATTGCCCCTGACAGCCAAGATAAGGCTTGGTGAATCCTTTTCTGAAGAAAAATTACAGAGTTTTTGCCAGATGCTGGATGGGGAGGGGATTGATTTGCTGACCGTGCATGCCCGCCTGCGCAAGGAGGCATTTTGTCGAAAGCCCCATTGGCAATGGGTGGCCAAGGTCAAAGAATGGGTATCCATCCCGGTGATTGCCAACGGTTCTGTTCTTTCAGTGGCGGATGCAAAAAAATGCTTACAGGTCAGCAATGCGGATGGGCTTATGATCGGGCGTGGGGCCGCCTACACGCCTTGGCTTTTTGCTGATATTGCCAGAGAGGTGTACGGGTTTGATATTCCTCAGATCAAGGTCTGTCTACCTATGGTATACGCTGATTTTGTTGTTGCTTTGTTGCGTTTTATCCCGGAGCGGCGTCTCGGCAGGATGAAAGAGTTTACCCATTACTTTGCAACGAACTATTTCTTCGGGCACACCTTGGCCTGTGAAGTCCAGGGTGCTGGTTCTGTTGAGCAGGCGTGGCAAAAGGCTTGTGCTTTTTTTCAGCGGAATGATGAGCAGGGGATGGCAGAGGGGGAACAGCGTTTGGCTGAGGTCGGTGCGTTACTGGTTGACGTCGGATGAACAGCTAATTTCTTCTACGGTCTTCTGGTCAAGAATCGGAAGGCACTCTGTACCGGAGTAGAAGCGGATGGCAGCCGCTGTAGTTTTTAGCTGTCAGGTCGAGGGGAGGTGCTGTTACACCCTGCTCCTACCTCACCTCGACCTCCAGAGTATGGATGAAAACCACAATCAGACCGGTAATCTCATCCTGCCATTCGGAGCGTACACCGTTTTCATACCATCTCCAAAGCTTCCCGCCTTGAGCTGAGTTTTTACCGGCATGCTTTTTTTCTTTACCGACTTTTTAGCAACAGCCTTCATTCTCATGTCTTTCTTTGTTTTCATGCTCTGACGATCTCCTTCGATGATTGATAATGGGGGACTGATTAGTCTTCTCGATTCAGACAGGGATTGAAATAACCGAATTTGAGAGCAGGGAACTGTTCTTTTAATTTGTGCAGCCAATGCAGCATACCCAGAGGGGGAGCGGTCGGTGCGTGTTGGACCGCTTTTCGATACTGTTCAGGGTCCATATTCAGATTACGCAGCTGGATGAGATCTGGCCCTGTTGAGGCGATGAGCTCACAGAATGCGTTGTACTCATCAGGATCATCAGTAAAACCAGGAAGGATAAAATAATTCAGAGAAACATGTTTGCCTGCTGCTTTCATCACCTCAATGGAACGGCGCACGTCCTTGAAGGAAAACCCTGAGGGACGGTAATAGCTTTGATGAACCTCAGGGCGGGCCGAATTCATGGAGACCCGGATGGAATCAAGGCCAGCAGCGGCCAGTTTTTCCACCGCATCGGGCAGACTGGCATTGGTGTTCAGGTTGATCGTGCCTTTTGTGGTCTGCTGGCGGATCAGATGAATTGATTTTTCCAGGGTAGCAGCCTGAAGCAGTGGTTCTCCCTCGCACCCTTGGCCGAAGCTGACCACTGGATGGGGAGCGTTTTCCAGATGCGGGATCGCAATCTCGGCGATCTCACGGGCTGTCGGGGCAAAGCGGATGCGATCCTGGGTGGACGGGCAGCAACCTGAAGGCTGGAGCGAAATACAGCCCACGCAGGCGGCATTACAGGTGGGGGAGCTGGGCAGGGGTGCTTCCCAGCGACCAAGGAAATAATTACGGGCCGCCGGGCAGCCATAGGTCAAACAGCATTTACCTAGATGCTGGATCAGGCGGTTGTCTTGGTGTTGCTTGAGTTTTTTTGCAGTCCGTTTGTTGATGAGATCCTGATTAAATCCTGCAATGTCCTGACGGATATCCTGATCGCTACGAAAGGCGGCTACCCAGAATTTTCCATCCATCCAGCCAACAGCTGTATAGGCAAACAGGGGCAGAAGCGGAGCCTTTTCCTGACTCTGATACGCTGCTGTGTAGACGGCTGTATGGGCCGGAGACATAAAAGCGGCAACAGCTGATATGCCTGTTGCCCCAGTATAGGGATCAGCATCCAACAGGGCTGGCTCCCCGGTATCCGGTTCAATGCCGACGGGAAGTCGGTCCGGCAGGACAAAGAGTTCGCTCCCCTCGGGCAACTCTATCAGCTCTGTATGATCCGGGCAAAGATAAAGCTCCCCGCTGGCACCGGCCATGGTCAGCCCTTCGTAGTCTCTTATTTCACCTTTGCTGTTGGCAAAAACCAAAGCTGGTTTGCTGCTGCTCTTCACCTTATTTCCGTAACTTACTGAGTACTGTATCAACAGCCTTGTACACATCAAGATCGTCGCCGAAAACATCCTGAATCTTAGGATGTTTGATCAGATCATCAATGATATAGGATGTCAAGTAAAGCGTAAGAATGTTAGGATCTGGGACAAGGGTTCGAATATCCGCGACTTTTAAGCGAATCTCGAACTCCTCCATGTCTGCCGGTTCTCGTAATTGTCGCTCTACCCCCTGCTGGATGGCATGAATATCGTTGGTTTCAATGATATGCTCATCCACGAGTCGCTGAACCAGGATTATTGCCATATCCTCGGCATTATCTCTGGCCTTGTTTAGAATGAAACGACGTTCTCTTTCTCGTTTTCGATCAAGGGCGTCGATCGCTTTATTGGTTGATCTGCTCGGGTTGATATGACGGGCCATTATTGTCTTCTCCTTATCTTTTTCCTTACTTCCGCATCCGGTGTCCGCGCTTAGCACTCAGGCATCAGAGGACTCACTTCGGTAGAGTTGCTGAAAGTTCTTTATACGCGCGGCAGTCTTCGCAGGAAGCTCAAGGTCGTATTTACGAACGTACTCAGCAGCCATTCGGTGGGTGTTGAATATGGGGACATTAAGTCGCAGATTATTGACGGCAAGCTGCATGTATTCGTCATGACGCTCGTAGAATTGCTCAAGTACCTTGGGCAGGAGTCGGTAAAAGGATTGTGAATCTTCAGCATACAGGAGGGTATCTGGATGTTCACTGAGACTTTCGGCATTGAGAGGGCCATCATAGCCGAATTTCCATCCTGTTGCTCCTTCATGGTACCCTTCCACCCACCATCCGTCCATGACGCTGAGATTTGGGACACCGTTCATGGCAGCTTTCATACCGCTGGTGCCGGAGGCCTCCAAGGGACGCTTGGGGCTGTTCAACCAAGTATGTACTCCAGATACCATCATCTTGGCAATCCGCATATCATAACCGGGAATAAAAATGAGCTGGGCCAAGCCGTTACTCCGAGTATGCAGCTCTTCCTGATTGTCCAAAATGAGCTTCAGGACAGACTTGCCCGGCTCATCCTGCGGATGGGCCTTACCCGCAAAGAGAAAATTAATGCGCCAATTATTTTTCACCAGAATATCAGCTAAAGCAGGAATATCATCAAAAATAAGATCCGCCCGCTTATAGGTGGAGAATCGTCGCGCAAATCCCACAGTGAAGACGCCAGGAAGCAGACGGGATTCTTCTGGGAGCCGGTGGGAGAGATAGTTGGGTGGGTCAATCCAGGTGGTATCCATCTGGGTACGATGGTCTGAGAGCATCTTATTAATATACTCTATCAGTACCTGATTGTCCTGGTACCACGCTTGCTGTAACTGCTTTCGAAAAGATTGCTCGTCACGCAGTTCCATATGGGCAAAAACACCGGGATCATCACGCCAGCCAGCCAATTCTTCGGTATTGTCAAAGAGTTCAGCCCTTGCTTCGCTGATCCACGATAGATGATGGACACCGTTGGTAATTGCCTTGATCTTGTCAGCCACGTCTGGAAACTGTTTTCTGGTGACATCACGGTGCAATCGACTGACACTGTTAATTGTCCGGTTTACCCGCATGGCAAAGGCGGTAAAATTGTAGTCATGGGGAGAGTCCGCATCATTGGCCAGCAGGTTCAAAATGTGATGACAGGTTTCGTGACTGATGCCGGTGTAGAGGGAGCGGGCAAATCGATCATGTCCAGCCTTGACCGGGGTATGGATGGTATAGACAATATGTTGTGCAACCTCTTGAGCTGCCGCTATAATGTCTTCGTCACGCATGGCATGTCTGTACTCTTTGCCCAGTGTTTTTTCCAGCTGACGGAGTATCAGCTGGAGGGTCACGGTAACCCCATGCTGCTCGTTGAGATGGATGGTGTCGGGAGTCAGGCCCAGAGCTCGGTGAGCGGCAGAATGCCTGAACCGAGCATACGACGCTGATTCGCCTTCATAATGGCAGATGTGGCATTGTATAAACGTAGACCTGCTTCACGTACCCAAGGCGGTGAAGAAGGAATTGAGTAGTCGAGTAAAAATTCCGGGACAAAATAATCCAGTTCCTCGCTGACTTCCATTTTCATCCAGACATGGGCCTTGGCCTCGGTAGGATGATCGTATTCATTGAAAAAAGGAACTGTTAGTTCGAGAGGCTGGCCTGGTTGATCAGGTCCTGTAGTTGAAAAAGAGTCGGCGTTGCTTCTGGGGACCAATTTGTGGCCTGATCAATCTGGCCGACTCGGGAGTCAACGAGTTGGGAGAAATATCCTTCCCTGTACAGCAGAGAAACGGCCATGACCGGTATATGGGTATCTGCGAAACTTTTGAGGGTATCTCCAGCAAGTACGCCCAACCCTCCGCTGTAATTGGGTATTTTGCGTGGCCCCTGAAGGTATTTATCCAGTATTTTTTGGATATTCGGATCACTACTTTTTGTATATTTTTCTTCTTTGAGAAAATCCTGCACAGGATGGAAAATATCCGGATCTGCGCCGATCTCCATAGAGACATAGGCAACAGAGTTTTTTTTCGGACTGCTGAGCTCCTGCCAGACCTGGTCAAAAACAGATTGGGGAACCCCGAAAAACGTACCGAATTTATTGCTACAGGTTAATTCTTCGACTGAGTTGATGCTGATCGGTTTTTTATTGGTCACGGCGGTTTCTGGATGCCTCGTTAAGTTAGTTTGCCTATCAAGAGGCAACTTTTAAAGGTTTTACGCTTCCGTTCCAGGAGCGGCACTTGAGAGGGCTGCAATATAAACACTATTAAAGTAGATGGGCTGGTGCGGTTTTGCAAGTGAATTTCTAATTTCAAGAGAAATAGGAGTTACGTAATTGTATAAAAAAGGATAGATTCAAATATATAAATCGGCTGTGTTAAATACGCTTTCACTGCATCTTTGGCAAGGGAAGACCTCAATTTATTGCGCTCGGCTTCATTCTGCCGTATATATCATACCTCAAAGCTGCTGCCTGTTTTTCTGGAAATCAAACGATCTGGAAATTAAATCCATCAGACCCTCTCCAGTCAGTCAAAAAATGGAACAGGCGGCATAGAGAATCCTCTCTTTTGTTCATTGCCTGTTCGTTGTGCAAGGAATTATGATATCAAATTATCTCAGCGCTGTTTTGTCAAAAAAAAAGGAAATAACAGCGACACAGCTTGTTATTTTTTCCTCTTTTTTCTTTATTATATTTGGTAATGTTACATTTTTTCGCCATATTTTAGAGGTCTATCCGTTCTCATTCAAGAACTTCTTCTTTTTAGTCTCATTGGCTGCCGGGGGTACCCTTGCTATAACTCTTTTTCTTACCCTCGTAGCCAGCATATGCCCGACAAAACCCCTTCTCATTTTGTTTCTGGTTATCTCATCAGTTGCAGCCTATGTTATGGATACATATGATACAGTTATAGATCATATCATGATCCAGAATATTGTCGAGACAAACTGGGATGAAACCTCGGATTTACTCAATTTGAGGATGGTCGGCTATGTTTTCGTGCTCGGGCTGCTGCCGAGTTATGCGGTGTATAGGGTAGCTGTGCAAAAAGAATCCTTGAAACGAGCTATTTTTCGTAAAATCAGAGATATTTTTATCGTCCTGATAGCGATTTTTGCCATCGTGCTCACTTTTAGTAAATTCTATACTTCATTTTTTCGAGAGCATGAACCCTTGCGATGGTACAGTAACCCTATCTATTACGTGTATTCCTTATCCAAGTATATTGACAGAAATTTTAGCCTGCACGATGTAAAAATCGCTCCTCTCGGTCTTGACGCAACCGTTGAAGAGAACATCAAAGAGGATAAAGAGCCTGCTGCAAAAAAACTCATTATCCTTGTTGTCGGCGAGGCTGCACGGGCTGATCATTTTTCCCTGGACGGTTATCCGAGAGAGACAAATCCGCTTTTAAAGAAAGAAGATATTGTTAATTTCAGCAAGGTGTTTTCCTGCGGCACTTCAACAGCGTATTCCGTCCCCTGTATGTTTTCTGTTTTTCCAAGATCGGAGTTCAATTCCAGGAAAGGCAAGGAAACGGAAAACGTGTTGGACGTATTGCAGCATACTGGTTTGATAGATATCTTATGGAGAGATAATAACTCGGATTCAAAGGGGGTCGCCCTGCGTGTTCCCTATGAAGATTATAGGAGCCCTGAGAACAACACCATCTGCGAAGATGGAGAATGCAGAGACGAGGGGATGCTGGTCGGCCTGAATCAGTATATTGAGCAGCATGAGGGTAAAGATATTCTCATTGTTCTTCACCAGATGGGAAATCACGGACCAGCCTATTATAAAAGATATCCCAAACAGTTTGAGCAATTCACACCGACTTGCCAAACAAATCAGCTGGAGGATTGCAAGCAGGAAGAAATAATCAATGCGTATGACAATGCTCTGCTTTATACGGATTATTTTCTGGCCCAAATAATCGGCTTTCTGAAACAGTACGATAATAACCACAAGACAGCGATGATCTACTTGAGCGATCATGGCGAGAGCTTAGGGGAAAGCGGTGTCTATCTTCACGGGTTGCCGTATATGATTGCTCCTGACGCACAAAAACATGTCGGAGCGGTGATGTGGTTTGGAAAGGGCACCAAGCAAGATATCAATCTTGATTTGCTTGGGCAGAAAAAAGACAAAGAGCTCAGTCATGATAATTTGTTTCATACATTACTCGGACTTCTTGCGGTAAAGACAGCGGTATATGAGAAAGAGCTCGATATCTTAAATGATGAGTTGATAGGTAATGAGGTAATGAGGTAATGTTATGTTGCGTACAGCGCTGTTGTTAACCCGTAGAAAGGAAAATCTTTCCTTTATGCTTGGTTTTCCACCCCTACTTTTTGTCTTGGCTGTTTTTTTCGAATACAGCGGGTTAGATATCTGGTGGGTGTCCCATTTTTACGATGCACAGAATCAGGTATGGCCCTACAGAGGGCATTGGTTGTTTGATACAATTATACACTCTGGAGGGCAACGTCTTGATTGGTCTTTCGCCGTGCTATGGCTCCTGCTCTTCATCTTTGTCAATCTGAAAAAACAGTTTCGACCATATCGAAAGATTTTGCTTTTTTTTGTAGTCGCCACAGCAGCAGGCCCGATTCTCGTCGGCATAGGGAAAAGTTTTACCCATATCGCCTCTCCTTGGGATTTGCATCGTTTTAACGGAATCCAACCCTATATCAGAATGCTGGACCCTGTCCCGGTTGACGCAACAAGAGGGCACGCCTTTCCTGCCGGGCACGCCTCAGGCGGCTACTGCTTCCTCAGTGTCTACTTTGTCCTGTTGCGATGTCGCTCCAGTTACAGGGGATACGGGCTTTTTTTCGGTATAATCATTGGGTTAATCTTCGGGGTAGGGCAACAAATTAGAGGGGCCCACTTCCCCAGTCATGATCTGGTAACCATAATTATTTGTTGGTACGCCTCGCTGGTGTGTTATTTTCTTTTTTATCCCCAAGAGTGGCAGGTGTTGAAAAGGGGAAATATTTTTTCATGTACTGCCCGGAACGAATGAAGGAATTGCCAAGGAAAGAGTGGTGATTTTTTTTAAAAGGTGATTGAGATATGTGAAGCCGGATCCAGGTAGAAGTCCCGAAAAAAAATCTTGAATTCCTCCCCCGGTCGGTTAGGATAGCAGAGGCGGAATATCAGCCTGAACCCGTGGGGCGGTTTTTTTCTCTACCGAAATATAGGGCTTGTAGAGCAGTCTTTTCGCATCCGATGATCAGATTTTTCGGTAATTCTATTTCAACGGCATTCTTTAACGCTATAAAGTAATGCAGTCGTTTCTGTGCAGGCTGGATCCTGCCGGAGCGATTGGGTACAAAGCTATGATCTTGGCAAGAAAGGATGCTGATAATATTTTTTAAAGGAGCTTGGCTGTGAAACGAACGAGTGTGTTGATTTTATCATCTGTTTTTTTCTTTCTTACGGTTTTTACTGTTGTTTCAGTGAGTGCTGCTCCCAGTGTCGGCGTGGTTAACTTACAGCAGGTTCTGGATACGTCCAGCGCCGGGGTAGCGGCAAAGAAAAAGATGGAGGCAAAGATGAACGAGTTCAAGGCCTCCCTTGATAAGGAAAAAGAGGCGGTGGTAGCTCTTCAAAAGGAGATGCAGAAAAAAGCCGATGCTTGGAATGAGACGACAAGGAAAGAAAAAGCACTTGAACTGCAAAGAAAAAAACGTGATTTCAGAGTAAAGCAAGATGACGCCAATCAGGAAATGAGAACTTTGCAGGAAAAGCATCTTGCCCCGATTATGAAAAAACTGGAAGCGGTTGTCAAGGAAGTGGCCAAGGCAAAAGGGGTGTCTGTGATTATACCAAATACAGCGGTGCTGTATCATGATAAAAGCGTGAACATGACCGATGCTGTCACCGCTGCCCTGAATAAGAAAATGAGATAAACAATCTCCTCCCCCCGAGGAGGTGGATTTCTACAATGCAATACATTGATGGTTTTCTTTTGCTCCTGAATTGCAGATGACACCGCATGAGTTTTTGAAATATATCCCGGCAACAAACTGTGGCGAGTGCGGCTATGCGGCCTGCCTCGCCTTTGCCGTTGCTGTGACCAAGGGTGGTGTTACGCCAGATCTTTGCCCCTATGTGCAGAAAGATATGCTACCTGCCGAGTTCGGTGCTGAAAAGGATGGGTTAGATCGGGTGGAACGCGGCCAGGATCAGCGGGATATGGCCTTGGTTGCTCATCTGAAATCCAAGATTCTGTCTCTTGATTTTTACCTGCTCAGTCGTCGCCTCGGGACTGATTGGTCAGCCGACAGTCCAGATCAGCTCAGATTTAGTTATCTCGGTCGTTTGATTCTTTTAGGGCGGGATGAGGTCATGATGGATGGGCAGCAGCTTGTTGATCCTAGGGACCAGATCCTGCTTTATAACTACGTTGCCTTTGGTGGTGATGCGGGCGGCGAGAGGGCAGAGGGAGAACTGTCGGGCAGCACCTGGGTGGGCATGGAAAGCCTGCCCAACTCCATTGCAAAAATTCGTACCCTGGCAACCTATTGTGAAGTCAGATTGTCAGAACAATTTTCCGGTCGTATACAAGAGCTTGCACCGCTCTGCGAGAAGATCGGGGGAGCGGAAGGCAATGATGAGCAGGGGCAGAGCGCAGACTTTGCTGCTATTATTCCCGTTCTTCCCTACGTTCCCCTGTACTTTTTGTTTTGGGACCAGGATCTGGAAGACGGCTTTGAGGCCCGAGTAAAGATTTTGTTTGATCAACATGTCATGAATTTTCTGGATTTGGAATCCCTGGTTTTTGCTGCTGAACGGATGGCAGATCGCCTCCTGGAACTGGATAGGGAGCTGACAGAGGGCGGGGGCAGCTGATGAATGATGTGCAAGCATTACGGAGACAGGTGGAGCGTTTTGCCGACACCCGTATTCTGGTGATCGGTGATGTAATTTTGGACCAGTTTATCTGGGGAACAGTATCCCGAATTTCTCCAGAAGCCCCTGTGCCGGTGGTTAATGTTACCCGTGAGGAACTGCTGCTCGGCGGCAGTGCCAATGTGTTGCGCAATATTATCTCACTGGGCGGTTCCTGTGCCCTGTGCGGTATTATCGGCGATGACCCGATGGGAGATGAATTGCTTGCGCTTATGAAGAAAGTGGCAGCCCCGGTGGAAGGTCTGATTAAAGGAGAGCGGCCTACAACCATAAAAACGAGGGTGGTGGCTCAAGGGCAACAGGTTGTCCGCTATGATCGGGAAAAGGCCGGTGCTCCCAGCCGACAGACCCTGGAAAACATGCTGCAATATCTAAGTAAGCATCTTGCAGAGTTTGATGCTGTTATTGTTTCGGATTATGCCAAAGGGGTTGTTAATGAGCAGCTGATGACCCACCTCCACCGATTGCTGAAAGCATTGCGTCATTCCAGCGGACGGGCGATTCCTCTGATTGTGGATCCTAAGCCGGATAATCTCCATCGTTTTGTCGGTGCCACCGTCATTACTCCGAATAATTTTGAGGCCACCCGGATCAGCGGGATCGATATCAGGGATGAGGAAACCTTACTCATTGCGGCACGGCAGATTCGGGAAGAAATTTCCTGCGAGGCAGTGCTGATCACTTGTGGCGAGGCTGGTATGGCTTTACTGGAAGGGGATAATGACAGGCTTGTGACGGTTCCGACAATGGCTCAGGAGGTCTATGATGTTACCGGAGCAGGGGACACGGTTGCCGCCACCTTGGCCCTCGGGCTGGCCGCTGGCTGCTCAATGACGGAAGCAGCTGTGTTGGCCAATTATGCGGCTGGTATTGTGGTGGGCAAAATCGGGACGGCCTCGGTGAGCGTGATGAGCTGCTCGCTACGCTCGCCTGATCCTTCTCTTATTTCTCTTGTATATCAAAATGATACAGACTTGTTTTCAAGTCCCCGTTGCCCCCTGACCCTTCTTTTCTTTTATTATCAATTCATTCTACAGAAAAAAATATATGCGTCCACGTAGTATGACCGGCTTCGGTCGCGGTGAATCCGGCAATGCCGAACGAACTTGGATTGTAGAAATTCGAACCGTCAATCATCGCTTTCTTGATCAACGGGTGGTGCTTCCTTCAGCCTTTTCTGCTCTGGAGGAGCGGATTAAAAAGACTGTTGCTGGGCAGCAGGATCGCGGTCGGGTTGACATCTTTGTGACCCTTCGTGGAGAAACTGCCGGAGGCTCGCAGCTGCATCTTGATTTGGACTTGGCTCGTCAGTACCATGCCTGTTTGCAGAAAATGAATGCCGAGCTTGGGCTCGGGGCCAGTATTCAGATTAGTGATATGCTGACTTTGCGTAATATTATTGCCGTCGAGGAGCAAAGCCCCGATGTTGAGGAGGAGTGGCCCCTGTTGAACGAGGCACTGCTGGCTGCCCTTACGGATTGCGCCTCTATGCGGGTGCGAGAGGGAAGCAGTTTAAAAGAAGAGCTTTTGCAGCGTCTGGATAGATTTGCCGCAATTGTCCAAGAAATTGAAGGCATGATCCCTGAGGTTCTTGAGCAGCGACAGCAGGAATTGAAAGTTCGGGTTGCAAAGCTGCTTGAGGGCGTAGATATTGACCCCATGCGCTTGGCTCAGGAAACAGCTATCATGGCAGATAAAGCCGATGTGACTGAGGAAGTGGTGAGACTGGCCAGTCATATTGATCAGTTTCGTGGATTTATGGCAAGCGATGAATCTGTTGGGAGACGTCTTGATTTTCTTTTGCAGGAGTTTTTGCGAGAGGTCAACACCTTGGCATCAAAAATTTCCAATTCAGCTATAGCACATCTTGGCGTTGAAATGAAAAACGAGATTGAAAAACTGCGTGAGCAGGTCCAGAATATTGAATAGCCTGCGGCGAGTTCTTTTGCTGGCTGCTGAGTGAAGACATTTTTTATGAATATCGGGTTATATAGACAATAATGGATAATGATGGACAATAGGCTTGTTAATATAGGCTTTGGTAATGCCGTGAAAATAAACCGTATTCTGGCAGTAGTCAATCCCGGTTCGTCACCTATCAGGAAACTCAAGGAAGAAGCCAGGCAGGAGCATCGGCTCATTGATGTTACAGAAGGGCGGAGAACTCGGGGAATCGTAATTTTGGACAGCGGTCATCTGGTGCTGTCCTCTGTGCAGCCAGAAACCATTAACCAGCGCTTGGCTGCTTTGGATAGAGAGCCAACCGGCTTAGAGCTTCTGCAAAAACATGCCGAGGAAGGAGAAAATAATGGCTGAGGGTATTCTTTTGGTTGTCTCTGCACCTTCTGGATGCGGTAAGACCACCATTCTGAAACAGGTAATGGCAAAGGTCTCCGGGCTGGATTTTTCAGTATCGCATACGACGCGTCAACCACGGGTCGGTGAGCTGGACGGAGTCGATTACCATTTTGTCAGTAAGGAAGAATTTCTCGCTCTTCGCGATCAGCAGCCATCTGGTTTTTTGGAATGGGCTGAGGTGCATGGAAATTTCTATGGTACCTCACGCCGGGACGTAGAGGCCTTATTGTCTGTAGGCAAGGATGTTGTGCTTGATATTGATATCCAAGGGGCGGAGCAGGTCAGAAAAAATGCCGATCCTGTCACAATCTTTATCAGTCCTCCGACCTTGGCTGAGTTGGAACGGCGCTTACGGGGACGAGGAACCGAGAGCCCTGAAAACTTAACTGTTCGACTTGCCAATGCTGAAAAGGAGATGGCCGCAGCTGATAACTATCGCTATCTGATTATCAATGATATACTTGAGCAGGCTATCCGCGACTTGCAGGCCATTATTACGGCAGAACGGCGACGACGGAACACAGCCCAAGTGAACAGGACGGTTCCTCGATCCTAATTTTTTCCATACTCTTTCTTTCTCACGTTTGGTCGCTGAATACTTATGGTCGCATTGCACAAAAAAGCAGGTTGGTCTGATAAAAAGAAAAACACTGAAGAAGATGTGTCTCTCTCAGAGATGACGACAGATGATCTGCTGTGGGGGACAAATACAGTCCTTGAGGCATTACGGAAAAATGCCCGCAGCTTGGGCGAACTTCTTATTCAGAAGGGCAAGGCTGGGTCAAAGATACAGGAAATTATTGATCTTGCTCGTGAGCATAAGGTCCGTGTCCGTTTTATTGAAGCCGAACGCCTGCCTGTACCCCGCAATTGCCGACATCAGGGCGTTGTGGCACGACAGACCGAAGCAGAGCTTTTGCCTTTGGAGGAGCTGCTAGAGCAGGCATTGGCCAATTCTGACCGAATCTTAATCTTGGACTCAATCCAGGACCCCCGTAATCTCGGTTCGATTCTCCGCTCCGCCCTCGCAGCTGGATTTCGGAGTATCATTCTCACTCGTGAACGCAGTGCGCCCCTCTCAGGGACTGTGGCCCGTACTTCAGCCGGGGCAATCTCCCATCTCCGTATTGCTCAGGTGGTGAATCTGGTCACGACCTTGGAATTACTCAAAGAGCATGGTTTTTGGATTTACGGCTCAGTGGTCGAGCCATCAGCACCGTCTATCTACAGCACGGATTTCAGCGGTCAGCTTGGCTTGGTGATCGGCAGTGAAG
>MTKO01000135.1 GCA_004028505.1 Candidatus Electrothrix aarhusensis
AAGTATAGATATCAATAAAGATAGGTATATTTCATCACGGTTACAGTCCGAACCTTTTCATTTTTCTTTAAACGATACAGTTACATATTATTGAATAGCCCACTCAAGCAAAAAAAACAACAAAAAAAATGTCGTTGACATGGATGAAATTACTCAGGCCTGTTTCAGGTCGTAGAAGAAGAAAATTTCTGTTTTTAGATGATAAGGATCAGGCGGCTTGCAAGGATTGTCGAGAAACTGCATCGAAGAGTTGTAAAAGGGAGTGTTTGGTGCGCAAGGAAATTTTATGGGCGAAACAAAATAGATACTGGGAGTTCTTCACATAATAGAATGTGAGATGATTGGAGATCAATCCGTACTCGGTTGACCTTGGATTGATGACATGCTGTCAAGGTGAAAAAAGATGCGGCGACCGCAGAATGGAGGAGACCCAGTCGCCGCAGAGGAAGCTTAGGAGACAAAATTAATTATGTCTTAGTAAAGCATGTTGAATCGACCCTTACAATAGGGCGAATACCTCATTTTGGTCGGGCAAATCACCCGAGTTTCTCGGGCAGCAGTTCCTGTATGGAAAGATTTAGTGCTTGCCAGATCGTTCTATATAAATATCCTTGGCGCATCTTGACGTGAAGCTTCTGAAGGTCTTGGCCTCGGAAACCATTTTGGCAAGATCATTATCCACCACAATATTTTTGGGAAGATTGAGCCTGATTTCCTGAAGGTATTTCTTTTTCGAACAGACCAGCTGCACCCTGTCAGCTACTTCTTTGCCTAACTTCTTTTCAATATGCTTTCTGTATGCATCTGCGTTGATGGTCTCGCCGATGTTGTCCCGCAGGTAGGTGCCGATAGCGGAGTGATCCACCCGCTGCAAGAGATCTTTTGCCAGCAGGAAATAGGCGTCGTCATCCCGTTCCTGACAGGTGCCGTGTTTCTTCCATTCGTAGCTTCCGAATGCTGTGGAGAAAAAGAAATTCGGCATCCAATCGTCTATCTCCTCTACAGTGGATTTTTTTAAATCCAGCGCTGTATCGGCACAGTGCCCATACTTGGTGCCGCATTCGCTCTTATTCGGCCAAAGACCGTGCAGGGTAAGGTGGGATATGACGAGTTTTTCATTATTTTGCTTCATCATAGCATCACACTCGGGTTTGCTGCCTTGGTATGCAAAATGCTCACAAAAGCCGGGTTGCCAAGTCATGGTAAGGACATAGCTGTCGTACTGATTGGGTGTGGAGCAGGTGATGCTCCCGTTATTGCCTGTGCTTGTGGAGGATTGCGCAACCGTAATCTTCGCCGTGCCGCATTCTTTAGAAACCCAGCGGAGATCATCGTTCTTTTTTCCCATTGCAACCCGGATCCAGTCCCATTCCTTTTCGGTGTTGATCTCAACTGCATTATAGATTTTGCCCGGTTTGATGTGAATCTGGCCAGGATTCTTTTTTTTCTTGAATGAGCTATAGGCCTCGCATGCCTGATCCACCTTAAAGGTTCCTTTAACTTTTTCAGCAGCGAGAGTAGTTTCGCTACAGCAGGCAATAATCAAGGCTGTTAAAATAAATTTGTTCATATCGCGTTCTCTTTTTGATGTGTGAATAAAAGTAAAATCCTTGCAGGGGAGCTCAAAGACGGCTATCTTTTTTTGAATATACATGCATACGCACGTTGGAATTGTGCAGAAACAAGAGCATTAATTATTGGGGAGCCTTTTGGTATGGACGAGGCAGTATTGTCAAATAACGTTGAACTTCAAACTGGTCGCGAGCAGACAGAGGCAGTGCCTGAGCGTCATGCAATCCCGTGGATCACCTATGCTGTGATCTTTCTTTGTACAAGTCTTTGGGCATACCTGAATTTTGCTGAGAATTTGCCGTATTACAAAGAGGTCGTAACTGCCGTAACTCCAGGAGAGCTCCGTATCTGGACCGGTGCAGTATGGGGACTTATCACGGCGGCATTCGTACATTTTGATTTTTGGCATATCCTCTTTAATATGTGGTGGGCTAAGGACTTCGGTCGCATTCTTGAACCGAGTATGGGGCGCAAGAGGTACCTGCTCTTTATCCTTTCTGCTGCTATCGTCAGTGCTGGAGCCCAGCTGCTGTTGTCGGACCAGACGGGTGTTGGCTTCTCCGGTGTCGTCTATGCGATGTTCGGGTTTAGTGTTGTAGCGCGGCGTGTACATCCTGAGTATCTGAAAATCGTTGACGTAAGGACTATACAATGGTTGCTCGGATGGCTTGTGCTTTGCATCATTCTTACATCCACCGGCCTCTGGAACGTCGCTAATGCAGCACACGTCGCAGGCTTCGTGTTTGGACTTTGTGTCGGCATGGTTTTTGTGGTCCGCGCTTATGTCAGAGCATGCAGTGTTGTGTTGATAGTCCTAGCGGCAATGGTTGTTCTCTCCGTTACTTATATGCCGTGGTCAGACGCATGGCAATCAAGAAATTCTCTTCTTGAAACTGTAACGATGGAAGGACTAGCTGAAGCTGGCGATCCTGAAGTGCAACTCATGTACGGTGTTATCCTTATGAAGAGTGAGGATGGAAAGGCAAAGGGAATATCATGGATAAAAAAATCAGCCGATCTTGGCTACCTGCCTGCCATGAACACACTTGCTTGGATTTTAGCAACTGACCTGGATCCTGCTATCCGCGATGTCGATGAGGCCGTTAAGGTGGCGTCTCGTGCATGCGAACAGGATGGGTGGAAAAACTCACGGTACCTGAACACCCTGGCGATTGCATATGCAGAAGCGGACAAGGAGAAGGGGGACGTTGCTCCGCAGCAGACTGCTGAGAAGCAGGCGGATGAAAATCAGGCGAATGAGGATAATTCGATCAAAGATGCTGGTCAGGAGGATGAGAAGGTGAGGGAGTAAGGAGATAAAGCCCTGAGTTACGTAAGGTGCGCTTCGCACCTTACAAACTCGGCGTTAACCTTCACCGTTTCTGCTCATCACTACATAGAGGCCACGCCCTCACTGCCTCTTCTGGCATACTGATCAACCTCGGACTTCTCTTGCTCAGCCTCTATAAATTCTTCACCTTCTTCTTTCTTGTCGTCCCTTGGCTCACTCTGAAAATCATCACGTAGGCTTATTATCCCCTCAGTAACTCTCTGATTTGTAGAGAGGAACAAGGCCATTTTTGCCTTGGATACATGCGGTTACTTTATTTGTTTTGTCCTGGTGTGCCGATAGAGCCTTGATATAAGATACAGAGTCTGATATTTTTTGACATGATGAATTTGGAGTATCACGTCGGAAAATGTAAAAATATGCTGCACGGAGGTAATATGGGGCATCGGTTTATCTTGAGTATTAAGATGCTCTCTGGGCAAGAAATTATTTTCCTCCCGCTTGCCTGTGTTCTCTTTTTCTGTTCAAGCTTTCTTCCGTGTACGACTGCTTTTGCCGCTTCCGATGCGGATGACATTCGAATTACGCTCGGTGCGGATGAATCCCTGCGGCAGGTTAGTGAACGCTTGCTCGGCGACGGGGATGCCTGGCAAGTCATCCTTCGCTGTAACGGGATTGAACATCCTGATGCGGCTTCCCTAGGCACATCTTTGCTTATTCCTGTGGGCCTGTACAACAGGTTACACCAACATCTTCAGCGTGCCACATCTCTTTTGAGCCAAGCCAATCGCGAGGGAGCAGCCCTGCTGGCGGAGAAAGAAATTGCCGCAGCAGTCTGCCTGCGGGAGCAGGCCTCGTACCTCAAGCAGGAGGGCCATTTACAGGAGGCCGTAGAGCAGGCCATCCAGGCAGAGGCAAGGGCTTTGGCAGCTTTAAACAAGGCGAAAAACGCGCAGACTCATTCCGTAGAAGCATGGTTAACTGCCAAATCAGGCACTGTGCAGAATCGCCCACCCGGTGCTTCGCGCTGGCAGAAGACCGAGCTGGAGCAGAGACTGCAAGAACGGGAAAGGGTCCGCACCCTGGCAGACTCACGTTGCCGGATTACATTCAGTGATCAAAGTGAGCTCTCTCTGGATGAGCATGCGTTGGTCGTTATCGGTAGTATGGAAAAGAATATCATTCGCTCTTCCTACAGCAACAGCGTGTCCATGTTCGAGGGGGACATTCTGGTCCATCTTGCCTCGCTTAGTCAGCAGAAACGCTTTAAAGTAAATCTGCCTAATATCACCACGGATATCCGTTCACTTAACTTTCTCGCTTCCCTCGATAAAAAAAATGTTGCCAGAATTGCCAATTATGACGGTGAAATAGATGTCGGTGCCGGAGGCGGACAGGTGACGGTGAAAAAAAACCAGGGAACTAAAATTGTCCCTGGGTATCAGCCGACAATACCAAAAGCACTCCTTCCCCCTCCCGAAGTCCTCAGTCCCGAACCTGACCAGAGGCTCTATGTTTCAGAGATTGTTTTTGCATGGGAGCCGGTTGCAAGTGCCCGGTATTACCAGATTGAAATTAGTAGGAAATCAACGTTTTCGGACCAGCTTTTTTCGAAGAAGATCAGTACACAGCGCTTTCAGTGGGAGGCCGCTTCCGTTGGAGTGTATTATTTCAGGATTAAAACAATTGATCAGGACGGGTGTCTCGGGCCTTATTCAGAGCCGTTGAATTTTTATGTTGATCCTGATAAGCAGCCACCGTTTCTTGTGCTGCACTCTCCGGGCAGGGATATATCGACTGCGGACAAAGAAATTGAAGTGCGCGGTGAGGTGGAACAAGAGGCCTTGCTGCAGATCAACGGTCAGGAGGTCAGGCCAGACCATACCGGTCATTTTCAATATACAGTTCCTCTCAGCGACGAAAAGATGGTGATCAGTGTCGTGGCGACGGATCTGGCAGGCAATGTCAGTACGATTGAGCGCACAGTAAGCCGCCAGCCGGAGGATAAGCTCCTCCAGCTTGACAGCCCGAAGAAAATTATCAGCAGAACCGAGGAAGTGGCCATCTCTGGTCGGCTGCTGCCCGGTACACGCCTGCGGATCAACAAAACTCCGGTACGGGCCAGCGGTGTCTTTACTCATTTGCTCCATCTCAGTGAAGGGGAACATACTCTTGATGTGGAGGCTACCGGCCCAAATGGGCAAAAGGATACGCTACGTCTCCAGGTCGTTGTTGATTTGCACCCCCCTGAAATCAAGGTTAACGATATTGCGCAGACAACGGCTGACGGGCAGGTCACTTTGAGCGGCACGGTTTCCGAAGAGGGAACAATCATTACCCTCAACGGCAGGGTGCTGTCGGGTAGGTTATCGGACAGGAGGTTTAAAGAAGTTGTTTCGTTGGCTGAGGGGCCTAACGAACTGTGGCTTGATGCCCAAGACGTGGCAGGCAACCGGAGTTCTTGGAAGGAGACGGTTCTACGTGATTCGCAGCCGCCGAAAATCCTCCGTAAAGACATTTCACCGCCTCAAACAAAAGGGGGTGAAGTGGTGCGGCTTACCGTTCGGATTGATGATGCCGGAGTAGGTACTGCACGCAGCGGTTCCTTTCTTGTCGAGGTCAACGGGACGCTTCTCAAAGGGATTCTCAAGCGTTCAGGAGAAAATGGCACCGATTTTACTGGCAGTGTCTTTGTTTTGTCTGGCGTGACTGGAAGGGTGAAAGTACGGGAAATTCGGGTGCAGGACATGCTTGGCAATACTGCTGAATATTATGCTGAGGGTCTTGAGCCTGTCGAGGGTATGAGAGAATGAAAATACCCGAATCTTCTGTTTCGCCGCAGGAACCGTCTTCCATGCGACTGTCCCGCTTTAATAAAAAGGTGCTCTTCAATGCCTTCCTTCTTTCTTTTCTGCTGGTCGGCATCCTCCCCTACAGTATTATTGCCTGGAAGCTGCTCCGCAATGTGGAAAACCAATTCACCAGCTCGCTCAATAATGAGTTTTTCCTTCTTGCCAAACAGATCACGCTTCAGATTAATCAGGTGAACACACTGACCTGGAAGGAAAATATTGATCAGTTTACCAGTATCATTGCTGAGAATGTGGATTCAATGGAGCGGGACAGTTTGCTGAATACGTTGTTTCATCAGTCCGAGGATATGTTGGCGATGGTGCTGCGCCGCGACGGACTGTCTCTCTATCTTCTGAAAGATGAAAAAATCGCACGACTGTCTGCTGCTGATGAGGATGGGATTGGCAAGGTGCTGACTGAATCCTGCACTCCCTACAGGTCGGGGAAAACGGCGATCTGCGCACCGGTTTTCATTCGAATTGACCTCCGTACTGAGGTCTTTCTGCCCATGGATTTTTCCGTCATTGATCCTACCGGACATGCAGTACAAGTGCGTTGCATTTTTCAGATATCAGACGTCCTGACAAGAATCGGCCAAGACGCAAACGTGGGGATGGAAAATCAGTTTGCGGAAATTTATATTACCGATGCCCAGGGTACGGTTCTGTATGCCAACAGCAAGGCCCCGTTTAAGCTCGGAGCGAAGCTTCCTTACGTTTTAGTCGATGATATTGCCGCCAGTCTGCGCCATACTGCTTTGGCCAGAGTCTCGAAGTTGGAACCCTTTAATTATGCAGGAACAAGCTATGTAGGAAACTATAATGTAGCAAAGTCAGTGGATTTTGCAGCGGTGCTGGTCGGTCGCCGCGATGCGTCCTATGCCTTAGTCCGGGAGGCACGGCATGATTTTTTGATCAATATCGCTGTTTCTCTTGTTCTCAGTATTGTGTTCTCTGTGCTCTTTTCCTGGTTTTTTTTCCGCTTCATTATTCGGGCGGAAAATGCTTGGTGCGAGGCAAAAGAGGCAGCGGAAGAAGCCGTACAGGCAAAGGCCCAGTTCCTTGCCTTTATGAGTCACGAAATCCGGACTCCCATGAACGGTATCATAGGTATGTCTGAGATCTTGCTGGACACCAAGCTGAATAAAGAGCAGCATAACTTTACTTCGATCATCCATGCCTGCGGCAACAGTCTGATCCGCCTCGTCAATGATATTCTTGATTTTAGCAAAATTGAAGCCGGAAAAATGGAGCTGGAGGAACGTCCATTCCTGCTCCGGAGCAGCGTGGAAAAGGTCTTAAGCCTGATGAGCCCTAAGGCCGGAGAAAGCGGTGTTGAACTCATCGCTGACATTGATCTTCGGCTTCCTTGCCGGATCATCGGCGACTCTGCCCGCATTGAGCAGGTGCTGCTTAATCTGGTAGGCAACAGTTTGAAATTCACGGACAAGGGCGAAGTGGAGGTTTCGGTTTGTGCAGATGAGGGCAGGGGGCTGCTGGTCTACAGCGTTCGCGATACCGGTATCGGCATTGCTGAGGAAAATATAAGGAAACTTTTCCGTTCCTTTAGCCAGGCTGAATCCTCAACCAGCCGTAAATACGGCGGCACTGGCCTTGGTCTGAATATCTGTGCCCAGCTGACCGAGTTGATGGGCGGTAGCATACAGGTGAAAAGTGAAGCGGGCAAAGGTACCTGCTTTTCCTTTACAGTGCCCCTGCGGATTGCGAAAGAGCAACCCGCAGACTGGATGGACCTGCCAATGCCTGAGTTTTTTGAGCAGCGTATCTTCCTCCTGATTTGCAATTCTGCTTTGGAGCAGGCCTTGAACAGGACATTGCAGTTTCTCGGCCTACACCCCCTGTCTGTTTTAGTTGACCAGTTTGAGGGGGCAGATATGCCTGCGCAACTTGATCTGATCCTTGTTGACGATGCTGCTCTTGATCGGCTGAATAAGCAGGGACAGGAGCGACTCAAGCAGCTTGTCAGTATGTTGCCAAGGCCGCCTATTCTGCTGACGTACCCTGTTCATGCGGCGGAACATGAATGTTTTTTGTCAATGGGTATTGAACCGGATGTGATCAATAAACCGCTGACCATAAAGGAGCTTGTGCATGCTCTGATCTGCGAGCGGACATGCAAACCCACAGTTGTGCCTTGTCAGGCAGAGGAGCAGAACCATATGGAAATTGAGTCCGGCGGGGAGAAACCAGCCTTGCGCATTCTGACAGCGGATGATAACCGGGGCAATCAGATGCTGATCCGCGCTTTTCTGAAAAAGTTCGATCTGGTGGCTGATTTTGCTGAAAATGGCGCGGAGGCTCTGCAAATGGTTGGCGAAACCGCGTATGACCTCGTCTTTATGGATGTCAATATGCCAGTGATGGACGGACTTGAGGCAACTCGGCGTATCCGAGCGGAAGTTGCCGCTGACCAACAGCCGTGGATTGTGGCTATCACCGCCAATGTGGCGGCGGAAGATCGGTTGCGCTGCACGGATGCGGGCATGAACGATTTTCTTGAAAAGCCCTTTGCCAAGGTTGCGTTTCAGCGGGTGTTGGCCAACGTGCTACCAAAAAATAACAGATAATTATGAAAGATATCCTTCCCGCAGATTGGCCATCAAAACTACTCGAATGGCTGATAAATATTAATCAATGGAATTCCCCGGAAGGTTGGCTGGCAAGGGTGATTATATGGCTTGTCGCGATCTATATTCTTATACGGATTCTGAAATATGTCCTGAATGAGATGATAGAACTCATCGATAAATGGACAAAATTAGGGCTTCCCGTTGCTATTTCCGCTGAAAAGAAGGCAAAAATTCGTCAACGACAACAGTTCTGCGGCGTACTGAGAAGTGATTTAGCAAGCATTGCAAAAGCGGAAAATTGGAATGATCAGTTTTTTACTGACTTGGAAGCAGAAGTTGAGGCAGAAGGATATTATTATACCTCTGCATTCAATCGATTAATCAGGAAAAAAACTTCCGGCCTCCGAAAGGAGCCGTCTCTGATAAAATCTATCGACAGAAGTGCCGAACAGTTTTTGCTACTGGTTGGTTCTCCGGGAAGCGGCAAAAGCGTTGCCCTGCGTCATCTTGCCCACCAACTTGCGGAACGTGCAATCAAATCAAGTGGCGCATCAGAAAGAATTCCGCTGTATATCAACCTGAAAGAACTCCCATCTGTTGCATCGGAAAAGCTGACTTCGGACTTTATCAGAGAATTCGTACTGGATAATATCCGACGCGGAGATGCCGACACGGTAGACTATATTCGTGAAAATTGGGATGAATATCGCCGGAAAGGTATTTGGTTCTTCCTCTTTGATTCCTTTGATGAAATTCCTGCTGTTCTTCATGCGCCTACAGGGAGTCAACTTATACAACAGCACTCTGAAGCAATTCGCCAATTTTTAGCAGGCATGAGTTCCTGCCGTGGTGTTGTAGCATCACGGGAATTCAAGGGACCGGAAACTCTTCCTTGGCAGAAATTCCGTATCCTTCCTTTGAATTCGCAAAAGAAAGAAGAATTGATCGGTAATTCGTTTTTAAAACCGCAGCAGAAAGAAATTGTCCGTCGACATCTTGCCACAAACGAAAGCTCAATCCACAATAATCCGCTTTTCTTGACCTTGCTGTGCCGATATGTGAAAGAGGAAAATGCTGCTCCGATCAATGATCATGATTTGCTCAGTAGGCATATTGAACGGCTGGCATACAGAGACCCGGATTATACAAAGAAACGATACGCACTTACCCCAGAGCAACTTTTACAGGGGGCAACAAAACTCGCGGTGTTGTTTGCCGAAAATACAGAGTTGAGCCTTGCCCCAAGTCAGGACGAAATTGCCGAGATTTTAGCAAAGCGGGGAGATGCTATCGATCATCTTGAAAACCTTCTTGCAGCTCTGATTGATGTAAAGATTGCTCGTTCCGACGTTCAGGAGGCCCGATCCGGCGATCGTCGTTTTACGTTTTCTCATCGTCGTTATCATGAAACTCTGTTCGTTCATTACCTGTCTGAGAATCCAGATGTTATTCCACCTCGTGAGCTATTGACCAACCTTCGCTGGCGCGAATACACTGTAACCCTGCTCCAGACACAGCCCCTTGATGTAATCACCGGCATACTGGAAGAAGCAGAACAATTACTTAAGGAGTACGCTCAGGCTCAGGAACCTGTTCCCATCCTCCCTGAATTCGGCGGTCATTTAAGTTATTATGAATGGGATGACAAGATTGAGGTCTCTCTGTTGAATCTTTTACAGGAAGGGTTCAGCAAAAGGATACGTGAAATTCCAGAAGGGATATCAAAACAGACTGCGGCATTGCTCGGACTTCGTTGGCGTGATGGAGATGAATATGATCGTGTGATGGTGTTGAAGACAGGGGGGATGTTACCGCAAGACGTTCTGGTGGAATGCTTGACCTATGCAGTAGAGTATGGCTCAGACCCTATGCGAGATGTTGCATTCAAGAAAGTAAGATTTTTGAATGAGATTCCCGAAAATTTGGCAAAGTGGTTGCGAGGTCGTCTGAGTGATGAAGTTTTAGTTGCCAAATGCCAAGCTGACATTCTCAAATTAGAGGCTCTATCATCAAGCCTTCCTGATTCAGTAGGTTCCTCATTTATATTTTCTCGTTCATTATCTGTAAGAAAAATGAATTTTATGGGAAAAATTTCTTTTGACAAAAATATTTTTTTTATATTGATACCTATATCAAGGTCCATTCTTAATGAAAAAGAAAAATATGGGTTATTGTTTCTTTTTAAAGTGACTTCTCTTTACTCTATCATGTTGTTGTTTGCATCTTCAAATATCTTTTTTCAATACCATTTAAAATAGCTTCTTTAAATTATTTTATAATATTATTTTGTTTTTTGTTTGGTATTTTATTTTCTATCCTTATGCTTCGTTTTATTTTTTTGTTTTTTTATAGAAAAAATAACAGGATGGCTTCTTTGATAGGGATTGATAATATTTCTATATCAATAGATAAAAAAGATATTTTTGTTTTTTTTCTTGCTCTGTTAACTATACCTCTTATGACCTTGCCAGGTTTAATTGTTGTATTTTTACTAGATTTAAATAAAGACTTTTATATCCCTTCAGGATGCCTTTCCTTGTTTGGAGCAGCTTTGGTTTTCAGTAGATATCAAGAGTGTGTTTATAGAAAAAGATTAAAAAATATTAAAAAACAAGAGGATAATAGTGCTCTAACTATCTTCAGTGCTCAATCAACAGATGAAGTGATTGTTTGGTTCAAGACAAATACAAATATGTTCCTACCCAATCGGCAGTCTATTCGTTCGATACTGCGCCTGCTGAAATCACCTCCAGAGTTTGATCCTCAACACCCGATTTTTTGTGCTCCCTTATTCGAAGCCGGGTGGAGTAAGGACTCAGCTTCCGTCTCTCGGTTAACCGCATTTTTAATCAACAAGCTGAAGTATCAAAAAACACCGGCTGGTAATGATGAAAAGAAAGTTAGCTAATTCACGACAGCTGCCGAGAACAACTGGAGCGTCCGCACTCTTGATCGTAATATCTTCACGCTGTATTACGACGCGTACTGAAATCAAACGGGAGAGACTGCATCTGCATTTACAGATGCAGTAGAACTCACCTGCGTAGTAACATGAAAAAAGAAATGAAATTGAAAAAATTCCTATCAGCTTGCCAGAACATCTCCTTTGCTCCCAAAGCCTTTATGCGTTACTTCATAATAATCATACTGCTACTGCTCCTGTCTTTTGCCAATGCGTCAGCAGCAGAAAAACAAAACTTTTTCATCACCACCGGCCCGGAAGTCACGGAGGAAAATTTTCAGCGTTTTGTCTTTTTCTTTTCCGTGGACAGCATCTATAACGATAAACTCTTTGTCCGTATTTTTGATGCTGATTTTGGCGGTGAACTGGATCTTGGTTATAAGGATTCCAAGGTGCGGTATCTGGTGTACGGCGGTGGGAACATCAAGCAGAACCTGCGCGGGATCGAAGAACCCTTGCCGGAACAGTCTCCGTTGGCCTCTTTGGAGCTGGGAGAAAATCCCTTTTACGACAGCCACTGGCGCAATATTGCCGCACTGAATCCTGTAGATGGTAGGCTCCTCCCGGACGGGCGAGTATTATTTCAGCTTGTTGTGGACGGCATTTCCGGCCCAGGCAGCAACAAGTTTCAGGTGTTCATTTCCGCCGATGAAACGAACAACATTGCGATTCCCGGTCTCCGTCTTTTTTCTCCAGCAGTCAATGTACAGGTGCCGGATGCTCCGTCTCTGAATACGGAAATCCGTTTTATTGTGCCTGCAACAAGCAATTCGCTCAATATTACCAATTTTGACGCTGATACAGTCAATTATGGTGGACGTATCTCTTTTTCCTCTCCGTTTCGTCCCAAGGTGCCGCTTAATGCCTCAGAAGACAAAGCAATAAAGTTTACCCGAGTCCCTCTGCTTGATAAGGAGAAGGGCAACACCGCAGCTGTGCTGCTCTCCTCGGTCAAGGTAAACTATGTCCAGCTCTGGCTGGAAGATGATCAGGGTAAAGAAATTCCCCTGGAACTGCCGCCTTTTCTTGCCCCTGCCAATCATGTTCCGAAACCGAAAGTCAGGGTGAAACCGTTGGCTGCTTGTAACGAAGCTGTGCTGGATGCCTTCAGATCTGTGGATAAAGATGATGAGCATCTTGCCTTTCAATGGCGTTTTAAAGACGGCAGCATCGCCACAGGCAACAGGATCACCCATGATTTTCAGCAGCCGGGCAAGTATACGGTTGCTCTTACGGTGCAGGACGATTCTGGCTTTGTCGCTAATCAGGCCCACTTGGACGTCCCGGTGATCATCAATGCGCCGCCCACGGCCCGGATTAACGCCCCGGTCAGTGCTGCTCCCGGCGAAAAAGTACGTTTTGACAGCAGCGCATCCGTTGATGTTGACGGAAAAATCATTCGCTATCGTTGGTTTTTTGGCAAAGACCGAAAGGGTAAGCAGGACAAGAGCCCTGTACGAAAGCACAGCTTTGCCCGTCCGGGTTTGTATCAGGTGAGGCTGCTGGTGGAAGATGATGGGCCGGGTTTATGCACCACGGATCAGGCCGACCACAGCATCCTGGTCAACGCAGCGCCCTTGGCGAAATTCACCTTCAAGCAGGTGGTAGCACCAGGCGAGGAAGTGCTACTGGATGCGGGAGAATCCTTGGACAGCGACGGCTCGATTACAGCCTACAGATGGGATTTCGGCGAAAAAGGCAAACAAGGTGAGCCGAAAAGCGGGGAGACGGTCAGACATACTTGGCAGCAGCCCGGTGTCTATACGGTTCGGCTTCAGGTAGAGGATGATTCCGATCTCAGTAACAGCACCAATGAGGCGGTGGGCACGATCATTATCAATGCCGCTCCTGAACCGGTCATTACTACTTCGTCTGTGGTGGCCGCTGCCGGTGTTCCGGTCAGCTTCAGCGCGGAAAAGTCCCGTGATGCAGACGGCGGTATCAGCGCATATACGTGGGATTTCGGTGACGGCGCAACAGGGCAGAGCAAACAGGTCAGGCACGCCTATGCAGAACCCGGCCTTTATACGGTGCGACTGACGGCTGTGGATGATTCCGGGGTGGGCAATGCCGAACAATTCTGTGACCAAGCTGTGCGAATCAAGCTCCGCCGGTGCCGGTGATCACCATGCCAGAGGTCGTCAATACCAGTCAGGTTCTTTTTGATGCCTCGGCGTCCAGCGATGCAGATGATGCTATTATCTCGTATACATGGGATTTCGGTGATGGCAGCAAGGGTGAGGGCAGGACAGTCGAGCATGTTTATCCTCTACCAGGCACGTATACGGCCCAGCTGCGGGTGACAGACGCTTCAGGCTGCGCCAGTGCTGTGCAATCAACACAAAAGGAAATCAGAGTCAATGCGCCGCCGGTTGCTGATGCCGGGTCGGATCAGATCATTGCGCCGGGCGGCACAGTGCATTTTGACGGCAGCCGTTCTTTGGATCAGGACGGCTTAATTACTTCCTTTATCTGGCAGGTGCAGAACCAGAAGTACAAGCAATACAAGGCCGAGAAATTCTCCCATCGTTTTGAGCAGCCCGGTCAGTACCAGGTCGGCCTGACTGTTGTTGATAACGATGGCGCGAGCCACAGCGACTCTCTGACCGTAACCGTCAACAGTCCGCCCATTGCCCGGATGCAGACTCTGCTCGGGTCGAGCCGGGCAAGGAAGTCCTGCTTGATGCCTCGGGCTCGGTTGATGCGGACGGCAGTATCCTTGCCTATAACTGGGATTTCGGCGACAACAGTACCGGTCAAGGCAGGCAGGTGAAACATGTCTATGTTGA
>MTKO01000030.1 GCA_004028505.1 Candidatus Electrothrix aarhusensis
GCGTACGGCAAAGAGGGTGGAGATGCGTGGGATTGGAGAAAAAGCATCACATCTCGGATAGCCCGATGCTCCTGCCAGGCCGCGCTGATGGACGACAGTTTTTTATTGGCAATGCCGGGCACCTCGGTGAGGCGTTCGATCTGCTCCTCAAAGACCTCTAGGGTCTCCTTGCCAAAGTGACGGACAATTTTCTGCGCGGTCTTGGGGCCAACCCCTTTGATCAGGCCGGAACCGAGATATTTCTCCAGGGCCCCGGCAGAAGCCGGTTTCAGCTCTGTGGCCTCGTCCGCCTTGAACTGCCGCCCAAACTTGGGGTGGACGGTCCAGGAGCCGGAGAACTCCATAGTGGCCCCGGCAAAGACCTGCATCTGATGGACTGTGACGGTGACCGTCTCGCCCACGGCATCAAAGGGATTGACCCGCAGCACGGACCAGCCGTTATCCTGGCTATGGTAGGTTATTCGCTGGACAATGCCTTTGACTTTTTCGGCAATATGGGTGGAATGTGAGGGCGAATACACTGGAGCGGTTCACCCGTTGTTTTTTTCGTTGCCGACAGCCAGATCTCCGAAATTATGATTCAAGAACTCGCTTTCCGCCGGTGTCAGATCAAAACGAAGCTGGGCATCATTGACGACTCTATTGCGTTGCTCTTCTGGGTGCTCCCGCATGATTTTTCCTATCCATTGCACTGCTTTCTGTAGATTAGTCGACAGGGCTGCTGTGTAGCGTTCTCCCATAGTTCCTCTCCGATCTTACGTATATTGTTCAATATCCACTGTTTTACTTTTGCACTTTTTCTGTTCTTTCTATCTTACAAGTTCCCTCTTGACTGTCAATCATAAGCAATGCTAACATGAAGATATCTAAAGAACCGTGAAGGAGAGCACAGAATGGAAGATTTAAGCGGACATTTTCTCATATCAACACCGCAGATGCCTGACCCAAGATTTCAGGAACAGGTCATTTTGCTGTGCGCACATAATCAAGAAGGTGCGATGGGGATGGTCATTAATAAGCCGAATGAGGAAATATCCATGATGGAGGTGCTGCTTGGCACCAATATTCCTCTGCCGGAAGGACCGTTGCCTCCTGTATATAATGGCGGCCCAGTGGAAATGGAGGCGGGTTTTATTCTGTACAACTCGGACGCCGAGGCTGGCAAGTCTCTCAAAGTCACACCGGATATTTATCTCTCTCGTGAAGCAAAGCTCCTGGAGAAAATATCTAAAGGCGAGGGGCCAGAGAACTACTTGTTCTTGCTGGGATATGCAGGTTGGGGGCCAGGCCAGTTGGAGATCGAGTTGATGGATAACTCCTGGCTAACCGTGCCCGGTGATATGCATGTCCTCTTTGACACCCCGGATGATCTGAAGTGGAAACAGGCTGCCCATCGCTTCGGTATTAATATTTCTCTCTTCAATAATATTGTCGGCAATGCCTGAGTCTGCCGCCTCCGTCGAGGTATTAAAATAGTAGTATCTATTTATCAACAAAGTCATGTATCTCCGGCGTTTTATATTCCTGAGGGACATCCTTTCCCTTATTCATTCCTCCGAAAAAATCCCTGTCAGCTCTACCTCCAATCCCGCAAACCGCATGATTCGGCGAGCTGTTTGGGCCGTCTATGCCCCGAAATTCATTTTGCTCTCACAGCATATTTGATTGAAGATGGTGAAAAGGACAAGTAGAATCCCCGGTTAACTTATTTGCGCTGTCTTAAAAGCTTGCGTACTGAGAATACAAAACGAGATGTTGATGAAAACGAAACAGCAAAAAAACGAAGAAGAAAGATCTGTTTGGGGTGCTGACCTCACCCTCATAACCGGCGGCAGCCGCTCCGGCAAATCCGCCTTTGCCCAGCAGCAAGCCGAGCAAATCAACGCCCCCCGCCTCTTCATAGCCACCTGTCCCCGCATTGATCCGGAAATGGATGAGCGCATCCACAGGCACCAGCAGGATCGGGAAGGTCTGGGCTGGCAAACCGCCGAGGTCCCCCTCCGTCTCGCCGAAGAACTAGAGCGCACCCCCGCCGGAACCACTGTCCTCATTGATTGCCTCACCCTCTGGATCAACAATTTAATGTACGAGGCTGAACAGCAAGAGCAGGAAATTAGTGAGGATCAAATCTCCGCCTTGGCCGAAGAATTGGCCCGTGCCGCCCACAATCATCAAGGACGGGTTTTCCTGGTTACCAACGAGGTGGGACTGGGTATTGTCCCGGATAATCCCCTGGTCCGGCGCTACCGTGATTTGGTCGGACGCTGCAATCAGGTAATTGCTGCTTTTGCTGATCAAGTTTTTCTGGTAAGTTGCGGAATCCCGATGCGGTTTAAATAACCGAACGTCCCGTATCATACATTTTCTTGTAGGGGCGAATCCCTGTGTTCGCCCTTGAATTGTTTATGAAAAACAGGGCAGGCACGCAGGTCTTGCCCCTACACCACATTCAATGACCATGCCGACAACATACCAGCCCAACAGACAGGATAACGTTGATTATCTTGAAGCCACTTTTCGTAAAATTTTCCCGCAAGACAACGAGTACCGGGACAAGGCCACGGCCCGGCTTGAGCAGCTGACCATGCCCCATTGGGCTTTAGGAGATCTCATGGATCTGGCCGTGGATCTGGCCGGGATGACCCGTTCCATGCATCCGCCAGTGAAGCGAAAAAGGGTGGTGATTATGGTGGGCGATCATGGGGTCACCGCAGAAGGAGTGTCCAAATATCCCTCCGAGGTCACAGCCCAGATGGTCCATAATTTCGTGAATGGCGGCGCAGGCATTAACGCCTTGGCCCGTCAAGCCGGGGCCAAAGTATCTGTGGTCGATATGGGTTGTGCTGGGGACCTGTCTGCTTTAGTGAAACAGGGTAAAATTATCTCCAAAAAGATTGCTGCCGGAACCGAAAACATGGCCCACGGACCGGCCATGACCCGAACCCAGGCGGTGATGGCTGTGGAGGTAGGTATTGAAGTGGCGGAGCGGCTGGCACCAGAGGTGGATATCTTTGCCACCGGTGATATGGGGATCGGTAATACCACGGCCAGCACAGCCATTGTCGCCGCCATGACCAATAAAACCCTGGACCAGCTGACCGGGCGGGGAACCGGTCTTGATGACGATCAGTTGGAGCATAAAAAAGAGATCTTGGCCCGTATCCTTCAAATGAATAAACCCAATGCCGAGGACGGGCTGGACGTGCTGGCCAAGGTCGGCGGCTATGAAATTGGGGGTATTGCTGGCCTGATCATTGGGGCTGCGGCTCATCAGAAGCCGGTGCTGGTGGACGGCTTTATTTCCACAGCCGGGGCACTGATCGCTTGCAAGCTGGAACCCTTTGTGCGGGATTATATCATCTGCGCCCATCGCTCGGTGGAGCAGGGGCACACTATCATGCAGGAAAAAATCGGCTGTAAACCGTTGCTGGATCTCAACCTTCGTCTCGGCGAGGGAACCGGGGCTGCTTTAGCCATGAATGTGGTTGAGGCGGCGGTGGCTGTGCTCACCGAGGTGGCCACCTTTGCCGATGCTGGGGTAACCGGGACACCAGCCAAATGAGTTTATTGAACAGGCGTAGCTCCGGCAATCGGCGCAGAAAGAAAACATCACGGTTTCAGAAAAGTAGTCCCGAACAAAGAAGCGGGTCGGAACAGAGAAAAAGTCCGGAAGCACCACGGCCCGGCCAGCTCCTGAACAGGAGCATCGTCAAGACGATTGGTTCCTTTGTCGCGGCCCTGCGTTTTCTCTCGATAATTCCATTTGCAGGCAATTTCGGTACCAGTAAAGATGACCTGTCCCGAGCAGTGCCTTTTTTTCCCTTGGTCGGGTTGCTCTTTGGGTGCATGGCTCTGCCCCTGACCTGGTGCCTGAGCCAGGTTCTGCCTCCTGCGGTGACAGCGGTGCTCACCGTTTTCATCCTCCTCTCCTTTTCCGGTGGGCTCCATTTGGATGGGCTGGCCGACACAGCAGATGGTTTTTTCAGTTCCCGCCCCCGAGAACGGATGCTGGAGATCATGCGGGATTCAGCATCCGGGGCTATGGGGGTGATGGCCTTGGTTTTGCTCCTCTCCCTGAAGATAGCCTGTCTGGCCTCCATGAGTGACCAGCTCTTTATTGCTGTTTTTTTGATGCCCATTGCTGGGCGTATAGCCATTTTGCTGCTTATGGCCATGTTGCCCTATGCGCGGTCAGAAGGCGGATTGGGTAGCCTATTCAAGGATGCATTTGATACGCAACAGGCTCGGCTGAGGGCCTTGGCTGCCCTGTTGGTCTTGAGCGGTATTTCTTGGGCAGCGGCAGGCCCGCAGGGGATTCTGGCGGTCTTTGCTGTGTTGCTCGTGACCGCCTTGTTTGCCTTCTTTTGTCGCAAAAAGATCGGCGGGGTGACCGGGGACACTCTGGGTGCGGTCTGCGAACTGACTGAGGCCGTGATTGCTCTTGTCTTTGTTATCAAGCTGGGAGGGCTCTAATGAGCGAGCAGAGCACCTCCGGCGGTCATGGCGGTAATATTAAGGAGATCGCGGCCCGGCGAGGTTGCCCGCCAGAAGACATTCTTGATTTCAGCGCTAATATCAATCCGATTGGTCCTCCTAATGCTCTCTGGAATGTGCTGGCAGCCCGCATGCAGGATATCGTTCATTATCCTGACCCGGAATCTGCGAAGTTGGTGCAGGCCCTTGCGGGCCAATACCAAATTCCTGCTGAACAGATTTTACCGGGAAACGGTACCTCGGATCTGCTCTATGCGACGCTTCGAGCCCTTAGGACCGTAGGGGCGAATCCCTGTGTTCGCCCTTGTACATCGGACAGGCACAGGGACCTGCCCCTACAACCTATAGAAAGATTACGGAGGGCAGTCATCCCGGTTCCTGCCTATATTGATTATCGTCAAGCCTGCGAACGAGCCAATATTGAGGTCGTGCCGCTACCCTTATCGCCGAATGATGATTTTCAGCCGAATTTGGCGATGATTGCTGCCCAGCTCCAAGCGGGAGACCTCGTCATTCTTGGACAGCCCAATAATCCCACCGGCAGGATGAATGATCGAGAGGCCCTGCTGGCCTTGGCAGATCAGCACCCGGAAGTTCTCTTTCTCCTGGATGAGGCCTTTGCCGGATTTGTGACGGGGTACACCTCGTTGGCTGGCTGCCGGGAAAACATTATCACCCTCTGCTCCCTGACCAAACTCTTTGCTGTGCCCGGTCTGCGGCTCGGTTTTCTGGCTGCATCCGAGGAGCTATGCTGCAAGATCAAACAGCAACTTGCCCCATGGTCGGTCAATACCTTGGCCCAGGCTGCTGGCAAGGCCATGATTGGTGATACCGACTATATCAGTAAAACCCAGGAAGTCGTTCAACAGAATCGAGAGATATTATGCCGGGCTCTGGCCGCAATCCCTGCACTCCAAATCGTTCCGGGAGCAGCAGATTTTCTCCTGATTCGGCTGGACAGTAAAATAACCGCCGCAGAACTGGCGGATCAGCTTTTACAGCAGGCGAAAATCGCCATCCGGGTTTGTGCTAATTATGAGGGACTGGATGAACGATATTTCCGGGTGGCCGTGCGTTCGGAAGAGGAAAATAACCGCCTCGTTGCAGCATTAAAGAATATTTTGCTACCTCGGCAGGAAACAGGAAGTTTCGTAGGATGCGGCTCCCGCATCAAAAAAACGCCCTCTCTGATGTTCCTCGGTACAGGCTCAGATGTGGGTAAAAGTGTGTTGGTGGCCGGGCTTTGCCGAGTTCTCTTGCAGGACGGCGTACGGGTAGCGCCTTTTAAGGCCCAGAATATGTCCCTGAATTCCTACGTAACCAGAGATGGCGGCGAGATGGGCCGGGCTCAGGTAGTCCAGGCCCAAGCCTGTCGCCTTGACCCGGATGTACGCATGAATCCGGTTCTTCTCAAACCTTCTTCCGACGTGGGCAGTCAGGTCATTGTCCAAGGGAAACCCATCGGGAATATGCGGGTGCTTGACTATGTCCGTTATAAGGAACAGGCTTGGCAGGAAGTCTGTCGGAGCTATGATGAGCTGGCAGCGGATTTTGACTGCATTATTCTGGAAGGAGCAGGCAGTCCGGGCGAGGTCAACCTGAAGTCCCATGATATTGTCAACATGCGCATGGCCCAATACAGCCAGTCTCCAGCTTTACTGGTGGGTGATATCGATCGGGGCGGAGTCTATGCCTCCTTTATAGGTCATGTGGAGGTTATGGCTCCTTGGGAGCGCAAGCTGCTGGCAGGCTTCCTGGTCAACCGCTTCCGAGGGGATGCCTCTCTGCTGGCGGATGCCCATGATTTTGTTGAACAGCGCACCGGTAAACCGGTTTTTGGAGTAATTCCCTGGCTGAACAATCTTGGCCTGCCTCAGGAGGATTCAGTCAGCTTTAAGGCTGGCCTCTACGACAGCGCAGAGCCTGCGGGCGAACATGTGGAGATCGTCCTGATTGATCTGCCCCATATCTCCAATTTCACCGATCTGGAGCCGCTGCTGGAGGAAAAAGATGTCTGGCTGCGCACGGTTCGTCGGGTCGATGAGCTGGGTACACCGGATGGCGTAATTTTACCCGGTTCCAAGAACGTGGTTGCTGATCTGGCCTGGCTTTCTCAAACCGGTTTGGACAGGGCAATTTGTGGATTAGCTGAGCAGGGTTGCCAGATAACTGGCATCTGCGGTGGCTTCCAGATCCTCGGCAAAACCGTGGCTGATCCGCACGGGATTGAGGGTGAAGCGGGCAGTCTGCTGCATGGGCTGGGCCTGTTGAATCTGACCACGGAGTTGGCTGCGGACAAGACCCTGATCCGCCGCGAGGGCAAGCATCTCCCATCTGGTCAACCAGTACATGGGTATGAAATCCATCATGGGCAAACCGGCAGTAGCAAGAGCGGTGGAACCGGGAGTGGTACTGTATCGGAATCTCTGTTGACCTTTGCCGACGGTGCCTCCTGTGGATCTGCTGATCGGACAGGCCGGGTCTGGGGAAGCTATCTGCACGGTATCTTTGATTCCGATCCCTTTCGCCGCTGGTTCATTAATACGCTGCGAGAAGCCAAGGGGCTGCCGCCGTTCAGCGGCCAAGGTGCTCAGTATGACCTGGAACCGGCCTTGGATCGGCTGGCTGCGGTGGTGCGGCAGGAGATCGATATGGATGCGGTGTATCGGTTGTTGAAAATATAACGAGACTCATCCCGTCGTAATACCAACCCAAAATAACTTCACAGAACCCTACCTGCTTTTTTCCATGCGCTCATTCTGCTCTTTTCTTTTTCTTTTTATCCTTATCACCGCTCTGTCAGCAGGCGGCTGGTTTGCCGCTTATGTCCTTAGCCCTTCTCCGGGTAGAGAGGATAAAATTATTCATGTTCCCAAAGGAGCAGGTGTTCGTCAGATACAGGGACTCCTTGCCCAGGAGGGCATTATTGCGGATGATATTCGTTTCCTGGTTCTGGCCCGACTTTTTCATGTACTGGATCATCCGCCGCGCCTGCGGGCCGGTGAGTTCAAAGTGCCGCAGGGGTTGACCCCGTTGGAGGTGATCCGTTTCCTGGATATTGCCCAACCTCTGCGCTATCGGGTCACTGTGCCGGAAGGGAAAAGGATGACAGAGATCGCTGCCATCTTTGCCGAGGAAAAATGGGTGGATCCGGCTATCTTTCTTCAGCTTTGTCAGGATGCTGCCTTGCTCAAGGAATTGGGCATTCAGGCGAGCTCTTTAGAAGGATATCTCTTTCCAGAGACCTATACCCTGGTTCGAGGGGAGGTTGATGAACGAAAACTCATCAAGAGCATGGTGCAACGTTTTTTTGCTGTTTGGAAGGTGGTCGCTGCCCAAGGGACTACGGAACAAACAGGGCAAGGGGAGAAGTATAATCAGTATCAGCTGCTGACGTTGGCCTCTATTGTGGAAAAGGAAACCGGCTCAGCCGGAGAACGAGATGTCATTGCCGGGGTGTTTTATAATCGCCTCAAGAAGGGGATGCCTCTTCAGTCCGACCCCACGACCATCTACGGAATTAAGAATTTCAACGGTAATTTGACCAAGGCGGATCTCCGGCGTTGGACGCCCTATAATACCTATGCGATTCCCGCCCTGCCAGCCGGTCCTATCTGTAATCCAGGCGCGGCAGCCATCAAAGCGGTTCTGGTTCCGGCCAAGGTTCCCTATTTCTATTTTGTCTCCCGTAATGACGGTAGTCATCATTTTTCCAAGAGCTTAAAAGAGCATAACCGGGCTGTGTACAAGTTTCAGAAGTTACGGAAGAACAGGTAGGTTGCCGAGCAGAGTCAGGCTGGCCTGCCTTCTTATATATTTTTTCAGAATTAAAGGCTTTGGTGAGAAAGGGTTATCTATATGAATTGAGGATTTGAACCCACGACCCCGGCCTGTAACCCGCATCACTGCGCGGGTTGTTTTTGGCCTGTGATACCGGAAGGATTACTTTTTTATATCGATTAGCTGTTTTTTGTTGATTTTGGGGTGGTTCAGTGTTTATTTGTTTGAAAAATATTAATGAAATTAAAAACGCACGACCATCGTTATATTAAAAAGGAAAGGTTATGAGTGAATCTGAAGAATTTGAATTGAAACTTTTAAAAATTTCTGGAGAATTGGCTAGTGCTTTTGCAGAAGAATGTAAGGGGGACTCGTTAAAATTATTTACAGAAAAAGTTAATTCTATTCATAGAGAATTACGAAATAAAATTTTGGGTGAAAAGAAATTTGCAAATAGCAACGATGTGATCACGTTAGAGATTTATTGTATCGCTTTGAGAAGTGCAAGTAATTGTTGCAAACAAGAAAGTTTGATGGATAACATGATGTCTTTATATGATGACTTGAGAAAGCTGTATGATAACAAACCAAAAGGTGGTATGAATGTTAAGACCATTAATTAATAAAAATGATAAGTTGTACATTATTTCTTTAAAAGAATCATATATTGGTTTTGGGCTAAACGATGTGAATGACTGGCTTGAAAAAAATATTCCCTATTTAATATAAAAACGGAGTGTCATGTTAAATGTTACTGTTCGATTGAAAGATAATAGCCTGCAAGAATTTGAAGAACCTAATTCCATTATTAATGACCTTTCTGAATTGCGTCGTCAAGGATACTCTGGAACTAACTTAGTTCGTGAGTTGCTGCATTCTGATGATTGGGGAGCACCGCTTCGAGAGGTGATGATCGCTGGAAATTTAGAAGATGGGACCGTTGTATCTGAATCTATCCAATGTTGATGGTGTTTCTTGTAGGGCATAATGTTAAATAAAAAAGGGCCGCCAACTTATGCCAGCGACCCTTTTCTTTTTATGGTCAATTTACCGGGTACGTGCTTAGCGCGTGACCCGGTTTTTTATATCTGAACCTTCTTGCTTAGCTCGTTCACGTACCTTTCCATTGAGAAATCCCCCCCTTCTTTTCCTCATTCCTCCTGTATCCAGAAACATCCCGAAGTAAAGCAGTTTCTTTTCTGTTTGCAACAAAACTGACATGTGCCTACCTAATTGTAAGCATGTAGACAAAAGGGTTTTCGACGAAAATTCCAGAGAGTCTCTCCTGTTTGCAGATTCGTTTCTTATCATTTTGATATTTAAACAAATAAATCTTTTTTTCTCGAACGGCACACCGTTTGCTATATAAGGGGCAACAGCGGCACAACACTACCGCAAAGCAAACAAAGGACCGGGCATTCCGGCAATATCCTCTTATATACACGGAGAAAAACAATGAGAAAGGTAGCAATCTACGGCAAGGGCGGAATCGGAAAATCTACAACAACCCAGAACACCGTAGCCGGACTGTGCGAGCTGGGCAGAAAAGTTATGGTTGTCGGCTGTGACCCGAAAGCAGACTCCACTCGTCTGCTGCTCGGCGGTTTGTCCCAGAAATCTGTACTCGACACCCTGCGTGAGGAGGGTGAGGACGTAGAACTGGAGGACATCCGTAAAGAAGGGTACGGCGGAACCTGGTGTGTTGAGTCCGGTGGTCCTGAGCCGGGAGTTGGTTGCGCAGGTCGCGGTATTATTACATCTATTAATATGCTGGAGTCCTTGGGTGCCTACGAGGAGAGCGAAGGCCTGGATTATGCCTTTTACGACGTACTGGGCGACGTGGTTTGCGGCGGGTTCGCCATGCCTATCCGTGACGGTAAAGCAGAGGAAATCTATATTGTTGTCTCCGGCGAGATGATGGCTATGTATGCGGCCAACAACATCAGTAAAGGTATTATGAAGTTTGCTCAGTCCGGTAATGTACGTTTGGGTGGACTGATCTGTAACTCCCGCGCTGTTGATAATGAGCAGGAGATGATCGAGAAATTCGCTGAAAAACTGGGAACCCATATGATCTGGTTTGTACCGCGTGACAACGATGTACAGCGGGCCGAGATCAACAGAAAGACGGTTATTGAATGGAAACCCGAGGTGCCCCAGGCGGATAAGTATCGCGGTCTGGCCAAGGCCATTGATGCAAACGAGAAGTTCGTCATTCCCACACCTATGGAGATTGAAGAGCTGGAATCATTGCTCATGGAATTTGGTTTGATGAATTAAACATGGGACGGTAGGGGCGGACCTCTGTGTCTGCCCGGTATGAAAGGGCGAACACAGGGATTCGCCCCTACGGGTAAAAAACGGTAGGGGCAGGTCCCCGTGCCTGCCCTGTTAAGGCGAATCAACACAATGTAGGGGCACGGCGCGCCGTGCCCCTACGGGTAAATATATAAGGAGAACAACTCATGTTAATGATCAGAGCTATAGTCAGGCCGGAAAAAACAGATGCAGTGCTGGCTGCCCTCATGGATGCGGGCTTTCCAGCGGTCACCAAATATTCCGTTGCCGGGCGCGGTAAACAACGCGGTATTAAAATCGGTGATGTCACCTATGATGAGATTCCGAAAATGATGCTTATGTCCGTTGTTCGGGACGAAGATAAAGATTTTGTTATCCAGACCATCATGGATACGGCCAGGACTTCCGAGAAAGGCGCTTTTGGTGACGGGAAGATCTTTGTCAGCGAGGTTGAGGAAGTGTATACCATCAGTTCCGGTGTTAAGGAAGGAGCAGTCGGGGAGGCCGCGTAATGAAAGAAGTCATTGCTGTGGTACGCATCAATATGATGAACCAGACCAAGCAGGCCTTAAGCGATGCCGGGGTTGACGCCTATTTCGCCCGAGAGGCTCAGGGGCGGGGCAAAGGTTTCGCCAATCCCAAGGTACTTGAGGGAGTTGATAACGGCTACGAGGAAGCAGCTGCCGTGCTGGGAGAGAAGGGAAAGCTTTATCCCAAGCGAGTGCTGACCGTGGTGGTTGAGGACGATAAGGTCGACGATGTTGTTCAGGCCATTATTGCGCCCAACAAGACCGGCAAGCCGGGCGACGGCAAGATATTTATCCTGCCCGTAGCTGATTCGGTTCGGGTTCGGACCGGGGAATCGGGCGAAGCAGCTATCGTCTGAACCTGAACAGGAAATTTGAGGAGAACAAGATGGGAGCAGCAGCAAAAAAACTGGTGCAGTGGGACCCTACCGATATTAAGGCGGAACTGATTAAGAAGTATCCGCCCAAGGTGGCCCGTAAACGCGCCAAGCAGATAATGATTAACGAGGCCCTGGAAAACGGCACGCCGGAAATTACGGCCAATGTCCGTACCATTCCGGGCATCATCACCATGCGCGGGTGTACATACGCCGGTTGTAAGGGCGTTATCATGGGACCAACCCGCGATATCGTCAACCTGGTCCACGGACCCATCGGATGTAGCTTTTACGCCTGGTTGACCCGACGTAACCAGACCGATCCCGGCCCGGAAGGACCGGACGGTGAAAATTTCATGAACTACTGCTTTTCCACCGATATGCAGGATCAGGATATCATCTTCGGCGGAGAGAAAAAACTGGAGCAGGCCATTCAGGAAGCCTATGACCTGTTTCATCCCAAGTCCATTGCAGTGTTTGCCACCTGTCCAGTGGGTCTGATCGGAGATGATATTCACACCATTTCCCGGCAGATGAAAGAAAAGCTGGGCGACTGTAATGTGTACGCTTTTAGCTGTGAGGGCTATAAGGGTGTTTCCCAGTCCGCTGGTCATCATATTGCCAATAATCAGGTGTTCCGTCATATCGTAGGCGAGAACGATGAGCCAGTCGAGGGGAAATACAAGATTAACCTGCTGGGCGAGTACAACATCGGCGGTGACGGGTTCGAGATAGACCGGGTCTTTAAGAAATGTGGGATTACCAACATCTCCACCTTTTCCGGCAATTCAACCTATGACCAGTTCGCCACAGCTCATCAGGCCGATTTAAACGCGGTTATGTGTCATCGGTCCATCAACTATGTGGCCGACATGCTGGAGACTAAGTTCGGTATTCCGTGGATCAAGGTGAACTTCATCGGAGCCAACGCCACAGCCAAATCGCTGCGTAAGATTGCCGCCTATTTTGAGGATCAGGAGCTGATCGACAAAGTGGAAGCAGTGATTGCCGAGGAAATGCCGGATGTTGAAGCGGCGGCGACCGAAATTCTGCCCCGTACCGGTGGCAAGACAGCATGATGTTTGTGGGTGGCTCCAGAGCCCATCATTATAAGGAGTTGTTTGACGAGTTGGGCATGAAGACCATTTCTGCCGGTTACGAGTTTGGTCATCGTGATGACTACGAGGGCCGTCGGGTTCTGCCGCACATTAAGGTGGATGCAGACAGTCGGAATATCGAAGAAATCGTGGTGGAGGCCGACGAGACCCGCTTTAGCCCTCGCAAGAGTGAAGAAGAGCTGAAGGCGTTGGAAGAAGGCGGTCTTAAATTCAAGGATTACGAAGGATTGGCCCCAGACTTAGAAGAGGGTACCTTGATCATCGACGACCTGAACCAGTACGAGGCTGAGAAGCTGGTCGAGCTGATGAAGCCGGATATTTTCTGCGCAGGTATTAAGGAAAAATTCTCCATCCAGAAGCTGGGCGTGCCCATGAAGCAGCTGCACAGCTATGATTCTGGCGGCCCCTATGCCGGATTCAAAGGTGCGATCAACTTTTACAAAGAGATTGACCGTCTGGTGAACAGCAGGGTCTGGAGTTACATGAAGGCCCCCTGGCAGGAAAACCCGCAGCTCTCGGGCACATACGTCTGGGAATAATTCGGAACATGTAGGGGCAAGGTCCCCGTGCCTGCCCTGCCCGATTTTTCGGGAAATTCAGGGCAAACACAGGGATTCGCCCCTACATCCCATACGCGGAAATAATTCCGTAAGGGCACGGCACGCCGTGCCCCTACAGATGATCATTACGAGGTTGAAATACCATGTTATTACGACATACCCCCAAAGAAATCAGCGAGCGCAAGGCCCTGACCATTAATCCGGCCAAGACCTGCCAGCCATCGGTGCTATGTACGCGGCCCTGGGCATCCACGGATGCCTACCGCACAGTCATGGCTCCCAGGGGTGTTGCGCCTATCATAGATCAACCTGACCCGGCATTATAAAGAGCCGATCTCGGCGGCCACCAGCTCCTTTACCGAAGGTGCGTCCGTGTTCGGCGGTCAGGCC
>MTKO01000136.1 GCA_004028505.1 Candidatus Electrothrix aarhusensis
CCTGATGCGAAAGTAATTCTGCACGGTTCCCGTGTTCGCAATGCAGCCCGGCAGGACTCTGACCGGGATTTTCTGATCATTGCTGATCATCCGCTGGACCGAGAGATCATAACAAAGCTGAAGAAATGGGCTGTATGACATTGAGTTGGAAAACAATGAGGTGGTGAGCAGTATTATACGGAGCCAGCAGGAATGTTCTTCGCCTGAATACGATGCGTTGCCCTTTAAAAAAGCGGTGGAGAAAGAGGACGAAGTGAAACGTGGTACGTCCCCTATTTACGCTCAACGGAGTTGGAGCAACAGGGTCAGCAACAAAGAGCAGGAAAGGGGTAGAAAGGTGCGCATGGGGTTCCGTGGTGCAGTGGTGGATTTTGTGAATTTGCCCCCGTTTTTTAAGAAGGGGTTCTTCAATCACTATCGTATGGTCGTGGAAATTGCAAGGAGAGATATTTGTATGCAGGAGAAGTGAAAAAATCTACAGGAATGAAGGGATAGAGAGTTTGCATGGGGGAAAAGTGCGACATATCGGCAGGGTACTGCTTGACATTAGCAGTACTCCCCCCTTATCCTAATGAGGGATAATTATTTTCATCTGCGAGTGTTTTTTTTGTCTTGAAAGATGAAAAGCCTCTTTCCCATGTTTCAGGTAGAAAGGTTTATCACGGGAGACAGGCAGGAAGTCACAGCCTGTCTTAACATGGATTTTATATTGAAAAATGGAGGAGAAGTCATGAATGGTCACAGTAATCTTAGAAATATTTTTGCAGACAAAAAGGTGATGGAGGAAATTCAGAACCGATTTGGAAGCGGGTCTGGAAAAACCGAGCTGGAATCGGCAGTAACTGACGGATCTCTAGTTAATCTTGATGTATTACTTGATGGAAATGAGTCTGCATTGAGTCCCGGTGATGCTCCTACAACTCAGCTTGAAGCGATAATTGAGTTTATCGGTAGACCACCTCTTTTGATTCAGGACGGAGAATGGGAAACCCCGGTGCTTGATGAGGTAAGACAACGGGTTGAACAGAATAAAGAAGGGTTGTTACAGGCTATCCCTAAGGTAGGACGGGTTGAGATTCTCGGTATTGCTAAGTATCGTCCATTTATTGGTACGGCTTGGATGATTGATGAAGATGTTATGGTTACCAACCGTCATGTGGCAGAACTCTTTGCAACACGGATAGGAAACCATTTTACTTTCAGGCATCATACTTCGGGAGGACCGTATCAGGTACAGGTGGATTTCCTCAGAGAGCATGAGCGCACTGCTGAGTTTCAGGCCAGAATAAAGGAAGTCATTTTTCTTGAGGAGTCAAGTTCTGTTCGGCCCGATATGGCTCTTGTCCGGCTTGATGGAGACGGGCTGACCCTACCCGAGCCTCTTCTTCTTGATGGAGCTAACCCCAGTTTTGATATGGATATTGCGGTAATTGGCTATCCTGCTCAAGATTCGCGTAGTGATTTTTTCAGAATGGAACGGATATTTAATGGGATTTACAACGTAAAACGCCTCAGTCCCGGTAAAGTGAAAGGCGTGGATTTCGACGGTAAACGTCTTCTTCATGATTGCACTACCTTAGGTGGTAACTCTGGCTCCTGCGTTCTCAATGCGGAGACAGGAAGAGTTTGCGGGCTGCATTTTGCTGGCGAGTATAGAGTGCGCAACTATGCTGTTTCTGTCGGTTGGTTGAAATCCCGATTGGCGGAAATTAACGGTAGCGTGTCAGTAGCATTTCAAGGACTCCCTGGATTACCGAATCCTGATCTACCAGTTCCTCCTCCTGTAGAAGCTGTCACAAATAAGGAGGGCTATGATCCTGATTTCCTTCAGGCGGATATCCCTGTATCATTGCCAACTGTTCCTGACCGTGATTTGATTGCCCCTGCACAAGGATCTGACGACGGTGTGCTGCGGTACACCCATTTTTCCATTGTCATGCATAAGGAACGTCGTCTTCCATTTTTTACAGCATGCAATATCAACGGTGGACTACTTTATAAGATTCCTCGTGGTCAGGATCACTGGCGTTTGGATGAGCGACTTGAGGATCATGAGAATCGTCAGACTGGGGAAGGCCTTTATCGAAATAACCCATTGGATCGCGGCCATTTGGTGCGACGCTTAGATCCGGCTTGGGGGGAAACGCGTGAGGAAGCTAAGCAGGCAGAGCAGGATACTTTCTTTTTTACCAACTGCGCTCCGCAGCATAGTCGGATCAATCGGGGAGCTTGGCTCAGTCTTGAGGATTATGTCCTGAGTAATACAGGAACCCATGATCTTAAGGTTTGCGTATTCACCGGGCCGGTCTTGGCTGAGACAGATCCTGAGTATCGAGGTGTTCTGATCCCTCGGGAATTTTGGAAGGTGTTAGTCGTGCGTAATACCTTTACAGGGCAACTTAGTGTTGCTGCGTACCTTCTCAGTCAGGCTGAGTATTTGGGTGATTTGGAGTTCGTCTTTGGGGAGTTCCGCACGTATCAGGTGCCGCTTTCTGTGATTGAGGGAAAGACCGGGTTGAGATTCGGAGAACTTGCAGACTACGACTCCATGCAGTCAATTGAAGGAATACCCTACCGAATTATATCTAGTGGAACGGATATCGTTATCTGAGTTTATGTCGTAACTATTTGGCGGCGAAGTGTTTTTTTTTGTTTCGTTTCGCCGCATCGTTCTATTTCATGCTAAAGGTGACTATTATGGAACCCGATTACCCTGAAAATACAGTTTGGTATATAGAAGCCCGCCGTTGGAGCGGCACTAAAGAAAATCCGGGGTTTGTTAAACGTGACCCTGTCACGCGAGGTAGCGGGGTGGTTATTACCTTTTCTAAACTGCTGGATAATGGGGACAGGGAGCCTCGCTCCTACATTCTTACCTGTGCGCATGTCGTCAGGAATAACCAAGATCAGCTTTTGGAGGATATCATTTGTTATCCACCGGGAAAAGGCTTTGTCAGGACTGCGGCAACTGCCCGACAGAGCGGTACTTTTCCAGAGGCGCTGGTGCGTCCGGCCAAGGTATCACAACTTTCGCCCTGCCGAGGTGAAGCCGGTCCCCGTCCGACGGAACTGAAGCGAGATGCTGCATTAGATTGGGTACTGCTGGAAATTGATGATCCTTCCTTTTACCACCAACAATCGGTCGCCAAGCTACGTACAGGTTATCCCACAGGAGGTCAGGCGCTACAGGTGATAGGTTTTCCTTTTGGAGCCGGGTTGAAAAAAGATAAAGGAAGCTCGGTGTTTTGGAAGAACGGAAAGATAGTCAGAGCAGCGAAAGCAAAGGATTTTCGTCCTACTGAACAGAGCAATCCCGGTCTGGTTGATTATGAGGGCCCAGAGGAGACTCGGCCCGGCATGAGCGGTGGCGGGATTTTTGACGATACCGGTTCCCTTGTAGGTATACATCGTTCCACGATTGATGCCGCAATGAGAAGAGGTGGGATTCGTGCAGATGCTGTCGCCCGATACCTGAAAGATAGATACAACCTTGAGGTGGCAGGGAACCAAGTAGCCGCAGCTCCTGAAGAACACATGCCGTCATTGTCAACCCCTACAGCAGAACTCTTAATTACTGTGAATCGTATCACCTCGAACTTTGGTATCGCGCCCGTAAAGGGATTGAAAGTAGGATTTGAGCCTTTGGATAATCAAAGTATGAAAGGCACTGTTACTGAGGGTGAAACTGACGCAAGCGGAAGAGCGGTAATTAAATTTACAGCGGAAAATCAAGTTGATGATGTTTTTGGCTATTTAATCTGTCGAAATCAACCTTCCGGTACCGGTAACGATACTCTGCTTATTCTTTCTCCTTACGGTAAATTGGCAGACGGCCTGACCAAAGAAAAACCGTTGCGCTTGCCTTTCAGTGAAACAATTTATTGTACCGTGCTGGGACATAAAGCGTACCTCCATGAATATCTACTGAAATTTTTGCCATCTGTCCCAACGAATGACGTTGAAAATAAGATTGCAGATGCAGCAGTAGCAGCCGGTTTATCGAATAAAGAAAAGAAGTTAGCGACAGAGGGATGGGTTGAGCGATTGAAACAAGAACGACCGGTTGTCCGCTTTCCTGATATGGAGGAATTTTTTAAGGACGAGGCTCCTGGGATTCGTAAGATTGCCGAATCTGTTGGGCGGGTGGTGTCGGTTGACTCCATAAGGAGTAATGTGAATTTTTTCGGGACAGCCTTCCTTATTGCGGAGAACTTGGTTCTTCTTCCCGAATTTGTTTTGCGAATGGCAGAGAGCGTGCCGGAATCATCCGGCATCCGCGTAGATTTTTCACATTCCGATCGGACCGAAAACCGGGTTGTCTCGAAGGTGATCTGGCGAAGCGGAACAACAGAATCAATCCAAAGTGCGGCATTATGTGAGATACCCGAATCAACAAAAAAACCGCTTACGATAGGCATGGTGGATACTGCGTCAAACGAAACGAAAATCGGGCGGATGGAAATTGCGGTGTTCGGGTTTCCTCAAGTCGATCAACGCCTACCCGATGAATTGAACGAATATATTGCTCCGGGCGGTGATCATCTTGCCGTGATGCCGGGAGAAATTTCCGTTCATCAAGCCGGGGCATTTGAAATATTTCATGATGCGACGACCTCCGGTGGAGTCAGCGGCGGACCTGTTGTTCACAGGCAATCCAACACAGTAATTGCAATGCATATAGGCGGGAGATTTGCTGATGTAAAAAAAGAGAACTATGCTTTTAACCTACAGGCATTGTGGAATAATCCTTCTTTTGTGGAGGCATTGCAGCCTTACAATGTTACAACGGAAACCATTGGAGCCAGAGTGAATAGAGATTGGATAAGAAGCGGTGACTTCATTCAAACAGCACCTCCTTCCCTCAATGTAGGAAGCAAGATCATAACGAATTGACCTGACTCTCATAAACTCTGTACAGAGTAATCTTTACATTTATCATCCTTCTTCTTTTTATGGTAAATCAGATGACCTATTTTGAGCACACGGTATTATGACACTCACCTACCCCGAAAACACAGTCTGGTACATAGAAGCCCGCCCCTGGAGCGGCGATAGGAACAACCCCGGTTTCGCCCCGGTGAAGGCTGCCGCGCGGGGCAGCGGTGTGGTCGTCACTTTTATCAGGACAACTACAACAGCAGAGGGCGAGGAACAACGTGAGGTGCGGTCCTACCTTCTCACCTGTGCGCATGTAGTGAGAGACCGGGAAGACCTTCTTCTTGAGGATATCATCTGTTATCCGCCGGGCAAAGGGTTCGTCGGAACCGCTGAGAATACCCGCCGAAGCGGAGAAGGTGTTGCGAAAGCCCGAGCAGCTGTCGTGTCAAAATATTCACCCTGTCAAGGTGATCGCGGTCGCCGTCCTGAGCATCTGAGAAATGATCCGGCCTCGGACTGGGTGCTCCTTAAAGTTGATCATCCTTCCTTTCGTAATCAACCATCGGTTGAGGAACTCCATGAAAATGAGCTGTCGGAAGATCAGCTCTTTGAGGTGGTCGGTTTTCCAGGAGGTGCTTTGATTTGGGAAGATGGGGATATCGTCAAGGCAACAGTTGCTAAAGATTTTCGTCCCCGTGTGCATCCTCAACCCGGTATGATTGACTATGAAGGGCCGGAAGAGACCCGTCCCGGCATGAGCGGAGGCGGAATTTTTGACGAGACTGGTGTCCTTGTCGGGATTCACCGATCCAACACTGATTCCGTAATGAAAAAAGGCGGAATTCGGGCGGAGGCGATTGCACAGTATTTAACAAATGCATATCAGCTTGATTTTAAATCGAAACCGAAGTCCGTTTCAATGAAGGTAGTATGGGAGATAAATTGGCATACAATCAATGAACCTCGCGGCAGCATGGGGTCTTCCGCAGCACCGGAAGAAGGCGGCGGTTCCTGGACCAACCGTGAACAATTTCTGTCAATGCTTAATGCCCTTGATTTTTCTTCCGATAATGAGTTGGAAAGGAAACAGGAGCAGCTTGACAGGCTTGTTCGCGAAAGCGAGGAGAATCCGAGAGGAGATCAATATTATAACATGAGGTATACGATGGAAATTAGAACTCTTGAGTTTGAACTGAAAAGAGCTATACGAAACAAAGCAGTTTCTTACGGCATGTCGGTAGATAATGATTGAAATCATCATTGAGAATGATATTGCAAACCAGCACACTTAAAGACCACGGATTCAGCCTGACGGGGTGGTGGTCCACCCCGATATAAACCCTTTCTCACAACATAAGCGCATGGCACCGAGCTACCCCGAAAACACAGTCTGGTACATAGAAGCCCGCCCTTGGAGCGGCCCTGACAGGAAAAATCCCGGATTTGCCTCGGACAAAGATGTTTCTAAGGGCAGCGGTGTGGTCATCACCCTCACCCAAGAACTGGCGAACGGTGAGCGTAAACCCCGAACCTATATTCTGACCTGCGCACATGTAGTGCGCGATAGCTCAGATTACCTTCTTGAGGATATTATCTGTTATCCTCCAGGACAAGGCTTTATCAGGACCACCGAAAACAACAGGTTGAGCGGAAAAGGTATTGCGCAAGCTTTGCCAGCAGTGGTGTCAATATATTCTCCTTGCAAAGGAGAACGCGGTTCGCGCCCTGATGAATTGAAAGATGATCCTTCCTCAGATTGGGTGCTGCTTGAGGTTGATGAATCCTCCTTTCGTAATCAAGCCTCGGTCAAGACGTTATGTGAAGACGACCTGCCCGCAGATCAGACGCTTCAGGTGATCGGTTTTCCAGGGGGGGACGCTACTTGGGAAGACGGTTATATAGTCAGCGCAACAATCTCCAGGGGTTTTCGTGTTTGTTCGTCTCCTAAACCTAAACCCGGAATGATCGACTACGAGGGACCAGAGGAAACACGTCGTGGTATGAGCGGATGCGGAATGTTTGATGAAAAAGGAACTCTTGTTGGTATTCACCGATCCTATACTGATGCCACGATGAAACGAAGCGGTGTTCGGATAGATGGGATTATTCGACAGTTGCAGCAGATTCATGAGATGGAATTTGCACCTGGAATTCGTCCCTCTTCAGCTTCTGGCGATCCTGTTACCCAGGCGAAAAAACAGCTAAAGGATCTGTTATGGGATTTTGAGCTTGATGACGATCTGGACGATCTTGTCCGCAACGAAATCAAACGGCTCTCAAGGGAAGGAGTGGCTTCTGATGATGAAGAGCTGCTGGAAAAAATAGGCAATGCGTATAATGATCATGGAGAATGGCAGGCTTTAGTTAACTTTCTTGGTACGTTGGACAAAAAAAGAAAAAATATTACAGCAGGGCCTGATTATGCAAAACTTGCAAGACAGCTTGACCGTGGTGAGGTCATCCTTTGTCTTGGTCAGGAGATATCGCATCTTTCCGGTGCGCCGATCCCTTCCACAGCTGAAATCAAGAAACTCCTCAGCCAAGACGATTTCCACGGCCCCCTGTCCGAACTGTGTGAGCAGAAGCTGATTGCGCCTGACAGCAGCCGGACTGATCTGATTAATGAGCTTCGCGATTTGCTTGATAAAAAAAATGCTTCAATTGCCTTGTACGATCTTTTTATTGAGCTGAAAAAGCCTGTTATCGTGATTACGGCAGGATATGACAAGCTCCTACAGAAGAATCTCCGAGCAAATGAGCGTAAGTTTGTAGAAATATATCCCAATATGGAAGAGGGAAAATGTCTGCTGGTTTATTCGGATCAACAGGAACAGCCGTTCTGTCCACCGGACGATATCTCTTCCTATGATTTGCTGGAAAACGGCTATTCCATCATTTACCGGTTGCGGGGCGGCATTGTCGGCGGTCAGGAGCACCTGCTCCTGGCAGAGCGGGATTACTTCACATTCAACAGATTGATAGAGCAGCAGTTTCCAGAATATATCAGCAGTAAAATGAAAAGCTCTCTCTATTCCCTGTGGTTCATAGGACATTATCCGCAGAGCTGGGAAGAGCGACTGTTGGTCGCATTTCTCAAGGAATTGCAGCATAAGGACGCTTCCTCTCTTGCGGTGCAGGAAAACATACCTCCCTTTGATCAGGACTTCTGGCAGTTCAAAAAAGTCACTGTTTATGATATCAATCTTGCCGAATTTGTCCGAGACCTGGGGGCTGCCTTATGAATTCTTCGCAGAAAAAAGTTGAGAGCAAGGTTGCTGTTGAACCCTACATCGGTCTGCGTCCTTTTTCGGAAAACGAGCGGGACCGTTTTTTCGGGCGTGATCGGGAAATTAGTATCCTTCTGAATAAAATCCGGGCCAATCGACTGACTCTGCTGCTGGCTGCCAGCGGGGTGGGTAAAAGCTCCCTGCTCCGGGCCGGGATTATGCCGAAGCTGCGGAAGGACAGCAATATTGAGCTGATCTATTACCGCGACTGGGCAAGTTCTCCGCATGCCTTCAAGCAGACCGTGAGTGCGCATTATGACGAGCCGCACAAGGAAAAGGCTCCGTTGAAAAATATCCTCCGGGCCTGCACTCTGTTCAGCAGCGGTCAGCTGATTATTTTCCTTGATCAGTTTGAGGAGTTTTTTAATTACCAGCGTTTTAAAGAGGAGTTTTGGCCTTTTGTTGAGGAACTGAGCGCGGTGGTGCTTGATCGCCGTCTTCCTGTTTCTTTTGTCTTTTCCATGCGCGAGGACTTTGCCCTGGAGCTGAACGCCTTTAACCCAAGTTCGTGACTCGGAAAATTAAAACTGTGCGAAAACAGCACGATAGGCATTTTTGAGCTATTTCTATGGCACTACAAATTTTTATTTTGCCGAAATTGTCCTCTTGATAATTCTGCCAGGATGATGAGGCAGACCAAGAGCGTCATATATCTTTTGCTGTCTCGGTTCCGGTCGACAGCTTTTTCGAATGTGAACAGTATCTCCATTTTTGCATTTTACGGTCATTGTGATTCTGCTATGGTCACCCACCTGTTCACGGATAGTTTTCCAGCTGTCGTGAATGTCACTCTTTTTTAACCGATAACGTATTGCCTGAACCAGATGGTAGGCAAGCACACTGATAAACAAATGGCCTGTAACTCGCTCAGTTTGCTGATGAAATATAGGTCGCAAGCCAAGTTCCGACTTTAGAGAACGAAAAACCGCCTCAACCTCAGTGAGCATCGTGTAGGTGCTCCAAAGCGTTTTTTCATCCCAGTCCTGACAGGTTCGTATGCAATAAACACCCGGTAATGTTTGCTTTGTATTTTCTTGTGGCTGAGGCTCCCAGGTGATGAGAGTCGCATTGCCGCTCTGCTCATCCTGCTCCACAGCAATCTTGTACTGTGCCGCAGCCTTGGGGTATCGTTGCTTTAATCGCCCTATCTTCTCAACAACTTTATTATAGTTCTTAACGCAGCCTTTTTTGCGTAGACCCTTATCCAGTTTTTCCAAAGCCTCCTCAAAGCGTATCGCAAAGCGGTTATTGATGGCCCGCTCTTTTTTCTCACGCTGGGTTGAATGACAATACAAAAGGATCTCGCCGGTTTCTTCGTCAACGACCTTCTGCGCCTTCACGGTGCCCTGTTTGTCTTTTTTAACAAAAACAGCCTGTTCTTCATCAAATTCGCGATGCCGTTTTCGACTGACAACCAGATAAGGATACCTCTTGTCCTTCAGCCATTGGATATTTTCTTCGGTGGCGATTCCGGCATCCATAACAACGGTTGGTTTTTCTTTTGTAAACAGGCCGTTCGGTGGATATTTCTCCTCCAGGTCTTCAATCATTGCCGCAAGTGTTTTTGCTTCACTTACATTTCCTTCGAACACATTGCTTTGTTTGATAAAACCTTGTCCATCCAGAACCACAGCCAGGGTCACCAGAGGGCAGTCAGAGCGTTTTTCCTTGGATCGGCCACGCGCAGCCAGTGAATTGTCTCCAGATGCTCCCTCGAAATAGGTATTGGTCAGATCATAAAGGGTAATCGTCTCTTTCAGGCTGAAAATACTTCGTTCCTGCGCTGAGAGATGCTCTTCCAGTGCTGTTTTGTGTTTCAAAAGCTTGTCAGCGACCTCGTACATGCGACTCAGGCTTATTTTATCGAAATCATATGAAATAAGTTCGCCAAGTGCCGAAAAATTCTGCAGCCAGTCGTGCGTGGCTCGTTCACTGCCGGGGCGGCATGCCCGACCAATTATGCTGCCAAGGGCCGCGGCAAGCTGAGGGCTGGTAAATCCAAGTTCCTTCAGCTTTTTGTCAAGTCCAAGCAGTTGGAGCGCCTCAATAAGGAGGTGCTCGCTTCCCACTGTGCGTGACCTGAGAGCTTCCAGGCTATTCAAATCCACCTCACGATAATCAGGGGCATCAGATGCCATGCTGTCTATCTCATCTTGTTGTTTAGTCGATTGAATTACCAGGGCTGCGTAACGTTGGGCCATGCGCTCAAGTTCCGACGACACTGAGAAAAGACCCTGCTGACCACAGAGAAGATCTTCAATGCGGCGGCTGAGATCGGGCCACTGCTCCTTTGACAGGAAGAAATCAGTCCCCAGGTTCAAAAGGGTATACTGCCGTACCCCTTTTGCTGTTCGACGGGATTCCACCAGTCGATAGGTAAAATATTTACCGCCACCCTTCTTGTTCTTGATCGATGTTTTTCGAATATACATGGGCGTATATTGACCGATCTTGCGCCCTATGTCAATCCTTGGCCAGCTCTTTATGGCACTACAATAAGGATTCGAAAAACTACTATTGGTAATTACAGGTAGTTAAGAGGTAGCTCATGGCCCAAAAAGGGCTTTTTTTGCTTTAATGAGAATCGTTCCTACGAACTTGGGTTAAAATCGCCTCCATTGCTGTGGAAGGGCAGGCCTTGGCACATGCCTCGCAGGCAACGCAGGTGTCATAATTTACCTTTACCTTAAAGACAGAGATCTTCTCAATAAGCCAGCCGACCAGGCCGAAGGGACAAAACAGTTGGCACCAGGGTCTGTAGACAAAAAGGCTCAGGATGAGAATGCCGATGACAAAGAACCAGCCAAGCGGCTTTATCATGGCTGGTTTGAAAATTTTAAACGGATCAACAGGATCGATGATATCCGTTGCCCACGTAAAGGCGACCACGGTGAAAGCGGCAAAAAAGGCAATGCGAATAGAATTAGTGAGCAGGAAGGGGAGCTTGAACTGCGGCAGAATCCCCTTGCTATCCTTCCGGTTGCGATTCAGTCTAAAAATGAGGTCCTGCAAAGTGCCGATCTGGCATCCCCAGCCGCAAATAAATTTATTCGCCAGGAGAACAAGGAGAAAAAAGACGATCATGGCGATCATTCTCGGCTTAAAAATAACCCCTTTAGCGCCATACAGGGCAATGGCATCCTTAACGGTTCCCATTGCGCCGGGATCAGCACCAAGGATAACGCCGAAAATCAGCACTGCTGCCAGATAGAGGACCTTTCTTGTTTTGGGAGTTATTTTACCTTTTCGAATCAGATAAAAACATAATCCGAGAAAGGCAAACCAGAGCCCGAACTTCAGCGGGATTTTCACCCAGTTCTTTGACTGATGTTCTTCTTGCAGGGCAACGGCTTTTTTTATTTCCCGTTCGATATCAGCAGCAGCGATTCCTGTCTCGGCAATCTTTTTGTCCAGATCCTGTTTTTGCTTGAGCTGAAAAACTTTTTTTAAGACAGGGCCGGGAATATTATTTTTGCTGCCGAAGTCCTTTATCGACATCTCAAGGCTGAAAATGAGTTCGATATCGTCGGGGAGTTGCTCCGGTTTTCCACCCCATATCTTGGTCGAGACATGTGAGGTGCCGATGACGGTAATCAGCAGCAGACCTAACAAAAGTATCACTCGTGCCTTTGCATTCATTATTCAGTCCTTCCTGTCTTTGTTCCGTCTAAAATTGATTCGTGGACAACAAAACCAAGGTACAGGCCCGGAGAACCGTTATTCTGGCATCTTCCAGCACCTGTTGATGTTCATCATTTTCCGTGCCCGGATTCATGATCACTCGCTTCGGCTCAGCTTTGATGACATCCTGGATATGATCCTGAAATCTCTTCGGGTTAACATACAAGGTGACCGTATCGATTTTTTCATTATAGTCGACAACAGAGTGGAGACATGTTTGTCCCTCAACTTCTTTTTTAAACGGATTAACCAAGACCACTTCGTGCCCGTGCTTTTGCAGCGCATGCATTCCCTTATTGGCGTATCGGTCCGGTTTTTCACTCGCGCCGATAATTGCGACGACCTCTGTCATGAATCTTCTCCCTGCTTTTTATTGCGTTTCACCCGGAAAAAAATCAACTCTCTGTCCGTTTCTCTCGTGTCCAGTTCGGACTCCTCCGGTAGTCGAGCACGGCTGTCACTAAAATCTCATCTTCTGCGAGACGATAATAGACAGCAAAGGGAAATCTTTTCGAGAGAAGGCGGTGGCAACCGAAAACTTTCCGGTATGTTTCTCCGAAAAATATCAGAGAGTCTATATCGGAAGACAGAGAATCAAGGAAATACATCCCAAGGCCTTGAGCGTGTTTTTCATAAAAATGATACCCTGATTCGAGGTCTTTTTCTGCGGTATCAAGGATAGTTACTTTCATGCAACATCCCCTTGTATTCCGGCCTTTGCCTTTTCCCAGTCGGAAACAGTCATTTCGCCGTTATCAAGACCTTTTTCCCTCTCTTTGACGATATCCTCGTGCCAAGAAGGTGATTCGACAGTGTCTTCGTTCCTGTTCAGATCTTCCCAGATCATTTCCATAATTCTGAGTTTCTGATTGAGAGGCATTCTTTTTACTTCGGCTTCGGTGATCATATTATTGTTTTTCTGCTCTGTTAAATTTTATGGTGAGATACCTTTAATGTTTACAGCTGTATGATTCCCGGTAACGTTATCAGCCTACCTTTAAATGATGTCGATACTTTTTTTCTTATAAATAGTTATAAGT
>MTKO01000137.1 GCA_004028505.1 Candidatus Electrothrix aarhusensis
ATTACAGCTTGTTCCGGCAGAAGCCTAGGGTATGTTACTTAGAAGAGAGTTCCTATTACTTATTGATATACAACAAAGGGGAACATATATGATATTTGAACTGAATCAGAAAGAACCAGAGATGTTCAGCGGAGATCTGCTGGTCTATTTCATCCGAGAAACCGAGGGCAAAACCGTGCCGTGTCTGTCCAAGGTCGTACGCAGAGAGTTGAAACAAGCCTGGAAGAGCGGCGATTTTACAGGAAAGAAAGGACAGTCCTTTTTGTTTTATCCTTCAGCAACAGCAAAACATTCTGCGGCCTACCGGGTGCTGGCAGTTGGTTTGGGGAAGGCGGCTGATGAGAGCGATAAAAACGCCCTGCGTGAGCAGATCAGATTGGCTGCCGGAACAGCTGTCCAGCAGGCCGCAGGCCTAAAGGTTACAAGCTTGATGGCTGTCCTGCCCGAAAAGACCGGATTGGAGGATAGTGAGGTCGCGGAATGCCTGACCGAGGGCCTGATTCTGGGAAGTTATCGTTTTGATAAGTACAAGAGCAAGAAAGAAGACCAAGAAGAACAGCCCACGATAGAGGCCTTTTCTCTTCAGGTCGGTACGCTGAACCCTAAGGCCGCACAAGAGGGGATGAGCCTTGGCAAAAAGGCAGCCACTGCCGCTTGCCGGGCCAGAGATATGGCCAATGAACCGGGCAACGGCTGGCCGCCAGCAAAATTTGCTGAATTTGGCCAGCGGTTAGCGCAGAAGCATAAACTCTCCTGCGAGATTATTGAAAAAGATGCCATGAAAAAACTGGGCATGGGCGGTATCTTGGGCGTGAATCAAGGCTCTGCTCTGCCGCCCAAGTTGGTTATTCTGAAATATGAGGGTGGCAAAAAAACAGATCCGACCCTGATGCTGGTGGGCAAGGGGCTGACCTTTGATTCTGGGGGGATTAGCTTGAAGCCGGGCCTGGGGATGGAGGACATGAAGTATGATATGTGCGGTGGTGCCGCAGTTATTTGCGCTATGCAGGCCATTGCTCAGGAGCAGCCCAAGGGGATTAATGTGGTAGCCTTGGTGCCGTCCACGGAAAACCTGCCCGCTTCCACCGCGCTCAAGCCCGGTGATATCATCACCCATTATAACGGCAAAACCTCGGAAATTATTAATACCGATGCGGAAGGTCGTTTGATTTTGGCTGATGCCCTGGCCTACGGGATTGAGAAATATACACCGGATGCTGTGATTGATCTGGCAACCCTGACAGGGGCGGTCATTGTCGGGTTGGGACATCATCGCACCGGGCTGATGGCTACCGACGACAGCTTGGCGGATCAATTGCTGGCTGCCGGAGATCGGGCCGGGGAACCCCTCTGGCGTCTTCCACTGGGACCGGAATATTCCGAGCAGATTAAATCTCAGGTGGCGGACGTCAAAAATATCGGGGGTAGGGGGGCAGGGAGCATTACTGCTGCGGCCTATCTTCAGGAGTTTGTCGGGGATACGCCTTGGGCCCATCTTGATATTGCCGGGACAGCTTGGAATTTTACGGAAAAAACCTATATTCCCAAGGGGCCGTCCGGGATTGCTGTGCGCACCTTGGTGGATCTTGTCCGCCATTGGCAGGGGAAAAAGAAGGAAGTCTAATTGGGCTGTAGGGGCACGGCGTGCCGTGCCCTACCGCAGGGAACGGTCCAGGGCGAACACAGGGGTTCGCCCCTACGGCACCCGGTTTAAAAAATTAAAAATTACAACGTACAGAGATACTCTAACGGAGATATATATGCCAAAAAGAAAAGGTATTACAGTCAGCAGGCAGATCATGGACAGCCAGCAAACCCACCCGGAGGCAACAGGAGAGCTCACCGGTTTACTCAGTGAGCTTATTGTAGCGGCAAAGATCATCAGTGCCGAGGTCAATATGGCCGGTCTTGCCGGTATCTTGGGCCAGTCGGGCAAGACCAATGTGCAGGGCGAAGAGGTGCAGAAGCTTGATGATTTCGCCAACCGGACCCTCAAACGGCGAATGGAGCAATGCGGTTATGTCTGCATTATGGGCTCGGAAGAGGATGATGGAGTGATTCCGGTTCTGGATGGTTATGAGGGTAAGTACACCCTGGCCTTTGATCCCCTGGACGGCTCCTCCAATATTGATGTCAATGTCAGTATCGGGACGATTTTCTCTGTTCATCGCCGGAAAAGTGAAGGCAAACAGGGTGAGATGTCTGATCTGCTGCAAAAGGGGAGCGAGCAGGTAGCAGCCGGTTATATCATTTACGGCTCCAGCACCGTCTTGGTCTACACCACCGGTCATGGTGACGGGGTCCACGGCTTTACTCTTGATCCCAGCGTGGGTGAGTTTTTTCTCTCCCATCCAGATATCACCATCCCTGAGAAGGCCAAGTATTACAGTGTCAATGAAGCCTACTCACGGTATTGGCATGACGATACCACTGCCTACATCGACAAACTGAAAGATATGGATGAGCAGGGAGAGCGCTCTTACAGCCTGCGTTATATCGGTTCGCTGGTGGCTGATTTTCATCGCAACCTGATCCAAGGCGGTGTCTTCCTTTATCCTCGGGATAAAAAGAGTACGGATAAGCCGGACGGTAAGCTGCGTTTGCTTTACGAGGCTGCGCCGCTTGCCATGATTGCGGAAGAGGCCGGGGGGATGGCCATTACCGATGACGGACGTCGTATCCTGGATATCGAGCCGAAAGATTTGCACCAGCGGGTGGCTTTGGTTATCGGGTCCCGTGATGAAGTTGCTTTGGCGGAGGAATATTTTAAGAAGGGCTGATGGTTGGGGAAAAGGGGATAGGTTTATTTTTGGTCATCTGACGTAGTTTTTGTCGAAAATAAATCTGTCCCATTTTTGGCCCGTTTTTGTAAACGTGTCTATTCTATAGAAGGAGTTGTTTCATGATGAACATCGATAAAGATGAGAAAATTATTTTATGGACTGGTGGTTGGGATTCTACTTTTAGAATTTTATCTACTCTATTAACGCAAGATGGCCCAAATATACGCCCACTTTACTTATTGGATACATCTCGTGCATCAACTATAAATGAGCTTGAAACTATTCATAAGATAAAAAAACAAATTTTTAAAAAGGGTAAATATTACAGCGATAAATTAAAACCAATGTTAATTATCGATTCAAGTGATATACCTGAAATATCAGAAATTAGAGAAGCATATTGCAAAATAAGACAAACAAATTGGTTGGGAAGCCAGTATGTACAGTTAGCAGAACTGATAAATCATTTTAAATTGACTTATCCTGAAATATCAATAGAGGCTGATGTTACGGGGCTTAAATTTTTACATGCTTTCCTGCGATCCAACGTAACAACTTATAATGGAATGAAAATTTTATCATCCCCAATGCAGGATAATATATCTAAAAGTTATTGTGAAATATTTAAATATTTTTCTTTTCCTTTAATTTTTAAGTCTAAACTTGATATGCATCAAGAATCCTTGTCCTTTGGAATTAGTGAGGAATTACAAATGAGTTGGTTCTGTCACACCCCGAGAAGGGGGCAACCGTGCGGTTTGTGCGGACCTTGCCAAGATATAGTAAAAGCTGACATGGCGTGGAGGCTGCCTTTTTTGTCTCGTCTCATATGCAAAACAAAAAGAAATTTAAATAAAATGAAAGAAAAATTAAACCTTTGATGCCCTTCCGCTAATACTTTCAAGGGGAGAAAGCTCGGTTAGCTCGGAACCGAGCTCTCTAACTCCGAAGCATGAAACATCATTATATCATGTGCTTGCCGGGTGCTTTTGAATAAGGAAAGCCCGGTACCTAAAAAATAAGCGGAGAGAAAGCATAATGCTCTCCCTCCGCTTATTGTTCAATGAACCGGCAATGCCGATTCCGATCTGCTCAGCAGGTCAACTCAGTACGTAAAATCAATACTTCTGATCCGCATAGGCCAACCAACCACCAGCAGCCACCAGCTCTTTGTCAAAGGAGTTCATGGAAAAGCTGCACTCCGCCTTCTCCCCCTGACCGTTCTCTGCAACTATGGTATCTTTTTCCAGCTCAATACCGATTTTGATCCCGTCATCATCGCCAGCAAGGGCGAAAAGCTGATCAATATCCGCTTTGGAAAGCTCCACCGCCAGAATGCCGCAGTTGAACATATTTTGGCGAAAAATACGGGCAAAGCTCTCGCCGATCACCACGTTGATGTCATTGACTTCTAAGGCCCAGACCGCGTGCTCGCGGGAGGAACCGCAGCCGAAATTGGACCGGGTCACCAGCACAGAGGCCTGCTGAAAATCCTCTGCCTGGGTATCGAACTCCTTTCCGTCCAGGAACAGGTCTTCCAGCAGATGAGGCTGTAAGGCCCGCTTGGTGATCTCGGTGAGGTATTTGGCTGGAATAATCTCGTCCGTATTGATATCGTCTCTATCTATAAAAAAGGCTGAACCGCCGAATTTTTTCATGTCCTTCGTTGCTCCTTTAATTGATAAACTGGGCAGGATCTGTGATCTCTCCGGTGACCGCTGCTGCTGCGGCAGACAAGGGGCTCATCAAGTGTACCATGCCGCCTTTGCCCATACGCCCGTTGAAGTTCCGGTTGGTGGTCGAGGCGCAGGACTCGCCCTCAGCCAGCACGCCGCTGCTCATGCCGAGGCAGGCACCGCAGGTGGGGTTGAGCACGCAGAAACCCGCATCCATGAAAATCTTGATTAATCCTTCGTCCAGAGCCTGGGAGTAAATCGCCGGGGTGGCCGGGGTCAGGATACCGCGTACCGAATCGGCAACAGTCCGTCCCCGCAGGATAGAGGCCGCTGCCCGAATATCTTCGATGCGACCGTTGGTGCAGGAACCGATATAGACCTGATCAATCGTGGTACCGACCAGCTCATCAATATCCTTAACCTTGTCCGGCTTATAATCATAGGTCACCTGGGGACGCAGGTCAGACACGTCAAGGGTCATGGTCTCGGCATATTCAGCATCAGGATCAGAATGCCATGTGCTGAAATCCTCCACAGCCGCTTCTATGGATGCGTAATCCTCTTGAATAAAGGGCCAGAGGTATTCAGCCGTCACCTTGTCCGGCAGACAGAGGCCAGAGGTTGCCCCGGCTTCCACTGACATATTACAGAGGGTCATCCGGGAGGACATGTTCATCTCCTCCACGGTTGGGCCGCAGAATTCTATAACCATATCAGTAGCCCCGTTCACGGTGAGCTGCTTGATGATCTTAAGAATAACGTCCTTGGCATACACACCAGCGGGCAGGGTACCGGTGACCTCGATCTTCATGGATTTCGGTTTACGAAAGGCGCAGACGCCTTTGAGAATCCCGACCTCCAGATCCGTGGTGCCAACACCTGCGGCAAAGGCCCCAAAGGCCCCGTGGGTACAGGTATGAGAGTCGCCCATGATGACAGTGTTGCCCGGTCGGATAAAGCCTTTTTCTGGAAACAGGGCATGGCAAACTCCGTTGCGGCCCACGTCAAAGAAATCCTTAATCTCATGACGCCTGGCCCACTCGCGCATGATCTTGGCCTGGGTTGCGGTCTTGGAATCCTTGGCCGGGGTTACATGATCAATAACCGCCTTGATTCGGCTCTGGTCAATCACGCGGTCCATACCCTTGTCCACCAGATCCATGATGGCGATGGGGGTGGTTATTTCATGGCACATGATCACGTCGATATCAAGGACCATGTTTTCCGGGGTGGGGGAATCTCGCAGATGGGCTGCGAAAATTTTTTCTGCTATGGTTTGTCCAGCTATAGTTTGTTCAACTGTGGTATCTCCCATTCTTTTTCTCCGTGGGATAAGGTTGAGTTTTCCACCTCGTATAAAGACAGATAAATACAGCTCAGGGAAAGATGCATGCACCTCCCCCTGAAAAATAACTGGTATGTAAGACCTCAGGAAAGATCATCAGAAAAAATCAGAGGCTGTGGCTTGCTTGGAATGTCTTGAGGACCTCTACAATGCGTGCTGCGGCCTGACCATCACCGTAGGGATTGCTCTTACTCGCCATGCTCTGATAGGCCTTCTCGTCGGTTAAAAGACGTTCTGTTTCTCGAATGATCAATTCCTTATTTGTCCCGACTAGGCGGACCGTTCCCGTCTCTACAGCCTCGGGTCGCTCCGTGCTCTCCCGCATGACTAGAACCGGTTTACCCAGCGAAGGGGCCTCTTCCTGTACTCCACCGGAATCGGTCAGGATCAGGCGGGCCTGCCCCATTGCCTGGATAAAGGGCGCATAGTCCAGCGGTGAGATCAGATGGATGTTTTTTTTCTTTCCGAGCAGGGCATTCACCGGCTGCTGAACATTGGGGTTCAGGTGCACAGGATAAATAAAACCGATCTCTGGATGCCTGTCCGCCAGCACTGCAATGGCCTCGCAGATATTTTGAAAACCATCGCCAAAGTTTTCCCGGCGATGACCGGTGATCAGAACATAAGGTCGGCCCTCCTGAACAAGAGACCCTGCCGGGCCAAAGGGCTCAGGATTGATTTCTGTACCTGTTTGCTGTCGTACCCAAAGCAAAGCGTCGATGACGGTATTGCCGGTTAGATGCACAGTATCTTTTGCAATACCCTCGTTATACAAATTGTTGCAGGACTGTTCTGTGGGCGCAAAATGGAGTGCTGCCAGTCGCGAGGTCATGGCCCGATTAGCCTCTTCCGGGAACGGCGCATAAATATCAGCCGTCCGCAGACCCGCCTCTATATGGCCGACAGGAATTCGGAGATAAAAAGCAGCCAAGCTGCCGATAAAGCAGGTGGTGGTGTCTCCCTGGACAAGAACAAAATCCGGTTTTTCTCGCTGCAAAACTTCGCGCAAGCCGATAAGAATCCGCGAGCTCAGATCGAAGAGATCCTGATTGTTCTGCATGACGTCTAAATCATAGTCCGTCCTGATGGAAAAAAGCTCCAGTACTTGGTCCAGCATCTGGCGATGTTGGGCCGTGACGCAGACCTTGACCGTGAATTCCGGTGCAGCAGTAAGGGCGTGGATGACCGGAGCCATTTTAATGGCTTCCGGTCTGGTTCCAAAGATGGTAAGAACCTTCATCGCGTATCCATCTGGTGACAGCAAGGGTTTGGCTATAAACCTAATTTAGCCAGTTTCTGGATCGCTTCTTCCTGTTCCTCGGTCAACTCTCTTGGAATGTCGACAAAAATTTTAACATAGATGTCTCCCCGTACCCCTATGGGACCGGACGGCAGGCCATGTCCTTGATACGCAGTTTGGCTTCCTGCTGCACCCCGGCAGGCACCTTGAGCTTGAATTTTCGTTCGTCCAGCGAAGTGATTTCCACAGCTGTTCCCAAACAGGCTTGGCTGAAGGGCACTTTCTTTTCCGTGATCAGGTTGTCGCCGTCACGGGTGAAACTGCTGTGGGGCTGAACAGTCACTTTGAGGTAAAGATCACCCGGAGGCCCGCCGGAAGGAGAGGGTGCTCCTTTGCCGGAAAGGCGCAGGCGTTTCCCGGACTCAATCCCCTTGGGTACTTTAACCGCAATATTCTGGTTGCCGCCATCACGGCGCAGGCTGATGTTTTTTTCCGCACCGTGCAGCACATCCTCAAGGGAGACAGCCAGTTCGTAGGTCTGGTCCTGTCCTTTGACCGGCTGGGGGCGACATCCGCCGCCACCGCATCCACCACCTTGAGCTCCTCCTCCCGCCTGGCTGAAAAAATCAAAGGGATTGCCGCCAGCAGCGCCTCCCTGACCGCCAAAACGGAAGCTGGTACGCCCACCGCCACCGCCGAACTGATTAAAGATATCATTGATATCAAACCCACGAAAGATGTCTTCCTGGGAATAACGCTGCTGAAATCCGGCTGATCCGTAGGTGTCGTATTCCTGTCGTTTCTTTTCGTCGGAAAGAACAGCATAGGCCTCGCTGATCTGCTTGAATTTGTCCTCGGCCTCCTTGTTGTCCGGGTTTTTATCCGGATGATATTTCAAGGCCAGTTTACGGTAGGATTTTTTTATTTCAGCTGCGGATGCTGCTTTTTCAACACCGAGAATTTTATAGTATTCCATATATTTTGTTGTTTTTCAGTCTTCTCAAAATGCATTAAACGTAGAGTTACGCTTCATGAATGAAAGGAGAAGTTGTTATACACTGATGTTTCGAGTTCTGAGACGTTTTTTCCAATGCCAAAGAAAAAATAAGAACAAAATGAAATTTGTCCAATGAAATTTTTCTGGTTACGGAGGTGCCGGTTGGAAAACTGAGTTATCTCAAGACGGAGAAAATAAAAATGGCGAAGAGTCGCAGGTGACTCTTCGCCCTTAAGACAGAGGAGGCAGAGAAGTATCCGTTTAGAACGGTACGTCGCTCCCCGTACCCCCGCCTGTCTGGCCACCGGATTGTCCGCCAGCAAAATCGTCATAGCCTGATCCTGCCGGAGAATTTTTGTTACTACTACTACTACTGCTGCCGCCAGCAGGGCCTGGATCGTATCCTCCTCCTCCACCACTGCCACTCGTGCTGCCACCACCGCTATAACCTCCGCCACCTTCGCCACGCGGGGTCAGAAACTGCACATCCGAGGCAACAATTTCTGTTGTGTAGCGATCATTACCGCTCTGATCCTGCCATTTTCTGGTCTGGAGCCTGCCTTCTACGTAGACTTTTGAGCCTTTATGAAGGTATTCGTTGCATATTTCTCCAAGACGTTGCCAGGCAACAATTTTATGCCATTCTGTTTCTTCCTGTTGTTGTCCTTCCTTGTCTTTCCAGCGTCTGGTCGTGGCGACATTAAAGCTTGCCACTGCTACTCCGCTTTGGGTGTACCGCAGTTCAGGATCAGCTCCGAGGTTGCCTATTAACATCGCTTTATTCAGCATAATTTCATCAGTTCCTGTATGTTGGAGTTGGCGTCAACACGAACTCCTTTTCGTAGTTTCCATTCTTGATATAAATACACAACTGGCGGGTCAAATTTAACTCATGTAGAGTAACCTTCTTTTTATCTTTCTTCCCTAAAAAGTCAAGAGGAAAAGGTGGCAGCGGTCTTGGATGAGAGGAGAAGAATTGCCGGTGTGCTCCGGCTGTTTTTTTGGGTTACGCAATCCATTGAAATCAAGTACTATGACAGGATGAATTTTGCCCTTCACGTTTAAAGGTAACGATGATGCAAGAGAAAAACGAGAAAGTCAGTTATGCATAATCAGCAGGAGCAATTACATCATCGCTTGTATCATTACTTTCCGACCATTGATTCCACCAATACCCTTGCCGTCAACATGGCGGAACAGGGTGCGGAACATGGCACCGTCGTTCATGCGGGCAAGCAGACTGGCGGGAGAGGGCGAGGTGGACGACAATTCGAGTCTCCTGCTGGCGGACTGTATTTCTCTTTGATTCTTCGCCCGGAGCTTGATGTCAGCGTTCTGCCACTCATCACGCTGGCTGCCGGAACAAGCCTCTGTGCAAGTATTCGGGAAATTGTAGCCGTGCCTGTTATGATGAAGTGGCCCAATGATCTTTATTTGTATGAAAAGAAGCTTGCCGGAATCCTCACAGAATCAGGACCTATTCGCAGAGGACGAGCAAGCTTTGTTGTTATCGGGGTTGGGCTCAATGTGACCACAACGCCGGAACAGTTTTCTCCGGAACTGCGTCGGAAAAGTATTTCCTTGGTTTCTTGTTCTGTCGATTCTGCCAGACCGCAGGAGGTGGATGCATTACTTCCTTTGTTCGTCAAGGCGTTGCACAAGGCCAGCCAACGACTGGCTGAAGATAAAGAGCAGTTGCTCGCCCAGTGGCGTACATTTGATTATCTCCGAGGCAGGCAGTTGCACTATGTCCGGCATGAGAAAGAAATTCCGGCAACAGGGATAGGGCTTGCCGAGGACGGACAATATATTATACTTGATGACCAAGGGATTGAGCATCGGGTAACAGCCGGTGACTTAAATCCTGTCAGGCCGGTATATTAAAGAGAAGAGAGAAGAAGAGGCGGAAGAAATAAGGAATATGTCTATGGAACAGAAAAAGTTTAAGGCTCTGGTGGTTCGTGAAGATGAAGAACAGCAATTTCATCGGGCACTGGAAGAATGCACGGTTGCCGAGCTTCCGCCCGGTGATGTCCTGATTCGAGTTTGTTTTTCATCGCTGAATTATAAGGACGCCCTGTCTGCCAGCGGTAATCGAGGGGTAACAAAGGCCTATCCACATACACCGGGTATAGATGCCGCAGGGGTAGTAGTTGCCTCGGCAACGGATCAGTTCAGCGAGGGAGATGAGGTCATCTGTATGGGCTATGATCTCGGTATGAATACCTCTGGCGGATTTGCTGAATATATTTCGGTTCCCAATGGCTGGGTGTTGTCCAAACCCGCTGGACTGTCTTTGTACGAGGCCATGCAGATCGGCACAGCCGGTTTTACCGCAGCCCAATGCGTGGAACGTTTGATTTCTTTAGGTGTGCGTCCAGATCAGGGGCCTGTATTGGTGACCGGCGCTACCGGCGGTGTGGGTTCCACAGCTGTTGCTCTGCTGAGTAAGCTTGGTTTTCAGGTCACAGCAGTAACCGGTAAAGAAAGCGAACATGCTTTTTTAAAGGAATTGGGTGCTGTGAACGTTCTTACGAGAAAGCAGGCTGCTGGTCGTGTCGGTGCAGCTCTATTAAGAGAACGGTGGGCCGGTGTGGTTGATACTGTCGGTGGCGAACTCCTCGCCGGTGCTGTGAAAGCAACCCGATATGGGGGCGTTGTGGCCTGTTGCGGTAATGCAGCGTCCGGTGACCTCCCGCTGACAGTGTATCCCTTTATCCTGCGAGGGGTCTGTTTGATCGGCATTGACTCTGCCAACTGTCCCATGATACGCCGGGAAGAGATCTGGCAGGAGCTTGCCGATGGTTGGCGTTTGAGCATGCTGGACGGACTGACCACCCGTATTTCTCTTGAGCAGCTTGATCAATATATTGAGGCCATGCTTGCTGGCAAGACAACAGGTCGAATCGTGATTGATCTCGGAGGGACAGCGGAATGACCCTAGAGCAGGCACGGGAAGTGCTAACAGTGGAGGCAGAGGGAATTACTGCTGTCCGGGATGCATTGGGCGAGGAGTTTGTTCAGGCTGTGAATTTGATCATGACTTGCCCAAGTCGGCTGGTGATCAGCGGGATCGGTAAATCCGGGCTGGTGGGGCAGAAGATTTCTGCCACCCTCAATTCAACCGGCACTCCGTCGTTTTTTCTTCATCCGGTGGAAGCCATGCACGGTGATTTGGGCATGGTTAGTCCCACAGATATTGTCTTGGCAATCTCGTACTCCGGTGAAACATCTGAGCTCAATGTATTGCTTGAAAGCTTGAAAAATCGTTCGGTGCAGATAATCGCCATGACAGGTAATCTTAACTCTACCCTTGCTCATGCTGCTGCGGTCACCCTGAACGTTGCTGTGCCTCGGGAGGCCTGTCCGCTTGGCCTGGCCCCGACCTCCTCCACGACGGCAACCCTTGCCCTGGGAGATGCATTGGCGGTGGCTCTTCTTAGGCGTAAGCGGTTTCGGGAAGAAGATTTTCGCAGGAATCATCGGCGGGAGTTTGGGAGAGCGATTAAAAGTCGCTGTACGGGAGGTCATGCTGACCAGTGATAAGGTTCCTCTGATCAGACAAGAAGAGACTTTGAAACAGGCTGTGGCCGAACTGAATAAGAAGAACATAGGGGCGGTGCTGGTGGTCAAGGAGTCTCATAAACTCTGCGGGATTATTACCGACGGTGATATCAGGCGCCATCTGCTTGAGGAAAAATGGCTGGGCGGAGAAGCCAGTGGGGTTGGGCGATCCGAGGAGAGCAGGAAACAAATAACCGAGATCATGACCCCACATCCCGTTACCATTTCTGGTGAGCTTATGGCTGCTGACGCCCTTAGCCTTATGCAGAGTAAGGATATTACTGTCCTGGCAGTGGTTGACGAGGATCATAAGGTGGAGGGGATCCTTCACCTTCACGACCTGTTGGGTAAGGGCGAGTTTCGTTTTCTCATCTGATCGCCCCCTGTTTATTACCGGTGCCGGTAGGGGCACGGCGCGCCGTGCCCCTACGATACTCTGCATACAAAAATAAAAAACGAGCAAGAAAATGTGTCAGTTAAATGTGGTGATGGAGCGAGAGGGTAAGCAGGAAACCCTAATGGAAGCTGTCACGGGCCTAGAGGTTACGGAGCAGGGCATTGTCCTTCGTACCTATTTTGAAGAGCCCATGACGATCGGCAATGCCTCTGTTAAGAGCATTGATTTTATCGGAGGTTCCGTGGTATTGGCCTCAGATACCTCCGGTAAAAGCTGAGAGAGACTAAGAGCATAAAGAGAATAACTTGAAAAGAACCTGAGGGCTCTGCAATGAACGATATTGATAAATTACGAGTAATGCTGCCGCACTGGATTGATCACAACCAGGGGCATGGAGGAGAATTCGCACAATGGGCGGAAAAGTTGACAGCTGATTCTCCAGAGGTGGCCCAGTTGCTTCGTGATGCTGTTCAGTCCCTGCAAGAGGCACAAATCCGCCTTGAAGAGGCCCTGGATAAGGCAGGCGGACCTCTTGAGGCACCGGGCGGTCAGAGTGGGAGTGGACACGAGCATAATCACAAACATAATCATGAACACAGTCATGAGCATGAACACGGATAGAGTCATTCATGACAATGATGGCGGTCATCACCGATCAACCGCCATCAATCATAACTTTTATAATTTTCCGTGGTAAGGACTCCAGTTTCCTGTTTCCAGGTCGTATTGGTAGGTCAGTTCCAAGGTGAGCTTGATGCCTTTCTTTTCCGTGCATTGAATGGTGTACAGTAACCGACCGTTTTTGACCTTTATAAAATAGATTCTCGGGTTGCTCAGCGGGGCATTGCGGGAAGAGGGGAATTCTTTTTTGAATATTTTTTCATAGTTTTCTTTCCACCATTCTTGATTGCTGCTTTTTGCCGCTTCAAGGCTTTGCTCCTGAATTTTGGAGCGGATGTACCTCTCTAATTTTTTGAGATTATCATCCTTGCCACTTGAGAGGTACGGATGGTGCGTAACGTTTTCTTGTAATGGGCTAATGAGCTCCTTAAGTCGTTATTTTCTGCCTTAACCGCTTCTCTTAATTCCAGACTGACGGACAGCATAACAACAGTTTGCCCTACTTTAAGAACGGCATCATTATATATTGCATCAAGTGCTGAGCGCTCCTCCTTCAGCAGACGCAAAGCACCCTGATATTCGCTGATTGCATTCTCAAGCTCTCCTCCTTCATAGGCTTGACGTGCTATCTCTAGCTTTTGGTAAAGACGTGAATAGGCGACGAGGGATTGTAATTCTTTCTGTCGTTCCGGAGAGTCAATTGCTGGGTATTTACTGAGTAGCCTTTGAGTCTCATACGATCGCTCAGCACATCCCCCCCACTGATCAGCAGTAACGTCCTTATCTTCCGGGTTTGAGGGGTCAATTTCCTTTCTTTTCAATTCTTGAAAGAACGCTATGGTCTCTTGATATCTTTTTTCAGCTTTTCTTCGCTCCCTAAGCCGTTCTTCCTGTCCAGCTTGTGTTTGGAGTGTAGCAATTTTTTCCTGAATTACCTTAATCCGTTTGTCCAGTTCCGAGTTTGCTATCTTGGAGTGCGGTTCTAAAGCACCAGGTTTTGCTATCTCAGCCAGAGAAAGTGCTTCCTGGTACAAGGATAGCGCCTCAGTAAATTGTTCCTTTTGGATAGCAGAAGCAGCTTGATTGATTTTTTTGTCAACAGGTTCAAGTTTTTTGATGACCGATGCAGGGAGAGTGCTTCCTTTATATTCCTCATCACCAGTTTCTCCTTTTTTGAAGTCAGGAGAGGTGAGAATTTCATGAATTTCTGCCTCAAGTTTTTTTTGGCCGAGACCAGGAACGTAAATAGATTTAAGGTTGACCAGAAGTTTCTCTGCCTGGATTCGTTTTTTTCTGAATTGGTCAGGAGTCGTGCAGGATTGGTACTTAACTTCAATCCAATTTCGATTTGCCTCTGTCATTTTATCCATATCATTGGTGTACAGAAGGGTACAACCGCCTACTGCTGACAGGAGAACGATTCCTGTCAGGATCGGTTTTATGGGGATTACAATCGGAGCTCTGTTTTTGTTTCTTGATATTTTTTCTTTCTCTTTTTTTTTCTCAAGAGGTTTTTTTTCTTTCTTTTTTGCGCCTTTTTTGCTCTTTATTGCGGTGGAATTCTGTTTATCTGCCGTTGGGTTGGGCTGGGAAAAGGTATCCAGCATGGCTTGGGATTGCTGTAAACGTTCTCCTATATCGGACAAGGCTGGTGTATCTATAGCAATTTCTCGTACTTTCTTGAAAATTGCATATGCTTCGGTGAATCTATCCTCGTTTTCAAGTTCTTCCAGTTTTTGAATGAGTTTGTCTCTTTTTGAGAGAGTTGAAGAAACAATTTTTTCTAAACGTTGCGCTTCTGGAGAAGATGAGGAAAGGGTTGTGAGGAGTTTTCCGGCAATGACGACTTCATTTCTATCAATATGGCTTTGAATTTCCTCTAATTGTTCGTCAATATTTTCTTGCTGATCATCTATTTCCAAGCTCAGGCCAAGATCGCTGTCGTCTTCTAAAGAGAGCTCGTCGACTTCAAAGTCTGTACTTCCTTGTTGGATTTCATCCAGTGGAAACTCACTCGAATGTTCGCTATACCAGTCTGCTGCTTCCTGGTTGAATGGCTCTTCCAGATTATAGCTCTTTGCACAGATCATTTCTCCCATATGAACCATAAGCTCAGCCAGCGAAGGGTTCTGTTGCCAGTACGAGGCAATGCGGACCGCATCTGGATCAACGTCCGGGTGAAAAATAGAGGTTAACGGTTTAACCGTAGGGGGGAAGTGGGGGTATCCAAACGGGAGGCTGATACGCAAAAGGTGGCGGGAACCTTGACCGATACTGCCGTCTGTCTGGCGTATCAGTCCGGTAAGCTGGTATTCCACCTCATAGGCAGCAGGTGGGTCACCCTCCGTTTGCGCCACATGTATTTGCGGATATTGGGTTAGAAGTTTGTTGACTTCCTCAAAATCACGCGTAAGTTGATCTGTTTCTGAGGCCATGTGTACAGAGGAGTATAAGGTTGAGATCAGATGTATTACATACGCAATGGTGCAAATTATCTAAGGGGCAGAAAAAACATAATAGAATATGCATAATGTATGCCATTGTGTACTTCTTTTTTTCAAGAGCAGAGTATAAAAAATATACTGTATTTTATTTGTTGAAACAAGTTGATTTCTTCTCCTTGATATTGAAGGAGTGTTTGAGGGTACCGTACGGCCTCTATCGTTATAGAGAAATACTCGGACGAAAGAAGGCAACGGAAAGTGAAGAGTATAGGTCGTAGTGTAAAATAAGGCAAAATAGGTCACCGGGTGTCATAAAATGTCAAGGGGGAGGCAAGGAGAACAGAAAAAGGAGGGAACAGAGCAAGATGCTTGTCTGATGACATGATTCCGGGTACAATCGGCTCTTTTTTGATCGGCATGATGATTATGCTGGCTTGTTGTATGGTCCTGAAGAACCGCAAGATTACTTTATTCGGTGGGAGTTAAAAAAATGGCGAAACATATTGAAATAAATCCTGATAATCCCCAGCCCCGGCTCATCAGTATCGTGCTTGACACGCTGCGAAAAGGAGGAATTGTCTGCTATCCCACTGATACTATGTACGGTATCGGCTGTGATATCTTTAATCAGAAGGCGGTTAAGCGAGTTTATCAGGTCAAAAAACGTCCCAAGCTGAAACCCTTCTCCTTTATGTGCTCATCATTGAAGAATATCAGTGAATATGCTCATGTGGGTAATACTGCCTATCGGCTTATGCGTAAGCATCTACCGGGCCCCTATACGTTGGTCCTGCCTGGCTCTAAGTTGGTTCCTCAAATTATGTTGACTAAACAGAAAACGGTCGGTATCCGAGTGCCAGACTCGCCTATCTGTCTTGCCGTGATTGAGGAGCTTGGGAATCCGCTGCTTAATACCAGTGCCATGCGGGATGATTATGACGAGCCGGTCATTGATGCTTTTGATGTTGAAAAACTCTTTGGAAACGATGTCGATTTGATTATTGATGGTGGCGAAGTTTATCCCAACCCGTCAACCGTCATTTCCCTGATTTCCGAACAGCCGGAAATTCTTCGTGAAGGCAAAGGAGATATTGCCCCCTTTTTGTAAAAAAGAGGTGATTTCGTTTAAAGATCCGCTCCTATGGTCAGATGAATGCGCAGGGGGTAATCAGCATCCGAGAGAGCGCAGGCCACATCGAGCCGCACCTGCCCAAAGGGAAGATTCATCCGGACTCCGAGGCCTGTACCTACCTGAAGGTCGGCATCAATATTGTCATAGGCATTGCCCAAATCATAGAAGGCAGCTGCACTCCAGGTGTCGGTAATTTCTCGCTCAATTTCAATGCTGGCCTCGGTCAGATATTGACCACCAACTATTTTTCCTGAAGAATCCTCCGGCCCCAATTCTTTATACCCATAGCCGCGTACCGAATGGTCACCGCCTGCATAGAAACGAAGTGAGGGCGGCAGTTCGTTAATAGAGTCCATCATGATTGCACCTATTGATAATCTGCCGAGAAGACGCCAGCTTTTCCACGGTGTGAGGATGATTTTGCCATTGGCCCGCGCTTGAAGAAAACTTGTGCTCGAGAGGAACGCAGTATCTCCTCCCTTAAGACTGGCGCTCAGGCGAATACCATGCTCTGTTTTGACGCGATTTTCAGTAAATATGAAGGTGATGTAACTACTTGGAATCAGTAGGTTTGCAGAGCCGCTGGTGGCCCCGACAGTATAGTTTTCATGCAGATACTCTAGGCCGACCCCGTACTGGTGTTTCGGAGCGTTATGATTGACCGATCCACTGATAGAAAGTTGTTTAATCCAGGTGTCGTCCCAAGTTTCGTCAAAAAAAAGTGTACCAAAATTCACGGAGTCGTAGCGGAGGTCAAAAATCGGAATTTCATAATCTGCATTGGCTCGACTACCGTTTTCTGCCACTTGAATATTAAATTCAGGTTTATGGCCGTGTCGATTGATGATGTGATTTTTCCAGCCTATGTTACCACGGGCTCCGGTATCACTGCCGTACCCGACACCAAAGCTATAGCGATTTTTTTTGACCGGCTTCAGCTCGACTTTAACCGGAATCACCGGTTCCTCATTGTCAGCCCCTGGATATTGGGGTTCTACAAAGACTTGGCTGAAATATCCAGTGGCGTAAAGATCTGTCTGGAGCTGATTCAGGGCACTGAAGGAATAGACATCACCAAGGCTGTAGGGGAGGTAACGATGAAGCATCTTCGGCATGATGATGTCCTGAATACTGGTGGTCTCCCCGAAAAAGAAAAGGGGGCCTGTGTCGAGGGTGAGCTGTATTTCGGCCTGATGCTCCTTGTGCCGAACAAGAACGCTACTTGTGGTGAAGCCTGCCTTAATATAGCCATTGCGCAAGGCATCAGACAGGATGTTTTTTTTCCCTTTTTCGTACAGTGTATCCTTGAGGCGTTCACCCTTTTGGAGGGGGAAGTCTTTTTTCAGGTTTTGAAAAATATCTTCATCTTTCCCCGGTCCTGTTACTTTTATATTGACCTGTTCAACAAGGACAGGTTCTCCAGGAATAACTTCATAAACAGCATGCCAGCCTGTATCGTCCTTTGTTAAGGACCCGTCATTTTTTACCTCGACAGAGTAATACCCAAATGGTGCCAAGGCCTTGACGATCTGTTCAGGCGCGGCCTTGTGCAATCTGCGAATATGTCGTAAGGTCAAATTTGTTTTTTTTTGCTGAAGAGCTATTTTTATGCTGGCCATGATATTTCTATGCTCTTCCCCTTCAACGCCGTGAACGGCGACGGTTAGCGGGATCGCCTGCACAAGAGCGGGCAGCATGAGGAATACGAGGAGGACTAGGGTGAAGAAAACCTGGATGGGGATTCCGCTACGATACCTGACGGGAAAATATTTTTTCTCCGGAAGCGAAAAAAATACTCTAAAAAACATAAGGGTTATGAGGCTGGGGTGAGAAGTATAGAGTTTGAAACAGTGCTTAATATCTCTTTGAAATAACACAAGTAAATAATAGCATCGCCGTTTTTGTTTGGCAAGCCATAATTTTTTTTGTTTATTTTTTGTATGAGCGAAGAAAATTTAGGAGAGAATGCGGCTCCGGCCGGGCCTCTGCTATGAGTTCACTCCCCACTTCATATGAGGTGGGGAGAATAAACATTTTGCAAAATATTTATGACAGTGTTTCAATAGGAGAAAAAAGATCAGAGGAAGAGCCACATTGTGTCTCCTTGGGAGGCGGGTATTTGGTGGTTAAAAGTACTTCAAGAGTAATGCCGAGCTCATGCTGGGCAAGCTCCAGCAAAGCTCCATTTTTCTTAATAACGCAGTGCTAGGAATATAGGATACCTTGTGAAACAGAGTATAATTGTCTTTATCGTATGTTTCCTGCTGGCTATAACATGGCAGGCAGGGCAGGGAAAAGAAACGGCGCAAACAAAGCACTATGATCTGACGCAGGTCGAGTTGCTTAATGTGGAAATCGCGCAAAAGATAGCCTTGCAGGAAAATCCTAATATAGGTGCTGCTCAGGCTCGTCTAAAACAGGCAAAGGCCGCTTTGGAAAAGGCTGTGGCAGCAGATAAACCCCGTGTGGATGCCAGTGCATCAACCGGCCTTGCCCGATACTCTGATACTACGTATGACGTGGTCAGTCTGTCAGATCCGTCCGCTGACCAAAACTATGCGGTCGGCTCTCTGGGCTTACAGGCATCATGGCTTCTCTTTGACGGCTATGCACGCAAGTTCCGAAAGGAACAGGCGCGATACGGGGTGCAATCCTCTGCAGCGAGCAGGGATAATACGCAGCGTATTTTGGCCTCTGCGGTTGCAGATACCTTTTTTAATGCTCAGCAGGCCTTGGCCGCTATTGAGATTGCAGCCGCAAATAAGGAGTTTTATGAAAAGCAATTGCAGGATGCAGAGAGCCGTCTTGAGGTGGGTAGTGGCTCATTAAGCGATGTGCTGAACATTAAAGTGCAACTTAATTCGGCTAAAAACAGTCTGTTGACCAGTGGGAGAGATTATGAGGTGGCCCGCTATGCCTTGGCAGCCCTCTTGGGGCTTGCCGATTCTGTCCTGCCAAAAACAGTAAAACTGGCTGAGCTAGACAAGGATTGTGATATTGCTGCTGATAATACCTCGGCTGATGGAGAAAAGTTGATTGCAGAGGCATTGCAGACACGTCCTGATCTTACTGCCCTGGATATGCGGATCAAGGGGGCGGACTCCGGTATTGAACAAGCCAAGGCTGGTGACTGGCCGACAGTGCAGCTTGTCGGGAAGATAGACGGTAATACCCAGGACAGTCCGGTCCCTGCTGGTGAGGACTTCGGCGCTTCACTGGGGGTGAGCGCCAGCTGGAATCTCTATTCCGGCGGGGCTGTGGATGCGGCTGTTCTTGAGGCACGTCAGGCGAAAAGAGAGGCGAAATATGCCTATGCTGAATTGCGTAACAGTATTGCTGCCGAGGTTCAGCAGGATATCACTCGCTTGACTGCGGCCCGAGAACAAGTTCGTCTGCAGCGAGAGACGCTTGAGTTGGTGGAAGAAAACCGTAAACTGGCAAAAAGTGAATATGAGGCTGGATCAGCTTCGTTGGTCCGCCTGAATGAGGCCCAGCGGGACTTGACAGCCACCTATGGCAGATTGGTGCAGGCCCTGGTTTCCTATCAGCAGGCCCGGCATCAACTGCTGGCTGCTGTTGGTCGTAATTTGGAGTCTTTTCCCTGTGCTGACGAATCCCGAGCAGCAGAGTAGGGGCTCATTCTCTTCTTCTCTTTTCTATTTTTTTAAACTGGAAGGCGTAACAGCGCCTTTTTAAAATCTGTACTATCTTTTACCTGAGAACTTGCTTGATGAATCTTCTTAATCTTATCGGCAACACTCCCCTTGTCTCCTTGCAGAGAATGTGTCCTTCAGGAGCGGGAGAAATCCATGCTAAACTGGAATGCATGAATCCGGGAGGTTCGGTCAAGGACAGGCCAGCCTTGAACATGATTGAGGCTGGCGAGAAGAGCGGAGAATTGACTCCAGACAAGATTGTTCTTGAGGCCACCAGCGGAAATACCGGCATCGGTTTAGCTATGGTCTGTGCTGCCAAAGGATACCGTTGTCAGCTCATTATGCCGGAATCGGCCAGTATAGAGCGACGACAGATCATGCGGGCCTACGGTGCTGAGATTATCCTTACCCCGGCACCCCGTTCAACGATGGTGCGATTGAGAAGGCCTATGCCATTGCCCGTGAATATCCGGAGCGTTATTTCCTCACGGATCAGTTTAATAATCCCGCCAATTGGCAGGCCCATTATCAAACGACCGGTCCGGAAATCTGGGAGCAGACACAAGGCCGGGTCACGGATGTTATCACCACCCTAGGTACCTCGGGCACGGCTATGGGGCTTTCAGTCTGGTTCAGGGAACATCATCCCTCGGTACGAGTCATTGCCGTGGAGCCGTATTACGGGCATAAGATCCAAGGCTGAAGAATATGAAGGAGTCCTATAAGCCCGAGATATTTGATAAGGCTTTACCTCACAGTATTGTTAATGTTCAGGACGAAGATGCCTTTCGTACGGCCCGTCTGTTGGCACGGGAAGAGGGTATCTTTGTCGGAATGAGTTCCGGGGCTGCTATGGTTGCGGCTATGGAACAGGCAAAGAAGCAGAAGAACAGCTACGTGGTAGCCATTTTTCCAGACGGGGGAGAACGGTACCTGAGCACACCGCTTTTTATTCGGAAAGAGACAAAGGAAAACAAAGAGCAGCAGCTCTGTTTCTACAATACCATTACCCGAAAAAAAGAGGCCTTTAAGCCGCTTCATCAAGGAAAAGTATCTTTTTATGCCTGCGGACCAACAGCCTTTGAGCCGCCCAACCTGTCCCATTGTCGTCGTTTGGTGGTGGCTGATCTGATGATCCGCTACCTTCAGTTCAAGGGATTTGAGGTGGCATCCTTTATGAATTTCACCGACCTTGATGACAATACCATTATCGGGGCGGACAAGGCCGATGAACCACTGGCTGACTTCACTGATAGGCATATCTCTCTGTTCCGTGAGGCGATCAATTTTCTTGGCATAAACGATTTTTCCGGTTATCCGAGAGCCTCGGAGTATGTCGCCGATATGATTGAAATCGCTCATGAGTTGATTCATAAAGGCTATGCCTATGAGAAACATGGCTCTGTCTATTTTGATATTTCAAAGTTTGGCAAATACGGTCAGCTTTCCGGGGTTGACCTGAGCATGATTCAGGTGGGCCATACCGTTGATCTGGATAATTATGAAAAGGGCAATCCAAGGGATTTCACCCTGTTGAAACGTTCCACTCTAGGTGAATTGAAAAAGGGGATTTTTTACGAGACAGACTGGGGCAATATTCGTCCAGGCTGGCATATCGAATGTACGGCCATGTCCACCCGCCATCTGGGCGAGACCATTGATATCCATACTGGTGGGCAGGAACTGCTCTTTCCTCATCATGAAAATGAAATCGCCATCGCCGAGGCCCTGACCGGTAAACCTCTGGCGAATTACTGGCTCCATTCCGGGCTGCTACTGAAAGACGGCAAGAAGATGTCCTCGGAAGCAGGAAATGCGGTCACGCTTCAGGAGGTGATGGATAAAGGGTATGGCGGTCGAGAAATCCGTTTTATGCTGCTTGGGGTGCATTACCGTAAATCCATGCATTTTACCTATAAAAAACTCGATGCCATCCGCAAGTCCTTAAAAAGGATTGATGAGTTTACCCGCAAACTGGGCTGTATGCATCCTGGGCTTCCTCACCCGGTGATAGGCTCTTTAGTCGGTGAATTAGAGGATCAGTTTGTGACAGCATTGGATGATGATCTGAACATCTCCGGTGCAATTGGTGCTCTGTTTGGATTTATCAAAAAGGTGAATCCTATCCTCTATGCAGGCAGTGTGAATCTGGAGCAGAAAAATAAAATTTTCTCTCTTCTCCGTAAAATGAACCGGGTTTTCGGTTTTCTTCGTTTGGAACAATGTGTCTTGGCACCGGAAATCAATCGTTTGATTGAGCAGCGTGAAGAGGCCCGGCTCCGGCGGGACTGGGAAACAGCGGATAAGGCCCGAACAGAACTCCTGCAAAAGGGCATCATTGTCCATGACACGGCAAACGGTCCGGTTTGGGAGCAGGGCGAGGCATGTAAAGTTTGTGAGAATGCTCCTAGAAATGATCGTTGATTTATTTATCGTTCTCTTGTATAATTCCTCTTCCTTACGAAAGTAGGTTGATATGATCACATATGCGCCAATAGCTCAGCTGGATAGAGCAACGGCCTTCTAAGCCGTAGGTCGCAGGTTCGAATCCTGCTTGGCGCACCAAATATATCAGGGAGTTAAGCGATGCAGCTTGACTCCCTGTTTTTGTTTCCCCACACTATCCCCAGCAAACAATCTTGTATACGTGTACAGTATCCGGGCGGAACTGCCCATCTTACGCAACTCACTGAGACGTTTACATCCTCTTCTGCCGTACTACCCAACCCGTTTTTTTTCCTAATATTATATTTTCTTTATGATTGGATGCTGTCGTAAGCTCTGAAAATTTAATCTTGGCATCACCTGGATACCCGCCAGCAGCTAAATGTAAAAGGAAGACAAGTCCAATTACCTTTACGATAAAAAAGACAATTTCTATCAGTATATTGTCATATTCTTTGATTTGCCCGAAATTATTTTTTATTGAGATCATATCTCCTCCTCGAACAGCAAAAAATACAGGCGAAAGGCACTCCGCATTTGCCATCATAAAAAGAGAAGGATTATGCACGGGGTGCTTTGTCAATCAATTGATTGTTACCCATATGTGTAGTTCAGAAAATTAAACGTATATATTGAGGGAACCTTAATCGTTACAACCGAAAATAAGTTCTTGCTCATTGAATTCAATTCATTAGTTCTAATCTTACTTGTATTATATGTAAGTTTAAAAAATTGTACAATAAGAAAAATAGACGAAAAAGGGGGCAGATTTATTTTTACAAATTAGTGTTTGACGGATAACTGATTATTAATTACAGAATAAATCTGCCCCCTTTTCGGGCGCGTAGCAGACAGAAAACGAAAATCAAAAGAAAGAGGAGCAGATGAATACGATCAGGAAGGTCTTGATAACAGGTGGCAATAAGGGGATTGGTTTAGCAGCAACAGAGAAGTTTATCCATGCCGGTCATAAGGTCTACGTCCTTGCCAGGGATTTTGCGGATTTCCCGCTTAAGGATCATGCGCAGGTCGAAATGATTGAGTATGACCTCAGCAATATCGCCGGTATTCCCGACCTGGTGGCTCAACTCCCGGATATAGATGTCTTGTTGAATAATGCCGGGGTGATGTTTGCGCTGCCTTACCAGCAATATCCCCAGGAAAAGATCGATCAGATCCTCAGAATTAATATTCAGGCTCCTGCTGCCCTGATAACCGAGCTGTCCGGGGCTATGCTTGCAAAAGGATATGGCCGGATTGTTAATAACGCCTCAATCGCCGGAGAGATCGGCCATCCTGATATCTGGTACGGTATAACCAAGGCCGGACTCATTAATATGACCAAGAGTTTTGCCAAGATCCTTGGCCCACAGGGGATTGTGGTGAATGCGGTTGCTGCTGGTCCTGTGGCAACGGATATGCTGGCGATTATCCCGGAGCGAGAAAAAAGGCGATCAAAGAGGCGGTCTATACCGGCAGGTTTGCCTATCCCGAAGAAGTGGCTGAGGCGATGTTCTGGCTGGCAACGGATTGTCCTGGGTACATCAACGGGACCTGTGTTGATATCAATAATGGGGCCTTTCCGAGATAAGCCCGGAGGGGGTGATTTTTTGCGACAAAATAAACGTCACTATAGGGTTAGGGCTACTGGAGGCCAATTTTGGCTGTTGCTGCCAGAAGCAGTCAACTCAGAATAAAGTTTCAATATTTGCCGAATTACAAGATGATAATTGATTGGCTTAACCGGGCCAGTGCCCAGTATTCGCTCAGTATTTACTTCAGGGATGATAACTGTCGTTGCATATCATGCTGTTATGAAGTATTTTTTTTGTTGACATGGTTGTCTGGAAAACGGTAAGCTATGTTATATGTAGTGGAAGCTGTCGATTCCCCGTGCCCAATATTTTTTTGCCGGGCGCAGGCGATGTTCATATTGCCGTCAATATAAGGAAGACGTTGCTTCAGTTCTCAGAGGTCTTTTTTCAGGCTTCTGAACGGAGCGGGCACAAATCGTTCCGCTCGAATCATGACAAATGGCAACCGTAAAATTAAGCGGTTACCCTACTTTCCGATTGGAAATGGGAAGTTGAAAAGCCACAGCCGTCGCGAGGCGGTGTCGGAAAGCCACGGATCTCTATGGAGGAGATAGCCGGGTTACCTGCTTTTTTTACCTATACCGGGAGGTATGTTATGAGGGCATTATTCCATTCAAGTGCATTCTCCAGTCGTATCGGCAAACTCATTGACTGTACTCATCTCTCGATTTCTCTTCCTTTATATAAAAGCTTCAGCTTAGCAATCCTAGCGGTATCGAGTGCCAGTTTTTTTGGCTCAGGATTGGCTTCTTTATCTTATAGGTTATCAGAGGATTATCCCTCTCTCCAGAGAGGGGACAGTAAAAGGCTCTTGGTAATTATAATCAATGGGTAATTTGACTTAATGAAGTTCACCATGTATCATGGTCCTCACGAGGATAAATATTTTTTTCTTGGATACCGTCGCCGATTTATCCTGCTGACTGGAAAAGGAAAAAAAGCCCTGATAACAGGACGGAAGATGAGAATGTCATGACAAAGAAAACTTCAAAATACTCAAAGGACGTCGCAGGGTTCACACTGATGGAACTTATGGTCACTGTAGCACTTGTGGCCCTGCTTAGCGCTATAAGTTTACCGGGCATACTCAGCGGTTTGCCGGAAAAACGGTTGAAGAGTGCAGCGAGAGATTTGTATTCCACCCTGCAGAAGGCCCGACTGCTGGCTGTAAAAATAAACCGGGAAGTACGGGTGGAATTTATTGACGACGGAGCTAATTCGTCTTTTGTTATAGATGTACAGGAAAATGCAGGCGAAAGTTATGCAGAAGATGGGGTTCGCCTCTACCTGTCCGATTATGGAGGCGTAAGCTATGGAACCGCAGGCGCTACGGCTGACTGGGAGGACAAAGTTTTACCTCCAGCAGCTCCTACCAAGTTGGTCGTCTTTACGAAGACAGGGACGGTGGATACTTTAAAAACTGACCCATTGGGGACTTTTCCTTTAAATATCTATCTTGATAATGAGAGCCAAACGGCATGCTATGCTGTTTCCGTTGAGATTTACGGTTCTTCAAGAATACTGAGGTATTCCCCTGGCAGCGGTTGGGGGAATTGAGTGGGCTATGGCAAAAGAATTTATTGAAAATAAGGGGTTCACATTGGTTGAACTGCTCATCGCTATGGCCATTTCAGGTATTTTGGTTACGTCGATGTATTCTGTATATACCCTGCAGCAGCGATCGTATACTGTGCAGGATCAGGTGAGCGAGATTCAGCAGAAAGCAAGGGCAGCACTTGATATTATGACCCGAGAGATACGTATGGCGACCTATGATCCTGGCAAAAACTGTGCTGCTACTATCCATCCATCTAGTAATGAGACAAAGCTTGTATTTGATACCTGCGATCCAGGTGACGATTTGTGCCCTGAGTGTAGAGTGACTTTTGAGTGGGACGACGCTACCGATACTTTGCAGATGACCAAGGATCAGGGCAGGGATGATGCCTCGGATCCTTCTCTTCCATTGGATAATCTGCTTCTCACCATCGCGAGAGGGGTTGATGCTGTCGAATTCAAGTATTTTGATGAAGATGGCAAACCAGTGCTCGCTAGTATCAATGCTAGTACCGTTCGGATTTCTCTGCTTGTTCGTGCTACGTATCCGGATCGTAAATATACCAATACAACCCTGTATCAACCTGCATCAGTATTAGACGGTGGGTCCCTTCCAGACACATGGGCTAATCTGAACGGTTCGGGAGGCAACCCGGCCAATGATAATTTTCACCGTAGACTTTTGATTACGACAGTTCAAATGCGGAATGCGAGGTTGTAGTTATGAATTTTACTAAAAAAAGACTCGGAGAGGCTGGCTTTACCTTGATTGAAGCTATGATAGCTATGGCTATCTTTGCAATAGGCATCTTGGCGTTATACGCGATGCAGCTTGCGGCGACAAAGGAGAATATCACTGCAAACAGGATAAGCACCGGATCGACATGGGCTGTAGACAAGATTGAGGAACTGCTCGCCTTGGGCTATGAAGATCTTATTGAGCCATCTAATGCTAATAGTTGTAACCCAGGGACCAGTAACGTCGATGGATGCGGAGGGGTAGGAGAGACAGGTGAGGTAATGGATTTTATCGCCAAGGCAGACTACTGCGATAAGAGGACCGATCCGCTTTATAATGTGTATTGGAATGTTGCTACAGGATGCACTCTTTCAGAGATACCGAATGCAGCCTCAGAAACAGAGGAGCAGAAACCTAAGCATCTGAAAATTGTAGTGACCAAGCTTACCGGTAATGGTACAGAAGAAAAAATCTATGCTGAGTTCAGCTATATCAAACAGAATGTCAGGTGATGAGTTTTTTTGTAAGTATTTTTTTAAGAGCTCCAATAGCTGGACAAAAGATATGTATATAAGCAATTACGGAGGGGAAGCTATGAAAGGATTCAGCGACTCCAGAGGAAATGAGGAGGGCTTTGTGTTAATCACAGCTCTGCTGATCCTACTGACGCTCACTATGATGGGTATAGCTGTTAACAGAACCACCATGACAGAATGGCGTATTGCATGAATGATCGCCTGCAGAAAGAGGTCTTCTACGAAGCGGACGCTGCAACGGAACTGGCTTCGGAGGTGCTGGAACAGAGCATTGCCTGTCTCGGCTTTGATGAGGGAACGGGGGATGGTAAATCTCTGGCCGGTTATACAGGCGATGGCAATGATAACTACGGTGTTCATATTGAGGAGCGCTCATTGGGGTTCTGGCGGAATTATTCATCGCAATCTGGCTCCGTACCGTCAGATACCAACCGGGATATGTATTTTCCCGCAAACTACAAGTCCGGTGAGCCTCATACTAATATTGTCATAGCTGGTAACACGAAGATGACAACCGGGGCTGCGATTATGATGGCGGCTGGTTATGAAGGCCTAGCTAAAGGAATCGGAACCGGTGGAGCAACCCTTGGTTACGATATCAATGTGCAGCGGGTTGGCAGAGACGGTGCAGAGTCATTGATCTGTATCGACTATCGCCACATCCTTGGCACGGAAGGGGACTGTCACTATTAATTTGCTCCGTGTCGTGATTTAGTATGGCTCAGTCCGTTTTTTTTGTGAATATTTTGAGTCGTGCTGTAAAATACAATACGGAATAAATGTAATATGTTGAAAAAAGAGGGAAAGTGATGCAAAAAACAAGATATATATTTACATCCCTGCTCGCAGGGATGTTTTTCGTCCCCTTGAACTGGTTATATCCGGTGTCCGGTTTTGCCGATGTATGTAATGAGGGAATAGGTATTCCCCCATTTTTATCTTCTGGTACAAAGCCCAACCTACTTATGGTGCTGGATAATTCCGGTTCCATGCTCGATATGGCCTACAGTAGCAGCAGGGATGATGCACGCTGTTTGGATGGGGATTATGAAATAGTTTCGTATGATAACCAGGGAAATAAACAGATTGCAGAGGTCGTGACCGGTTACGATAGTGCAAAGACCTATGGTGGCTATTTTGAGAGTGAAACGTGGTATAATTGGGCACAGACAGGGTATACTACCTGGAAAACAGATACATCCTATACTGAGGGTGATCGAGTTTATGCCTACGGTAATATCTATGTAGCAACATCAACAGGTACTTCAAGCGGCACAACCATTGATAAGGATACGCAGGTTGACTGGGAGCGAATCTTTTCAATAAAGAAATGGGCGAATAATACATTATATCCTGCTAAGTCTTTTGCTTGGGACGGCCCACGGCTTTACTTGACCGAACAGGGCGGTACCAGTAACGATCCTGATCAATCCAACGGCCTACAGTTGAGCGACGACACCGCTGTTGCCTGGACGGCTGTTGATTCTACTTGGCAGAATAACTCCGTCTATAATAAGGGGGACATTGTAACATACAAAGGTGTGTACTATGAATCAACCAGTGCGAACGGCACAACGTCCAGCGGAACAGGCGTTGATGACGACAGCGGAGTGAATTGGACGAGTTTGAGGCAGGGAGAGTTCCGACCTACAGATGAAACAACTGCTCTGGCCTTCTGCTCAGGCGCTTCCGGGAGCAGCAAATATACACATGATGATCTGTGTATCAGTCTGGATAACTCGGCCAGCCCCACTCAGGTCTCTGCCTTTGCCGCACAGGGGAACTTTCTCAACTGGGCTATGGCCTCGCGTTTTGATATTGAAAAGAAAATTCTGACCGGCGGGAAGTACAACCATGATGAAGGCGTGATCGTTGGGGAACATCGCGGATGCTCAGGTTCACGCTTTATTAAGCAGATCAAACTAAATAATGGTCAGTATCTGACTTTCGGTGTCAGAGGCTCTACCTACGATGATGATTTCCCCTTTCTTGAGGATCGTATTGATACCACGGACGACACGGCCAGACTAGAAATTATCGCGGTGACTGCAGACGGTTTTCAACCTTCCGAGGAATGTCAAGCAGCCTTGGACTATATCCTGACGCACGGCATGACTGGAGCCAGTCTGAAGCAGGACATTGAGGCATGTTTTGAAACCTTCCCTATAACAGATCCCGAGCTTGTGGACCAGAACAGCATGCTGAATCACAGTCTGCAGTTTTGCTCCAAAGTGGACAGTGGAAATTTACGCGATACCGGTGTTATTACCGCAGAGTGCAAAAAGCTGTATGAAGGTGACACCTACTCGACGAGTGCTTACGATCCGTCAGACCTTGTCCCAGCATACGGTGCCTATGTCTGTTACGGCATTTATGATCCCGACCTTAGCCACTTGGAACGGGCCGGATATATAGGTCGCTGCTGGAAGCCCGTTAGCGGGGCGTTTAAGACCTGTCTCCAGAAACCGGCAGTAAGCCAGGCAAACGGAGGTTGTGATATTTCGTCCAGCACTTGCATATACCAATCCGGTTCTGACTATTTCATGAATAAAAGCGATGGATATAACTATATCTGTACTGCAAACAACCAGAAGAATTGTACTGCGAGTAAAAACAATTGGGATCCAGTCTATTACTGGCGTCTGTCTGATGGAAGTGATGGCGGTTTCTGTCAACAGGGTGATATTGCACCCGGAGCAACAGGGGCTGACTGGGAAAACGCAACTGACGCTGCTATGTAGAAGAGTGTGTTGTGCAGGCCAGTATTGACTACTGTAATGATGCAAAGCTACCTGAGGTTATTGATCCTTCGGATCAGGCAGGCGACACTACTAACTACTGGAATGTACCTGGGTTGCTCACGGATTCTGAGGCAATTGCTCAATTAGGTGCGACACATCCTCTGGCAGTGATGAAGGGATATATCGAACAGGATGAGCGACCAGAGGGAATGCTGCACTCTGTGGCTAATGAGTTGCGTCTTGGAGCGATGGCCTTTAATTATGTAGGGGCCGCCACTGAATGCAAGCCGGAGAACCTTGTTCCTGGCATAGAACGCTATTGTCCGCAGGGGAATAGGGATGGAGCTGAGCTGATTACTGCTCTTGAGGCAGGAGACTTGGTCATGGATGCTAATGATCCGACCTATGCAAGCGGCAAACGTCGGCATGTAGATGATCTTGCCGAATCTGTCAACAGCATTCAGGCAAACTCTTGGACCCGCTGGGGGAAGCCTTGTACACTGCCCTTGGCTACTACACTCAGAATGAAAAGTTCTGTCTGACAAAGGACGAAAACGGCGCATGCGTTACAGGAGATGATGGCAATCCTGTGGATTTTCCAGTTGATAATGATCCGGTCCAGTACTGGTGTCAGGACAACCATATTCTCCTTATTACTGAAGGTGAATCGACGGCTGATATTAATGCTGATGTTGCAGCCTTTGCTGAAAGTCCTGATTCTCATTATGTGGAGAAGCTGGCCGAGGATAATGTTGCCGGAGATGCTGCTGGCGATGATACGAACTGTGCAGATAGTCTGTACGCTGCCACCTTTCTTGATGACATGACGTGGTGGGGGCAGGAGGTGTGGCCTCTCTATAAAGACAGGTATGTAGTAGATCCAGACGGCGTCAAGACGCAGAAAAGCAATATTTTTACACATGTTGTAACAACCGGTACGCTGAGCGCTACTGGAGCAGGAGAGTGTATTCCCGAAATTCTGATGCAGGCTGCTGCGGTAAACGGCGGCACAGAAAACTATTATCCGGGTGAAGATCCGGAGAAGCTGGAAAAAAATCTGTACGCAATACTTGATGATATCCTTAGTCGTTCCTCTTCCGGGTCAGCAGCCTCTGTTATCTCTAGCTCACGGAGCGGAGCCGGCGCTGTGTATCAGGCTGTGTTCTGGCCTAACTTTGAAGATGAAGATGGTAATACGGTGAGTTGGGTTGGGGACGTTCATGGCCTTTTTATGAGATCCGATGGTAGAATGTACGAGGATACAGACAGAGACGGCATGCTTAGTCCGTCGTCGGTGACGGACAACTCAGATCCCGCAGATACGGATGATAAGCAAGTGCTGTTTTATTTCAGTGATGCAGTTAACAGAACCCGTGCCTGCTATAATATTGATGGATTTTATAGTAACGGTCTGCAGTGCCCCGGAGATGCTGATTGGATTGATACAGAATGTCCTACTCCTGGAGAAGCTTGCGAGCAAGGGAGGACATGTGACTGTGTTGAGATAACGGATATCAAATATCTTTGGTCAGCAAATGATCAGCTTCGGGATATGGATACCAGTAAGAATCGGTCAACACCTGTACAACGGAAGATTTTTACTTGGAACGATGCAAATAACAACGGAATAGTAGATCTTTATGGAAATGAAAAGGATGAATGGTTTCAGCTAAACAGCGCCACCCCTTGGAGTGCCCTGAACAGTACAGCTGCTGAGACACGGGAGTCAGCAGTCCCTGCTGGCTACGGTCCTCCGCGCGGTCCGGTAACAGAGGATTTTTTGACTTCGTTTGACTGGGGGAGTTTTGTCAGTAATGACGGCTCCGACATGGAGCAGGATGCATTGAACGCATTGGTCGAATGGCTGGAAGGGTATGATCAGCTGAACAATGAGTCGAGTGATGACAATGGAAACGACAGGCTGGACAAGGAGCTTCGCTCAAGGCAATTTAGGATTGGCGGAGATACCAAAGAGTGGCGGTTGGGTGATATAATACATTCCACCCCTCTTGTTGTATCCAAGCCAGCAGAAGCTTATCATTATATTTATAGAGACCCTACCTATAGCAAATTTGCGGACAAATGGGCCACCCGCCGTAATGTTGTCTATTTTGGCGGCAACGATGGTATGCTCCATGCTGTTAATGCAGGATTTTATATAGAAAACACGAACCAGTTTTGCTGTTCTGAACCAGTCAGTGGTACCTGCTCTGATCCTGTCGTGAATGGTAGCTGTGGAGCTCTTCCACACCTTGGAGACGAACTCTGGGCCTATATTCCCTACAATCTGCAGCCCCATCTCAAGTGTCTGGCTGGTAAATTTTACTCGCATAAGTACTTTGTTGACCAGCGACCAAGGGTTTTTGATGTCCAGATTTTTGAAGAAGAAGCAGCCTGTACCGGCACTAACGGGCTCTTGTCAGAAGATTGTATTCATGCTGGGGGCTGGGGGACCATCTTAGTTGGATCTATGCGCTTTGGCGGTGCTCCTATAACAGCTGTCGAACTGAACGGGTTGCCCGAGGATACACGAGAATTCAGCTCCTCTTTTTTTATTCTCGACATAACTAATCCTGAGGCTGATCCGGTTTTATTGGGTGAGTTGACCAGAACGACAGATACTGTAAACGGAGATGATACATATGCAGATCTGAACTATACGACTTCTTCTCCCAGTATGATTATCATGCGTAATAGTTTAGGTACTAATAATACACGAACAGACTGGTATTTGGCCATGGGAAGTGGGCCTACAAATCAGGACGGCAGTAATGATAATACAAGTAAGGGTGTAGGTAAAATTGCCGTATTGCCACTTGCATGGCTCCAGGGGAGCCTGCCGGATACGGCATGGTCTGCTGGCATCCCAGAGTCCGGAAAGCTTGCGGCAGACAAACAGGCTATTCGGATACCCAATACGCGTCCGTCGTACACCTCGCAGGCTGGTGTGTTTTTGGTGCCCCAGGTTGGAACTACCGATCCCAGCTATATTTCGGATCTGATCTCAGTGGATTTTGATGTGGAGCTCACTGCTCCTGACAATCTCGGTGCCAGATACCGCACAGATGCGCTGTATTTCGGCACAACCGACGGAACAGATTTTAGCGAATATCCTCCAACGCCGGGACTGCCGGATAACGATCAGACCTACTGGGACGGAGGCGGCAGGCTGTTTCGGCTGGTAAGCAAGGTGGTCGATTCCAGTGGTACTGAAGGAAATTCTAAGCCTTCTAACTGGGCGAGCAGATGGGCGGACAACGAGCCTATTCGTCTTCTGGCTGACGTGAAGGAACCTATGGTCGGAGCTCCGGTAGTGGGATTCGACGGCACCAGCTTCTGGGTATATGCAGGAGTCGGTCGTTTTTATGATGAAAGAGACAAAACTGATGACGGCCGCCTGCTTCTTTCAGGGGTAAATAGTAAAATAAGCTTTTTTGGGATAAAGGAGCCTATCTTTGACGCTGCCAATACTTCAGTGCTGAACGATTGGAATGACATGCTTTTCGGTGTAACCTGTGTAGACAATGTATTGACATGGGACACAGTTGACTGGAATATCAATAATCAGAATAATGATGATTTGAATCATGACGGTATTCCTGGCAAGCGCGGTTTGATGCAGGTGGATGATATTATCGTTGCGGAGGGGACAACTTCACGTTTGGGAAACAATATATCCTACCTTGATTGCATGCATTGTAAAAATAGCAGTACAGATCCGTCTGTCGTTGAGTGTACAGCTGCTTCAGAGTGTTTCCCTATTAATGATTTGGATCTGCTTTCAGAGGATATCGGTGGCTCAAAAGTGCAGACCTTTCCCTTGTTGCGTAGCTATATAGCCGGAAACGGCTGTACCAGTGAAGATGCTGAAGGGCTTTCAACTGGGCTTGATGGTTGGTATAGGGAATTTCATGAGTCCCGTGAGCGCAATCTTGGACAGGGCACACTGCTTGGCGGACTGTTGACCTACAGCACATATCAGCCTTTTAATGATAAATGTAAGGTAGAAGGACAGAGCTATTTGTACGGCGTTCATTATCAGACCGGAACCGCATGGACAGAGTCCGTTTTTGGCCTTTTTAAACCAAACGGTGGAACAAATGCAGACGAATCCTTTGTCAAAGATCGTGTCAGTTTGGGAAGGGGGTTGGCAACAACGCCAAGCCTGCATGTCGCACCGGTGATCAGGCCGCTTCCGCATTTATTCAGACCAGTACCGGTGAGATTGTTGAGATTAAACAGGACAATCTTCCTCTTGAAAATGCTAAGAGCGGAAGGCAGAGCTGGACAGACCGTTGTGAAAATTAACAGGAAGTAGAACCAATTCTCACCTGTATAAAGAGAAGAGAGGCATTGACCATGAAAAAAAAATTTTTATCTTTTACGCTGATGATATTGTTTTTATCCAGTTCATCTGTCGTTTTTGGAGAAACGAGAGGATGGCTGCCCGCCATTCTGTACTTACTATCGAGCACACCTAATGCTCCATCAGCACCAACTAATCCGTGGCTGCTGTTTCTTCCCCCTATCCTCACCGCTGCCCGGAGCACTCCTCCAGTTGTTGTGATTGACTCAGTACCTCGCATGAACGATACCGGTATTGTTGACTGCGCAGGAGATACAGAAAAAGAGGATTGTAACTACGGAAGAGATGTTACTGTTACTGAGCCAAATCCAGCTGACGGGTATGAGGGGTTCAGTTTTACAAAATTAGACAGTACCGGGGAGGCATTGGACTCCTCAAACACCACATGGTCCTGCGTGAAAGATAATACTACTGGGCTCATTTGGGAAGTGAAGACTGCGGACAACAAGGATTTGACCTACAGTTGGTATAACAGTGATACTACGACTAATGGTGGATCTGTTGGTAATGAGAATGATGGGGAGCATAATACGGAAGCGTATGTGGAGACTGTAAATAAAGCAGGTTTATGTGGTGCGAAAGATTGGCGAATGCGACGGTTAAAGAACTAGTAAGTTTGCTTTCCTTGCAGTCATTAGGGATTGCCATTGATACAGATTACTTTCCTGATATTACTGGTGATACAGAGATATTTTGGTCTGGAACACCTGCTGATCGTATCGATTATTCTGCCGAAAACCAACGAGCGTGGGGCGTTGATTTCAAGGGGGGGTATGTAGACCACACTCTTTACAAAAGCGATGCATCTACCTATCATATACGTTTGGTTCGTGCAAGTTCTAACTGATTGATCTTACATTTTTTTTTGCATGTGTGTATTATTAACTCATGATGTGCGTGCTCCTTTCTTTCCCTATGAACAATAATAGGAGGCATACAATGCGTCTTTACAGAATTTCTTTTTTATTATTTTTTTGGCTGACTGTCTGCGTACCATTTTCTATATATGCAGCGCAGACATGTAATTCAACAAATATGATACCCTCAACTCCAACGACTCAGTTTACAGATAATGGAGATGGTACAGTTACAGACACCGCAACGGGTCTAATGTGGAAGCAATGTCTTGAAGGCTATACATATTCAGGCGGTGTTTGTACTTTGATAACAGTGACAACAGTGAACTGGGAAGGAGCATTGAGTTTGGTAACAACTCATATAGGTTTTGCCGACCATACGGACTGGCGTTTGCCTAATATCAAAGAACTCCAGTCTATAGTTGAAGAGCAGTGTTATTCACCAGCAGTCAATTTGGAGATTTTCCCGGACACTCCTGCCGCTGGAGTATGGAGTAATTCGCCTATGGCTAAGAAAGTAGCTAGCGATCCTACAACGTCTGTATGGATCATTGACTTTAGCCAAGGAGGTATGTTCCCTGTAGAGAAAACAAGTAACTACAATGTACGTCTTGTGCGTGATGATGTCATCAACTGATGGCGTTACTCGCTGATGCTCCATTATTGTTTTTTTTTCTCTTGGAAGGTGGACGGTATGTACAATTTATGGGATAATTGGAATATACTTGGGCTGGTATTTCGGCTGCTTCCTTGAACCGTATAAAAAATTCCAGCCTTTCAATTTCACCATATGTATCAAGCGGTGAACACATGTTGAGAGATTCAGATATAGCCAAAAAAAAGATAACACTGTTTGCTGTAGCGGTGTTGATGAGTATTTTTAGTATTTCCTCTGTCCCGTCATTTATATGTGCAGCGGAAAAAGTTGTGGTTATTCCTCTTTTTGCTAGCTGTAAATCCACCGAAAATTTGATTCCCCCTATCAGGAGTGGTCAAGAGCGCTGTACCGCCCCTACTGGAGGCACCTGGGCCTGGGTCGATTGTAGTGATGCAGAGCCTCCAGGCCAGGATGGACAACTGCAATTAGGTAGAGACTGGCCTGATCCCCATTTTACTGACAATGGTGACGGTACTGTGTCGGATAAACTTACCGGCTTGGTTTGGTTACAGAATGCTGATTGCTTGGAAAAGGCTGTGGCTTGGTTTGATGCTTTAACTTTTGCGGTTGCTTTACACGACGGCTGGACCGAAGACCCCGAAGGAGGTGACTGCGGGCTGGCAGATGGCTCCTTACCTGGAGACTGGCGCATACCGACCATAAGGGAATTGCTCAGTATTATTAATTATAATTACTATAATCCTGCATTGAGCGATGCAGCAGGCACAGCTCAGTGGACGACAGGATCCCCGTTTGTCGGTGTGGAGGCTAAAAATTACTGGACATCAACCAACTATGCCGATGGAGCAGCCTCAGCCTGGGACGTGCATCTGAAAAGCGGTGATAACGGCGTGAGTAAAAAGGCTGTCCCGCAATATGCATGGCCTGTACGTGACGACTCGTAACACTTTAATTTGACGTTGTTGAAAAGTTTATCCGCGTTATAGATTGTTTCCTTGATGATTCTGAGATAACGCCTGGAGAAGCCTCCAGGCGTTAGCAAGAACAGACTCTATTCCTCCACCCCATCGGGCAACGGGAACAAGCTTTTATTCATCGCCTTTTCCCGAGCCGCCTCAACCGTAATTTTGTCTGCGTCAATTAGCTGCTGGAGATGCTGATCCATAGTCTGCATGCCCAGGGACGTACCGGTCTGGATCATGGATTCAATTTGGTTGATCTTGCCCTCCCGGATAATACTGGCCAAGGCATTGGAACCGATCAGGATCTCCAAGGCCGCGCAACGCCCCTTACCGTCCTTAGTTTTAAGGAGCTGCTGGGCAACCACACCCTTGAGCGAGTCAGCCAGCATGGTGCGGGTTTGTGCCTGCTCATCAGCCGGAAAGGCGTTGATGATTCGGTCAATGGTTTTGGCCGCGCTGTTGGTGTGCAGGGTGCCAAAGACCAATATGCCCAGCTCGGCACAGGTCAGGGCCAGAGATATGGTTTCCAAGTCGCGCATTTCGCCGACCAGAATGATGTCCGGGTCTTCCCGGTTGGCCACGGACAGGGCTTTGCCAAAACTGAGGGCATGGCTACCTATTTCTCGTTGGGAAAAGACGCATTTCTTATTGGGATGAACAAACTCCAATGGATCTTCAATGGTGATGATATGCTTGGCATGCGTATCATTAATCAGATCAATAATTGCCGCCATAGTGGTTGATTTACCGCTGCCGGTGGGGCCGGTAACCAGGACCATCCCGCGCACGTAGTCAGCAAAATTTCTGACCACATCGGGCAGGCCCAGTTGATCCACAGTGAGAATCTTGGCCGGAATAATTCGGAAAACCGCCCCGATCCCTCGCTGCTGATAAAAAAAATTACAACGAAAACGACCTACTCCCTCCAGGGCATAGGCCTTATCAAAGTCTTTGTTTTTGTCTATTGCCGCCTGTTGATCCTCATCCATGATCTCGAACAGTATTTTCCTGTTGCTCTCCGGTGTCAACACCGGTTCATCCAGGGGGACCAGCTCGCCCCGCAGGCGCAACAACGGCTTAAAACCGATGACCATGTGGAGGTCACTGGCCCCGCGTTCCTTCATCTGGTTGAAGTACGAATCAATTATTGCCATATCTTTTTCCCGTTCTTTCCGGTTTCATTCTTATTACGCCATAAAGGGTTTGAGCAATTCCTTTTTGTCAACATTGGCCTGTGCTGTTTCCAAGCTAATTTTGTCGTCCTTCAGCAGCTCGATCACTGAATCATCCATCAGCTTCATGCCTAGCTTGGTTCCCATCTGCATGGTGGAACGAATCTGAAAGGTTTTACTATCCTTGATCAGATTGGCGATAGAGAGGTTGCCGATCATGACCTCGGCAGCCAAGTGCATTTTCGACCCGTCCTTGGCAGGCAGGAGCCGCTGAGTGAACACGGCTTTCAGAGATTCACTGAGCATGGCCCGAATCTGATTCTGCTCACCAGGGGGATAGGAATCGATAATACGATCCACGGTTTTCGGGGCACCGGAGGTGGACAGGGTACCGATGACCAGATGGCCTGTTTCCGAGGCGGAAATGGCCAGAGAAATAGTATCAAGATCCCGAAGCTCACCGATCACGATGACATCTGGGTCCTGGCGCAGGGCTCCTTTAAGGGCGTTGGAATAGGAGAGCGTGTCTGTTCCCAGCTGGCGTTGATTAATAGCGCCTTTTTTTAAGGGGTGGACAAATTCAATGGGATCTTCAACCGTGAGAACATGATGAGCATGATTGGTGTTGATGTAATCTATCATGGAGGCCAGCGTGGTGGTTTTGCCGTGGCCGGTGGCTCCGGTGACCAAGACAATGCCCTGATGGTTTTCCAGGATTTTGTACATGACATCTGGGATGCCCAGTTCTTCAAAGGAGGGGATTTCTCCGGGGATCGCCCGAAAGATGCAGCTCAGGCCGTTATTATGAAACATGGCACTGCCTCTGAATCTACCTAATCCTTTAATCTGGTAAGCAAAGTCCACCTGCATGTCTCTGCCGAGGATTTTTCGTTGCTCCGGGGTGAGAATTTCTAAAATAACCTTTCTGCAATTTGCCGCTGTCAGGGGTTGGCTTTTCAGCCTGATCATTGTGCCGAGACGGCGAATCATAAACGGTTCACCAGGCAGCACATGGATGTCCGATGCCTTGAGATCCATTGCGGCCTTAAAGACCTTATCCAGTATCGCCATATGGGTTTCTCCGTGAAGAATGCTCCGTGAAAGAATCAATAGTTTAAGCAGAGTATACCACAAAATTTCTTTGAAAAGAAAGGAAAGTATATTTTGTCCGGGACTTCCTTGTAGAGGAGGGGGTACTCAGCATAACATGAGAATATTGAAGAGGTTTCCTTTGGTTTCTGGCCCAAGGGAAAACGGGAGGGGCTCCCGGCCTTACCTCTTGACCGATACTGCGGAAGAGTTTCAATCCACGCCCCCGCAAGGAAGGCGACACCTCCAGAGGTCCGCTGCAATTAAGCTGGTCGTGGTTTCAATCCACGCCCCCGCAAGGAAGGCGACAAGGCGACACCACTGAGGAGCCGCCTTGAATGTTGTTTCAATCCACGCCCCCGCAAGGAAGGCGACTGTCGAGCCGCAATCATTTGATATAGCTCGATAAAATACTATGTTTACGCGAACCTCGTTTTTCGGACGCGGCTGCAAAGAACAGAACATGTCCTTTTGAATAAAAAACCTCCTGTTTTCAACGTGTGCGAACCTCCCGTGTTTTTCTGTCTGTTAGAGGTTCGCAGAACCTTTTTCCAAAAAATTCCTTTGCCGCCTTCTTCTTGTCATACCATTTCCTTCGGATACCGTCAATCGGACAATTCTCGGGCAATCGGCATCCCTTTCTGATCCGCTGCCTGCCCGAAACTATTATCTATCTCGTGGCACAATAGAGAAAGAGTACAAGCCCGGAGCCTCGCGATGAACTTCCACCTCTTGCTTCTGTCGCTTGACCGATGCAACGGAAACGAATAGATTGCGGGAATTCAGGGAAGATGACATGAGAAATACGATATTAATACATACAAAAAACAACGAGAAAACAATGACAGCAGAAGAGAAGAGAAATCCGGAAAAGGGTGAAAGAGCGATGATTGAAGGTATCTTTGAAGGCAGCCCCGATGCAGTGGGAGTGGCCGTTATCCGGCTGAATTGTGGGTGCCGCAAGATGGCAGCAGTCGACCTTGCTGGCGAACCTGCCAGTAAGATCATTATGTACCGCGATCAGGCTGAATCCATCTGTGAGCAATGCAAAAAAGATAACGGCGATTTTATGCGAGTCACGGAGCAGTTTATCAAATGGAACGAGCCAGAACCGACCGAGGAGATGAAAAAAGAGATTTGGGGCAAGGTGCTGGGTACTGCGGAAGAACAGTCTCATTGATCGTTTTCGACAGGAGCCGCCTCCGCCCCTTGGTCGCCGCTGTCCCAGAGCAGCCGAGGATCAAAGCTGATGGCGGCAAACATGGTACAGAGGACGACCGCGCTGAAATACAAGGCTGCCGGTGCGGTATCCACCGAAGAGAGACTGCCAAAGCGCACCAGTGAGCAGAGCAGGGCAATGACAAAGATATCCAGCATGGACCAGCGTCCGACAAACTGGATAAAGCGAAACATCAGTGCCTTGTGCCGAAGCCAGGTCGTCCATTTATTATGGATGGAAATCAGGATGAGGCTCATGCCGATTATCTTGAACAGGGGCACCAGAACCGATGCAGTCAGGATAACCAGTCCGATACCGTAGGAACCTTCCTGGAAAAAATGGATGATCCCGTCGATGATGGTGCTCTTGCTGACGTTCCCCAGGGAGGAAACCGACATGATGGGCAGTAGGTTGGCTGGCAGAGTAAGCAGCAGAGCCGTAGTGATCAGGGCCCAGGACCGATCAATGCTGTTCTCTTTACGGAGATGCAGTCTCTCACCACAACGGGGGCAGCTCATCTGTTCCTTTTGGTTTTTCCGCTGATTTTTTTGCTGATCCCTGGGCGGAAGCAGGGTGATTTTATGGCAGCTCTGACAGAAAAGTAAACCCGCCTCGCTGCCGGTTCGCGCCGCTGTCTTGGCAGGGATCCTCGGGCGTTCGTCAGCCTTGCTCCGGTCCAGTTTTTTCCAGAACAGGCTTTGGTCAAGAGATGCCTGCGCAGCTACAGTTGTTGCCACCAAACTGATAAAACAGAAAAACCCCAGGTGATACCCTATTGCTGCGGCATGGTTCATCTTGATAATGGTGATAAACACAGCGATCAAGTAGATATCTGTCATGGCCCATTCGGTCAGATGATGATACCAGTGCAGGAAAACCTTCATCCATCGTTGCTGCCAGCCAAGAAAGAGACCCGCTGATACCCCGAAGAGCAGAGACAGGGTCATGAAGGGGCAGATAAGGCCGGTCAGTACCACCAAAATGCCGACAAGATACTCTCCTTGATCAAACATACTCAAGGTACTCTGAAACAAGGAGCTGCTTGTGGCTGCTCCCAGTATGTTAAAGGTGAGCAGGGGCGCGAAATTTGCGGGCAGGTAGAGCAGGAGTCCGGTGAGCGACAGCACCATGGTTCTGCGGGCTGAATCCGGGCGTCTTCTGTGCAGACGGCGCAAGCAACGGGGACAGACCGCTGTATGGGTGGGCGTGGGCTGAATTTCTTCCAGCAGGAGATCACAGCTCGGACAGATGCTGAATTGATCTGTCAAGCGGCCAGCAGGAGGTTTTTTTGGGTCGATAATCATAGCCTGAGACAGGGTTGTCGTAGGGGCGAATCCCTGTGTTCGCCCTGTTCCATGCGGCATATAAACGGGTAGGCACAGGGGCCTACCCCTACAGATTCCGATACGATTTTTTTATTTTTTCCAGAACGAAGGATAAAAGATCACCAAAGCGGAAAAAAGCTCCAGGCGTCCCACCATCATGTTCCAGGACAGGAACCACTTGCCGATATTTGAAATAGCGTGGAAATTCTCTGACGGTCCGATTTCGCCGAAGCCGGGACCTATGGTCATGAGGGCGGAGATCACAGAGCTCATGGCCGTGACATAATCCATATCATCCACCAGAGTCATAAAGCAGCCGCCGATAAAGATGATAAAGATATTAACGATAAAATAGCAGATCGCCATATTGATCATGGAGATGTCTATCTGTTTGCCGTTCAGTCGCACCGAGACAATGGACATGGGCTGAAAAAAAGATTTTCTGACCGTGCCCCAGATAAATTTACAGACAATGACGTAGTGAACAATCTTGATGCCACTGGCCGTTGAACCGGCACAGCCGCCGATCAGACAGGAAACATAGAGAAACATCTGGGCTGCCTGCGGCCATTTTTCATAATCCGCCGTGGCGAATCCGGTGGTGGTGAGCAGGGACATGACCTGAAAGGTGCCGTAGCGAACAGACTCCACGATGCCGGAATAGGTGCCGTGCCACCAGAGAATCAAGGAAACGGCAAGGCAAAAAAAGGCTATCAAAAACGCATACCATTTAAACTCGGTGTTACGGACGATCTCCTTGATGCCGCCGTACATCATGTGATAGAGCAGGACAAAGCTTGTGCCGCCAAGAAACATGAAGAAAATAATCACCCAGTCAAAATAGGCATTATTATAAAAGCCGATACTGGCATTTTTCGGCGAATACCCAGAGGTGGACAGGGTGCCGAAGGCGGTGCAGAGCGCATCAAACAGTTCCATGCCCCCACCGGCCAGCAGGATGACCTGGAGGAAGTTGAGTCCCAGATAGACGCTCCAGAGGCGAACCATAGTATCCTTGGTCCGCGCGGCAAATTTTTCTCCGGTAAAGGATTGGCCTGGACTGGACTCAGCCCGAAACAGGCGCAAGCCGCCCATCCCCTTGGGCATAAACAGGATAATCAGGGTGAGAAAGCCCATGCCGCCCAAAAGATGGGTTTCGCTCCGCCAGAGAAGCAGGCCGTGGGGCAATGCCTCAATATCAGTGAGGATGGTTGCTCCGGTGGTGGTGTAGCCGGACATCATCTCAAAAAAGGCATCCGTAAAAGAAGGAATGGAGCCGTGGATCATGAAGGGTAGGCCGGAGCCGGAAGAAACGATAATCCAGCCCACAACCGCGATAATAATGCCGTCACGGATATTCAGCTCTGTATGCTTTTTGGTATAGAGCCAGCTGGGAAGGCCTATGCCAACGTTAATAAGAATTGCAAGAAGGAAGGCTGTAACATCCGATTCCCCATAATACATCGCGCAAAAGAGGGGAAGAATCATTGAGCTGCCGGTTGCTGTCAGCAGCAGGCCGATGATATGGATGATGGAGAGAAAATGCATAAATTTTCACCGCAAACTGCGGGGGGATTGAATTTCGGTTTTCAGTTTTACAACGAACCTGTTATGTTGCTGTTCCCCGACAGATCTTCAATCTGTTCTGAGCTTTTTGCAAAGAACTGAGGAATATTTTCCCACTTGGGGGGCGGACATGCTTATTATCCATTTTTATACATAATACCTGTAAAAAAAACCATGACTGATTTTGATATCGCCGTGATAGGAGCCGGACATGCTGGCTGTGAAGCGGCATTGGCTGCCGCGAGAATGGGTTGCAAGACCTTGGTCTGTATTATTAATGCCGACACCATCGGGGCCATGTCCTGCAACCCGGCTGTGGGCGGATTGGCCAAGGGACATCTGGTCAAGGAGATTGATGCCTTGGGCGGTGAAATGGCGAAAAATATCGATGCCACCGGCATCCAATTTCGTCGATTGAACACCAGTAAAGGACCGGCTGTCCGTTCTTCCCGAGCCCAGGCCGACCGCCTCCTCTATCAGCAGCGGATGAAAACTGTTCTGGAGCAGCAGGAAAACCTGGAAATTCGCCAGACCGTGGTGGATGAAATCCTTACAGAAGATGATCGGGTGGTTGGTCTCCGTACCTCCTTGGACGAGACCATCTCGGTCCGGGCCGTGGTCGTGGCCACGGGCACCTTTCTGAACGGTCTTATCCATATTGGGCTGAAACAGTTTCCTGCGGGCCGGATGGGCGATGCCGCTTCTACCAGTCTTGCTCAATGGTATCGCCGGATAGGTTTTGAGGTCGGCAGGATGAAGACCGGCACGGTTCCTCGGTTGGACGGCAAGACCATTGATTATTCCTCGTTGGAGCCCCAGTACAGTGATGATCCTCCGGCCCTGTTTTCCTTTGCCAATGCGCATAAGAAAAAACCGGATTTGCCCCAGCTGCCCTGTTATATCACCTATACTAATGAGCAGACCCATGCTGTCATTCGGAACGGGATTGGCCAGTCTCCCATGTACTCGGGCATCATTGAAGGCATCGGTGCTCGATACTGCCCATCCATTGAAGATAAGGTGATGCGTTTCCCGGAAAAGGGACGGCATCAGATTTTTCTTGAACCAGAAGGACTAGACACGGTTGAGGTCTATCCCAACGGGATTCCTACCAGCCTGCCTTTGCAGACCCAGGTTGAGCTGGTGCGCTCCATTGTCGGCCTGGAAAATGCCCGGATTATCCGGCCCGGTTATGCCATAGAATATGATTATATTGATCCCTTGGAGCTTAAACCCTCTTTGGAGACCAAGCGGATCAGCGGTCTCTTTCATGCCGGTCAGATCAACGGAACATCAGGATACGAGGAAGCTGCGGCCCAGGGCCTGATGGCGGCCATCAATGCGGCGCATCTGGTGCGTGAGCAGGCTCCCCTGATCCTGGATCGTTCCCAGGCCTATATAGGAGTGCTTATTGATGATCTTGTCACCTTGGGGACCAAAGAACCTTATCGCCTTTTTACCTCCAGGGCGGAATATAGGTTGCTGCTGCGCGAGGATAATGCGGATTTGCGTCTGCGAGAAATCGGCTTTCAGCTCGGCCTAGTAGATGAAAAGACCTATCAGAGTTTTCTCCTTAAAAAGGAGGCCATTGAGCAGGGATGCGCTCGGTTGGATACGATTCGCCTCAAACCCGTTTCCGCAGTCAATGAGGGATTGTCCGCCTTAGGCAGTACGCCCTTGACCCAGGCTATGACCCTGACCGAGCTGCTGCGTCGGCCGGAACTGCGTTTGAAAGAGCTGACGCCTCTGGTTGCGGAGCAGATCCCGGAATTTTCCTTTTCCGAAGAGGAGATACGCTGTCAAGGGGAGGTAGAGCTGCAAATCAAGTATGCTGGCTATATTAAACGTCAGCAGGAGCAGGTTGATCGTTTCAAAAAACTGGAGCGAACCAAACTGCCTGAGGATATGCAGTATAAGGGCATGCCCGGTCTTTCTCATGAGGTGGTGGAAAAACTCAATCTGATCAGGCCCCTGTCGTTGGGGCAGGCCTCACGTATTTCTGGGGTTACTCCGGCAGCGGTTTCTGTTCTTCAGGTGCATTTGAAGAAGATGGGGGTATTGTAACCGGTTTCTTTATCGTGCTGCTTCTTCTGATTTTACGCGAATCTCTGTTGATAATCAGGTTTCATAGACATGCGATAATCAGTATGGACTGCATGAATTCGATGAAGAGAGGAAGCCTGACACCACCCGCTCAACTTTTCCTCAACAACACGTTCGACCCAATCTCTACGATCGTGTGACTTCATCTCACAAGCACGTATGAGATAATCTCGATAGTGCTTATGAGATAAAGTCAATAACGTTTATGAGATTCAAAGCTACCTGCTTATGAAGGAAAGAGATAAGCACTTATGAGTCTCCTTCCTAGCTGCTTATCTCCCTCCTTCATACGTAGGTACTTCTCTCTCTCCATCATACGCAGGAAATCAGCCCGAACGCAGGTTTCGTTGCGATACTGCACAACTCTTCTCATTTCTTCTCCCTCCCTCAGTATTTCTCAGCATTTTCTTCTGTCTTTATGAGGGAATGATCATTAATATACATAATCACATAACCCTGTTTCTGCCGGATTCCGATTCGAGAATCATGCGATAAAAATCTTTCAACAGCAACAATCAGCTATGCGGATAAAATCTATAACAAAAGGTTCTGTTCTTAACAAGACATTGTTGTTTTTAATCATAGGGTGGACGCTCATGTTATCCTTCCTGCTGCACTGGAATATGCGCCATATGAAACGAACAACTCAGGCTTTGGCGGAAAGTAATGCGAGGATTTTTTTACAGAAAGATATGCTTTATCGAGCGTGGAGTGTTGCCCACGGAGGAGTATATGTACCGGTTACGGAAAAAACCCAGCCCAATCCCTATCTTGCTGTGGAACATCGTGATGTGATGATCGGTGGACAGCAATACACCTTGATGAATCCAGCATATATGTTCAGGCAGGTGGCTGAGATGGGGGAGAAAATCACCTCAGTACAAGGGAGAATTACAGCCTTAAATCCTAAAGGTCCCAAAAATAAACCAAGTCTTTGGGAGAAAGAGGCCCTGTTATCTTTTGAACGCGGAGCTGAAGAGTATCTTGATATTGTGCAGGTTGACGGGCATTCTTATGTTCATTTTATGCAACCGGTGAAAGCTGAAAAAGCCTGTTTGGTTTGCCATCACGAGAGAGTGGCAGGGCTGGGCAGTGTCGTTGGCGGGATAGGCATTGTTGTTCCCATGGATAACTATTTTAAGCAGCATAATGAGAATATATATAAACTCTGGGTGGCCTTTTTGGCAATTTGGTTTGCCGGTGTTGGCATTATTTGTGTCATGAATAGGGTTGTCCAAAAAAATATTAATAAACTGAAACGAAGCGAGCAGCAGAAAGATGCTATTCTCAATAATATTGATAAGGTTGGGGTAGGGCTTCATATTATCGATAAAAAATTTCAGATTTGCTATGCCAATACAACAATGGAAAAATGGTTTGGCTATACAACAAATAGTTATACAACAGACAACTTATCCTGCCGGTCTTCCTGTAAAAAAAAGGAGCACTGTTTTTGTTGTTCACCAGATCAGATTTTTGAGCAAAACAGTACGGTTCGCTATGAGCTGACCTGTCAAGATAGGGTATTTGATGTTGTTTCAGCCCCGATGACCATGCAGGACGGAACTCCGGCAAAATTGGAACTTCGGCTTGATGTGACAGATCAAAAGACGGTTGAGGCAGAACAACGGAAAACTGCTGAATTGCTCAAGGCAAAGGAATCTGCAGAGTCAGCAACTGTTGCTAAATCTATGTTTCTGGCCAATATGAGTCACGAAATACGTACTCCCATGAATGCCATTATCGGCATGTCAAAACTCGCTCTAGAAACTGAACTGAATCAGGAACAGTATAATCTTATTTCAAAAGTATATGCTTCTTCGTTATCTTTACTTGATATCATTAACGATATTCTTGATTTTTCCAAGATAGAATCTGGTAATATGCAGTTGGAGATCGTCGATTTTCATTTACAGGAGGTTTTAGAACACCTTGAAACACTCATCCGGATTCGAGCCCAAGAAAAAGGGGTGATTCTCAGTATCGAGTGTGCTGATGCAATACCCGATCTCCTTTGCGGTGATCCCTTGCGCTTGGGCCAGGTGCTGATCAACCTTGGCAATAATGCTGTTAAATTCACATCACAGGGAAAGGTTGATATCAAGGTAGAGCCTGTCGAACTGCCAGAAGATAATAAGAATTATGAGGATAAGGCATTGCTGGTCCGTTTTTCTATTACCGATACAGGAATCGGCATGGATGATGAGCAGATGGGGAGACTTTTCCAGTCCTTTACCCAGGCTGACAGCAGTATTACTCGTCAATATGGCGGGAGTGGGCTGGGGTTGGTTATCAGCCAGAGATTGGTGGGAAAAATGGGGGGCGAGATCTTGGCGGAGAGTCAACCGGGCAAAGGATCCTGTTTTTATTTTACGTTGCCTTTTGAGCTGGGGGACCAGAAAAAAGCAAAAATAAAAGAGGAGAAAGAGGACACTGGAAGCAAGCTGGATACTCTTTCGCTTTTGGAAGGGAAAAAAATTCTCCTGGTGGAGGATAATGCCTTTAATCGGGAGCTGGCAACAATCCTGCTCAAGAGAAAGAAGTTGGTTGTTGCTCAGGCGAAACATGGCAAAGAGGCCTTGGATTTCCTCTGCTCTAAAGAGGTTGATTGTGTGTTGATGGATATTCAGATGCCAGTAATGGATGGGTATACTGCCTGTCGTGAACTTCGCAGCCAATCAAAATTTAAAAAACTTCCGATTATCGCCATGACAGCAAATGTGATGGAAAGTGACGTGGAAAAAAGCTTGGAGGCCGGTATGAATGATCATATTGGCAAACCCTTGGACGAGGAGGAGCTTTTCAAAACTCTGATGAAGTGGATCCTCTAAGAGAGGCGTTGTATTTCATTTGGGAAAATTTCACACGGGAAAAATAGAGTCATGCTGACACCCCAGGTGGGGATAAATTTTCGGTTCCTTGTCGTTGGAAAGAAACAAAAACTTTAACTTTGCCTTGTTTTTCCGTGTAAAAAATACCCGTCATCCCGCTGTAAGTTTTTTGTACCCTTACTCATGAGGACTTTAGTGATCAGGCGAGAAGAAAATATTCCTTCTGATATCCTGATGCGGTACGAACGCTGTCTGTTTTGATACTCAAGGTATTTTTTGAATATCTTTTGTTCGGCATAATAATTGCTATTAAAAAGGTTTAGACTTATCAGGCGGTTTTTCAGTATTTTTTACTCGGTAAGCTCGTTAAGTTTTTAATAAAAATATTTTTTATGACTATATAAAATCACTTCTCAAAGATGTTATGCCCGGAACAGTATGACTGTATGAGAGACTGTCTGTAAGACGCGCAAAGGCTTAAGCTTAAAGTATTATGCAGATATTTCATGTTGAAAAGAGACCGTTTGTCAGAGTACTGACGGTCTTGCTTCTGAGCTGGACCCTCTTGCTCGTTGTTTTGCTGTGTTGGAACAGATGGCATATGAGAAAGACCACTATCTTGTTAGCTGAAAATAATGCCAGAATGTTCTGGGAAAAAGACATGCTGTACCGAGCATGGAGCGTCTTTCACGGAGGAGCATATGTACCCGTTTCAGAGAAAACAGAGCCTCGTCCCTTTCTGGAAGGTGAACACCGTGATGTGAAAATAAGTGGCCAGAAGTATGCCCTGGTTAATCCCGCATATATGTTCAGGAAGATTTATGAGACCGGCAAGAAGAGCATGACCATTCAAGGGCGTCTTACAAGCCTTAAACCCAAGCGCCCGGATAATAAACCAACTTCCTGGGAAGAAAAGGCTCTTCGTTCTTTTGAGTTGGGCAGTGAAGAATATATAGAGCTTGCCAAGATTGAAGATAAATTTTTTCTTCGTTTTATGCGTCCTGTTAGACTGGAAAAGACCTGTTTGCGCTGTCATAAAGGGGATAGTGAAAAGGTGGGCAGAATCAGGGGGGGAGTAAGTATCATCGTCCCCTTGGAAGATCATTTTGCCTTATTTCATGATAATGTCAATAAACTTTGGTGGGCCTTCATCTCAATCTGGCTTGCCGGTGTTGCCATTATTCTTTTCATGTATCAAATTGTTCGAAAAACTATTGGTTCCCTGATTCAAAGTGAACAACAGAAAAGTACCATCCTGGACACGATGGACAGGGTTGGTGTTGGTCTCTATATTATTGATAAAAAGTATCGGATTCGTTACGCAAATAATACAATGATCAGCTGGTTCTCCTGTGAACCGAATGCAATATGTTATAAATCAGTGCATGGCAGAGATACCCCCTGTTCTCTTTGCTATCTGGAACAGGTGGCGGACCAAAAAGAGACAGTGCGTTATGAATTAAATTTTCAGGAACAGTATTTTGATGTTGTCGCCACCCCTATAACCTTACATAACGGGACACCGGGTAAACTTGAACTCAGGCTTGATGTCACCGATCGGAAGACGGTTGAGCGGGAACAGGGTAAGACCATAGAGCTTCTGAAGGCCAAAGAAGTTGCTGAGTCGGCAACACAGGCCAAATCAGTGTTCCTGGCCAATATGAGCCATGAAATTCGCACCCCGATGAACACTATTATTGGCATGTCTCAACTTGCCCTTGAAACGGGCTTGACTCCAGAGCAGTATAACTTGATCTCCAAGGTGAATATATCTTCGAGGTTGTTACTTGGTATTATTAATGATATCCTAGATTTTTCCAGGATAGAAGCCGGGCGAATGAAGTTGGAAACGGTTGATTTTCGTTTGCAGGGTGTGCTTAATCAGCTTTCGGATATCATTCGAACCAAGGCTGAAGAGAAGGGGCTGTGCTTGAATATTGCCTCTTCTGACGATATCCCGCAAATTCTTCGTGGAGATCCATTGCGCCTTGGCCAAGTGCTGGTCAACCTTGGAAATAATGCTGTCAAATTTACCCAAGAGGGGTATGTCGATATCAATGTCCAGTTTTCTCCCCAAAAAGAAAAGGGGAGGGGGGCACGGCTGCATTTCTTTGTCCGGGATACAGGTATCGGTATGAGCCTGCAAGAACAAACTCGACTTTTTCAATCATTCAGCCAGCTGGATAATGACGTCACCCGAAAATATGAGGGCAGCGGCCTAGGGTTGGCTATCAGCAAAAAACTGGTCAATATAATGGGTGGCGATATTATGGTGGAGAGTACACCTGGGAAAGGATCCTGTTTCCATTTTACGTTAGATTTTGAGACCGGAAAGCATAAAAAATTGCCTGAAGAACAGACAGGGGCGATAGTATCCACAGGCATCGTGCCCGGACTGGAAGGAAAAAAAATTCTTTTGGTGGAGGATAATGCCTTTAACTCTGAATTGGCGACGATCTTGCTCCGTCGCAAAAATATTGTTGTTTTTCACGCAGGCAATGGCAGAGAAGCTCTCAATTTTCTGTACAGCAAAACGGTTGATTGTGTCTTAATGGATATTCAGATGCCTGTTATGGACGGGTACACCGCCTGTCGGGAAATCCGTCATCGGCTGCATTTGAAGAAGCTACCCGTTATTGCCATGACGGCCAATGTTATGAAAAATGATATTGAAAAAAGCGTGGAGGCGGGCATGAACGACCATATAGGCAAGCCGTTTCATGAAGATGAGGTCTTTTCTACCTTGGTTAAATGGATGGTGCCGAATGAGAAAGCTAAATATCTTTAATTTCAAGATCTCCTGTTGTCGTTCTCTATGTGATGAGTTTTTTTCTTGGCCCGTAATTTAACACGTCCATTCATTGGACTTTTATTCATTGAATAAAGCCAAGTGTTCCAGCCGAGATGACCCCAAGAGCGACTTCCCAGCTGACAGGTTTCCATATCTTTCCGTCTAATCTCCAACTGCAAATCCCAGAGTAATGACTGATCACAATAGAAGCGTACGCATTCGAGCAGTAGTTGATGGTTTTCACGATCAGGAAGAAGGTTCTGAAACCGAGTGCCGATCAACGGTCCGATATGAAGGAGAAATTTTCCCATCCTATCCCGAACGAGGGAGCCGAGATGGGCATCCTCACTGAGGCGACTATTGTTCATGCCTAGTGAACAGCGTTGATCCAGTGCAATGACAGCATGATACTCTACACATTGACAGACTTCAACACTCGGTTCCTGTAACATATCAGAGACCAGTACTCTGAGTCCTTCTGCGGATCGCGGCTTCTGAATAGCAAGTCCGATATAGGGGAGAAAGCGGCGATCATGTTCAAGAAACTGGCGTACCTCCGGCTGTACAATTCCCAGCAGGCTGTACAACATCAGGTAGTTTTTGTTGTTTTCGTTCTCGCTGAACCGATGGGAAATATTATATTTTTCCCATCCTTGAAAATAGGTATTATAAAACTGCTGATTGATGATGTCGAGAAATTCCCGGGTGGCGTTTCTGTCTTCCCGTTTTTCTTCAAGCAGATCCTCGGTATAAAAGGTCGGCAAGGGAGAAGAAGAGCCGTAGAGCCCTAAAAAAGTAGCTGTAATCCGAAAACGTGCCTGTCCTTCAGCAATCTCTTCAACCCTGACCACATCTGTACCAGGGAAATCCAGACTGAGATGCGGTCGAACGCGAATCAGGCGAAACAGTTCCTCATTGGTCAGTTTTTTTCCCTGCTGTTTGCTCAGGTACAGTTTGAGCAGGCGGATGACCTGAACAAAGGGAAGGCGGTGCCCCCGCTCAAGCAGGAGCTGTCTGATATCTGTCAGAGCAGGCGAGTGCTGCCGATTCTCACTGGCCATACAAAGTCTTCCCCGCTGTTGCTGTTGGTTATCTTGAGTTGAGTAAAGCTGTTCATTCCCGCGTACTCGCTGAAAAATTCGTCAAGTACCAAGCCGAAGAGGTAAAAGTCTCCAGTCCCGGCAAAATGATCCGCCCGTATACTTAGGTGGAGATGCTGACCGCGCATCATAACCCCGCGCATAAGACGGTTCACTGACTGTACCTCATAGCTCTCTATGCCGTTAATTCGTTTTTCATTGGCCTCAACCCGGGCTCGGTCACGACCATGACTGAAAATATAGAGGCGCAGTAATTCGCGCAGGCTGTTGACATCACTTAGGCTAAACAGGTTGAGTGAAAAATGGGAAAGAAAAGACCAGAGCGTATCACCGGCTATAGGAGGGTCAATGGGCCGGGTCGGCTGCATGAGGTTGTTAAAGTCAATGAGCTCAGGCGTATCCGCAGTGGGTTGATTAATATCTCCCGGTTTAAGTTCAGCCGAAAGGTCTCCATCAGAACAAGTGAGTCCCACTGTCAGCGTCTCCTCAATCAACGATTCAGCTCCAGAAGGATAGGCAAATCGTAAAGCCACTTCCGGTCGATTATGCACGGCGGAAATCGAATGGAGTAGAGTATAGCTGTCTCCGCCGCTTTTTTGATCACCGAAACCGATTTGTGGGGTATAGTCTTTTTTTCTGACCGCCCCCCTGCTGAATCCGGTAACCTTATCCACGCTGTAGACTTCGGGGCGCCGTCCGTCCACCATGGATGGAGTTACTCGTATTTTGTCCAGTTGATGATCAAGCAGAATAGGTTCGGCTTCATGCGGGAACAGATTGATTGCCGGAATTGTGGCAAGAAGAAAAGAATCATTACTTATGGTTGTTGCGATTGATTCAGGCAACCTGTCCAGTTCAAAGGTTATGCTAAAACGCCGGGAATCTCCCCTTTGCCGCCATTGCTCAAGACCAAACAGTTCAAGATAAAGAAATTTACTCGGCAGAATAAAGTATTCCTGGAGTAGACGATAACCGTCAAAAGACCTGCCCGGATAGGGCAATAGGCTATTCTCCCTTTTCAGAGAACCGGGTTTGAGCATTGCCGAATCAAGGGTACAGGAATATTTTCCGTCACCGGAACGTACAACAATACGACGAAGATGACGGCGGAGCACCATGAAGAGGTTGCTGGCTCCGGTATAGGAACCACCGAGGAAAAAAGATAACGAATCAGGACGCCATGTAGCAAGAGAGCCTCCGGTCAGCTCAAGATGCAGGATAATAGATTGATTGCGCGACGATACATCATCTTTTTCTACGTTTATCATGCGTAACGGATTCACATCGCATGAAAAGCAGGTACGAAACAGGCAAGAGGTTCCTTGAACTTTTGCAGAACGCAGAGCTGTACTGTCGGGAATTCTGATTGTCTCCTGGAGACCGCTTTTCGGTGTAAATTGTATAAGTGTCAGAGATGGAATAGAACGCAGAAAGTGGGGAAAAACAAGTTCTGTAAGCAGATGAATGATCTCAGGTAACGAATCTTCCAATTTTTGTTTCAGAAGTCCGGTCAGAAAGGCTGTTCCCTCAAGCAATCTTTCCACATCGGGATCTGTGGACTGCCCACTGAGCATAGAAGCGATTGCAGGATGTAGCTCAGAGAATTCTCGAGCTAAACTTCTGATGTTATGCAGCTCCTGCTGGTAGTATTTTTTGAAATCAGACACGTTTTTCCGGGGAAGGGGAAAGAATTGGCGGGAACAGGTTACTCCTCAACCTGTCTCATTAACTGGCATTAATACATAGTTATTAACTTGTTAACTGATTCCAATATGACCGTCTGTGGAGACAACGGTTTCAAAGGTAACAGGTGTATCTTCCTGTTCAGCCAAGACCGCTTCAATCCGAAAACGAAGCGCAAAGGGATCCCTTTCACTCTGGTTCATGATCATCTGAATTTTAGCCAGACGGGGCTCATATTTCTGAACGATCTTCTGCAGGAGCTGTTCAACATTTTGCCTGATTTCTTGGACGGAATCCCCCGGCACATTGGTCATGTCCGGAACCCCGTAGTCTGGCAGAGTGGACACACTCCCTTGCCGGGTATTGAGCAGACGCGAGAGGTGCTGAAGAATTGATCGGGTTTCATCGGCTGCTGCTGGCTTTTCCCGGTTTCCTTTTTCCTCCTCCTCCAGACGCGTTATACGTTCAAGCAGACGTTCACGTAACATAGATGTATTTTCCGATGGTCAGGAGAGAAGCCTGTGCGGCGATGAGAGAACATGCGGCACAGGCTTCATTTCTATTATTCAATACTTATTAAGTATTCGGGGATTTCCAATCATCTTCGGCTTCAATACCGTCCGGATTATACGTCCAGACAATTTTTTCATACGAGAAATGCACTTCCTCCATATCATGATATGGTTTATTTTCCGGAAGAAAGGTCGTAGGAGTGTATTCCTTCATCGTTACAATAACAGCATTTTCTAGCTTAATGGTATAGTATTGTTCTTCTTGGCCTTTATCGTTAATTCGATAAAAATGCAGTTCAAAATCGGTAATTCGTTCCCCGGTACAGCATGCCTGATAAAGAAGCGGGCTGGCCTGATCTTTATGCTTGGTAACCTTCAGGGGTTTATGAACACGTTGTCCCGTTGCCAATCCGGTATGGGTGTCTGTAGGGATTTCAACCGTATGGTCAAACTGATAGATCAAAATCATGTCTTCGCGACCAGCTTGGGCGCAATCCCCTTTGATATCACCAGTGCTTGAACCCTTGAGTTTGAGATACTGTGTATTAGCCATTTGACGACCTCCTTGTTGGTGTTGTGCCTTTACCGCTTATGCGGCCTTGCTCACGTTTTATCCAGTTTACCCACAAGCGATAGGGTAAATGAAGCCCCCATGTATTTAAAATGCGGCTGCAGCTTCATGCCAACCCTGTACCATCCAGGTTCTCCTGCGACTTCGGATACTTCGATCTTTGCCTGACGCAAAGGGCGGCGACTTCGGACACCGGGGCCGGGGTTTTCCTGATTAGATACATACTGACCGATCCACTTGTTCAACTCGTCTTCCAGTTCACCCCGCTCCTTCCAGGTTCCTATGTTTTCCCGCTGAATTACCTTCAGGTAATGGGCAATACGACTGACAATAAAGGTATAGGGTAATTGGGTTCCGAGCTTATAGTTGAGTTCAGCCTGCTTGCCTTCTTCGGTATTGGGAAATACTTTAGGTTGTTGAATGGAGTTGGCGGAGAAAAAGGCGGCGTTATCACTGCCCTTGCGCATGGTCAGGGCCATAAAGCTTCTTCAGCCAACTCAAATTCCTTCCGATCAGAGATTTCAATCTGAGTGGGAATTTTATTCTGCAGTTCTCCCATGGCCTCAAACTGATACAGGGGAAGATCCTCTACCGCCCCACCCCCTTGGGGGCCGATAATATTGGCACACCAGCGGTATCTGGCAAAGCTGTCCGTGACTCTGGCGGTAAAGGCAAAAGCGGCATTTCCCCAGAGAAAAGATGCATCACCATCGGCAACATCCTCAGTATAATGAAAACTCTTCACAGGAATATTGTCTGGACCGTAAGGAAGACGCAGCAGAAAACGCGGCAGGGCAAGTGCCAGATTGCGTGAGTCCTCGGACTGACGCAGTGAACGCCATTTCGTGTACTGCGGTCCCTCAAAAATGGATTTTAAATCCTTCAGATTGGGCAGGCCAGAAAAGTCATCAAGTCCGAAAAAGGACGGACCTGCTGCGGCAGAGAACGGAGCATGAGACATGGTCGCGATAGCGGCGATATTACGCAGCACAGCAACGTCTTGGTTACCGGGGCCGAAGTCAAAATTTCCCACCATCATCCCGTAAGGTTGGCCGCCGAACTGCCCGTATTCTGCCGTGTAGGCAAGTTTATACAGGCCTGACTTAACAACTTCCGGAGAATCCTCGAAATCATCAATCAGATCCTGCTTGCTGACGTTCAGTACTTCTATTTTAACATTTTCCCGGAAGTCCGTATGATCAATGAGGTATTTGAGAGAGCGCCAAGCCGTTTCCAGCTGCTGAAATTCTTTATTATGCAGAATTAAGTTCATCTGTTTGGAAAGTTTTCGGTCCAGATCAGCTATCATTTCATCAACTAAACCTTGACTGACCTTATCTCCTTCCCGACCCGGCTGGAGCAGTGCATCAATAAATGTCTGTAAGCCAAGTTTGGTGACTTCATATCCTTCATCACCCGGCGACAACTTGGTTTCCCGAACAATTTCATCCAACAAGGAGAGAGATTCTCCTTCCTGCGTTGGCATTCCCAACGCAGCTTCTTGTTGATTTTCAGCCATATTATTTCTCTACTCCTCTATTCTTCAATACCAAGCTCCGCCAACAGCTTTGCTTTGGCGTCTTCATCGTCAATAATGGACGAGAGTTTCTTCTTAAATGCCGGAATATTTCCCAAAGGTCCTTTAACAGCCTTGAGCGCTTCCCTGAGCTCAAGTATCTGTTTCAGCTGTGGAATTTTTTCAACTATCGCATCCGGCGTAAAATCTTTGATGGATTTGAAATCAAGTTCAAGGCTCATCTCCGCATCAGGCTCACGGGAAAGTGTGTCCGGGACAGCTGTCTTTAATTGTAATTTCTGTCCGGCAAGGACATCATTGAAATTATCTTTGTCAATATTTATGGGCTTACGGTCTTCAACAGCCCGTTCATCCTCACGTAGGGTAAAGTCACCCATCACAAGGACCTTCAGCGGTAGCTCAACCTCTTCCTTGGCATCTCCCGTTGCAGGTCGATAGACAACATTAACCCGTTCTTTGGGTGCAACAGATCCTTCCTGCGCCATATAGCTCTCCCCTTTCTTTTAAATATTTTATTTCTTAAATAACACCGAACAAGGGTGCTGTCAACTTTATTTTTTTATGTGATTCTTATTAAGAACCACATTGTGCTACTAAGGTTGTCATTGAGATGTGAAATGCTATATCAACGACAGCATCTGATCCGGTGCAAGCAGAGCGAGGCGGTCTGCAACCTGCTTTCTTTTCTGTACCGTTTCTCCCTCACTTTCCCCGTCGTCGGTTTTCAGGAGACATCGGCAAATTTGGACCAATCCCTGTGCAGCCAGTTCCGGCTCCCATTGCTCCAACTTGTGGCGATCAATCAGCATAAGTAAATTTTCTGCGAACGAAAGCGCCATATCCGTCCGGTCAGCCTGAAAAAGCAATCGACAAAACCCCACATCGTACATAAACTCCTTGCGGGGAGATCCGGCGACTTTTTTTTTGTTCTACCAACCAAGTCAGGGCTTCCTGGATACCGGAACCGGCACTGAGCCGGACAGCCTCCTCCACATCGTGAATAACGTCCTGTTTTTTTTCTCCGCTCGATGCTGTTTCAGGGGCGGAAGAAGCTGTTCCTGTCTGTACAGCAGGGGTAGAGGCTAACCAGTCTTTGGTCTGCGGCGAGGCAAAAGGACGCTCATCGCTGAAGGATAGCGATTCGCTCCCTGTCAACCGGAGAACATGCAGTCTGGTCTCATTTTCCACAGCTTGAGCAGCAAGCATATGCCCAAGTCCTTTCAAGGCCCTGAAACTGTAATAACTCAGGTCTATCCAGAACAGATGCTCCCGAACTCTGGACTCAGCAGCCTCCAGTAGGTCTCCCCAATTTTCAGAACGATACATCGTTTCAAGAATAGAAACAACCTGCTCGTTCGGCGGCGGCACCATGGTAATATTATTTGTAGCTGGCGGCAGCTCGTCAAGTTCACTCCAGGCAACGAAGCGGTTCAGCTGATACGGCAGGGGCCTTGAAGCATCCGCCTGAAAAACATGTGTAGCGGCACGTCCAAGCAGCTCCAGACCTTGGCGAAGATAGATCTCGGCCTCGCCTGCATCTCCTGCTGAAATCGACACAGGTGGCGGAGACGGCTTAGGCTGTGGCTGAAGCTTTTTCTGTTCCTGTTTTGGCGGTTCTGCTGGAGCCGCCTTTGCAGGTTCTTCCTTCGGCTGCGGAGGTGCCGCGTCCTCCGCTTTAGAGGGAGCGGCTGTCTCTGCTTCAGGTTCCGGCTCAGGTTCCGGTGGTGGTGCCTCTTCGTCCACCAAGCGGGAAACCGCATCCTTCAGCGGCCTGAGCATGGGGCCGTCTTCTAGCTGATCGGCGATGAGGGCATCAATGCCGTCAAGGTCATCAAGCAGCTGTTGCCGCTGTTCTTGTGGCCATATGACGGTTTCCTGCTCGGCCAGCAGCTGCTGCAGCTTATCATCCCACCAGTTAAGGATATTAATGCGCCCTTTTTTTCTTTTTTTGGGCGGGTACATTGTGTCCCACCATGTCTCCAACAGGTTTCGGAGAATATGGGCTCCGACAGCAAATCCCTGCATACCGTCGGTATAAAAAAGTGCTACATTCAGATAACAGGCTACGACCAGATTTTTGGATTCATCCCGCAGGATAATAACGCCGAGTTCAGCAACCCGCTGCCAGTTGATAGCCCCTTCGGCTGTGGGAGAGGAGAGCTTGTCAAGCTCACCGGTTAGTTCCTCGAAGCTCGGCTCATAACTGACATCGCTACCGACCGGTGAATCTCCTTCTATTGGGGTCTCACCGATATTTTTTATTTCTTCTTTGTTCACGATATTTTATCAGTTAAAGACGGATTCTCCGTGCTGCTGCTCTGGCAGAGCAATAACCTTTGGAACATTCGGTTTGAGTTCCAGCAATCGTAAAACCCGCTCTTGGCCTTTGATAGCATAGGTCAGAATGATTTCCTTAATATTTGCATTCTGGAGATGTCCCTCCTCTTCAGGAAAATCTGCTGGCGTTAAGCGGAGGGCACCATCAACAAAAGCAGCCAGAAAATCGGCAAAAGCCATATTGCCTTTATAATTTTTGTGCAGTGTAGCGCCGGGGAATTCAATGGTCAAATTGACATCCCCACATGTATCCGGTGACCACGTAAAATTTTGCGTTCTCGGATAATTATCGTTTTCCAGTACAATCTCATCATCAGCACACTGGACGGTAATGACTGATGCATGAGGCTCTTCAGTGGCATCTCTGTTGACTTTCATGGGCCGATTCGTTATTTGGACACGATAGTCTGCCTGTCTGTTGATGACCACAGAAGCGCCCTGATCGAGAAATGTATACAGGCTAGGTTCAAGCGCTAAAGAGCTACTGAAAACATTCCGCGACTGATATCCATGCACGGTATTCTGCAGAAAAGGTCCACCGCTCCCCTTGGCGAACTTCCAAACAACGCCATTTTCTTTTTCAAATAAAACACCGATCAGTTTATTTTTATCCACGACTTCGGCCTGAGCAACCACCTGTTCCATCCAGTGCTCCTGAAGAACTGTAGCGCTTTCTTTGAGCCCGAATTCTGTCAGGAAGTTAAAGGGGCTTTCTACAAGCCGCCAGGCAAAAGAGTTCTCATACTTCCCTTTGGCCAGTCCATGCAGAGTACCTACAGCCTTATATGCCTTCCCGTATAACGAAACTTCCTTTTCGGGAGTGACAGCTTCACGGAACCAATTACTCATTACTTGAAAAGTTTTTTCCTGATAAGGGGTCGCAGCCTCCAAGGCAATCAATGTTTTTTGATATTGATTCCAGCAGAAGCCAGCTCGGTCTCAGAAACAGCAGAACCAGCCTGTTTCTTTCCTGTTCCTGTTTTGGTTGCGAGTCGTTCGGCTTTATTCAGCCCAAGTTTATTTTTTATCCTGTTGAATCCGCTGGTAACTTTCGCTGCCGTAGCAGAAAGTCCTTTTCCTTCTGATTTTCGAATTTCTTCAGCCTGCTGCCGTACCTTATCAAAGGCAATAACAGACTCCGCCCAAGGCGGCAGATCAACTGAAGCAACTTTTTCCTTTTCCTCTGCTGTCTCTTCCTCGTCTGTTGCGTTTTCTACGGCTCCGTAATCCAGGAACTCCTCATCCTCGGAAATTTTTTTTATTTCTTCTGCCATCTTGCCGATCAGATTGAAATAAGGATTAGAAGCCTTGGTCATCCGAATGGCAGCTTCCCTCCATTTTTCCGCGTAGTAGTGTCTTGTCGATAAGTCAACTTCAGCCTCATCCTGACCGGAGGGTACAGGTTCCGTTCGCAGATTTGATTCGCCACCTTCCTCTTCAGAAGGAATGTCTTCTTTAACAAGAGAGTTGCGCGCAACGGAAAAATTTTCGGCAAAGTTATACCAACGGGCAAAAAAACAGTTTCATACGACTGCCGAAAACGCCGCCGTAATGCATCAAGCATTTTTTCTCCGACCCATTCTGTTGTTGAAGTCAAAGAACCTGCATCTGGACGTCGTTTCATCGCTTCGGCAGTCATCTCGAAAAATGCATGAATTTTTTTTCGTCCCTCTCCGGTAAAGGCACCTTCCACAAAAAAGATATTATATCGCTGCAGAATCTTATGGGACCAGAAATTACTTAATCCGATAGCATGAGTCTCTGTAATAAGAGGGTGATACAGCCAGGAGACATCATCAGGCCTGTGTGCCAGCAGTTTCACCACATCAGACTGCAGAATTTTCAGTCGAGATACAGCGGTATTTCGGTCTTCAGTCCAAAACAGGTAATACTTGTTCAGGTCAGCAAAAGAACCGGCTACTTCTGAAGATACATTACCGTCCTGGAAATGCATGATACGGGCCGCTGCCGGACTGAAGCCCGAACTGATTGTGATATCTTCATCTTTGAGAGCTTGTTCGAGAGTCTTATCCAGGTATTGCTGCAGCAGGTAAATATACTCGACACTGAAGTCGGCATAGTCGGCAAACAGATTATTTGGGGTGTTTGGAGTTACGCTGCTGATCGAATATGCCAGACGATTTTCCAAGGGCTGCTGAAGAACAGTCTCAAAGCGTTGACAGTAGCTTGTTTTCAGCTCTTGTTCGGTATTGACCGCATGGCCGAAGGAGATATTTGACAAGGTATGGGATTGGTTCAGTCCTTCCAGTTTTATTATCTCTCTCCGTAATTTGTCCAGTTCCAAGACGGTGGCATTAAACTCCCCCGGTTCAGATGGTTTCTTTGTAGAAAAGATAATTTCTTGAGTTATTCCCTCAGCACGGCCCAAGCTCTTCTGGTTATTTAAGAAAGATATTCCGATCACACCTGCACAGAAAAGACAGATGAGCCACCAGCTCATCAGGCCCAGACTCCTCGTCATTCTCCGCCAAAGCATGAACTCTTTAACAGGTTCGAGTCGTTCTCGGCCATCGGCAAGAATTCGGGAAAAAAACTCTGTCAGGAAAAAAGTTCGTCCGCCCTCTGAAAGCTTCATTCCTCGCCCGGACGGATCAACAGAAAGTGGTGCCCGTCCGCTGCCGAAATAAATACCGGCAAGATACGGCGTTTCTTGAAATCGGTTCTCTGAAAAAACAGGCTCAAGAAAACTGCTCAACCCGTTGTGCAACTGCTCAAAATTTTCCGGAAAGACAAGAAAATCAGGTTTATATTTTTTTCTGTCCAGCACGTATTCCTGCCTGAGTTCACGGAGCCGCTCCCCGATCTCCAGCATGACCTCATTCAGCACTTCCCTCCAGAAGGGATTGCCTCTGCGGTTCCAAGACCCCATCACCTGTTTGTGATCATCCGGGGCGAAACTGTCGGCAAAGCCGAGAAATCCAGGGACGAGATCCATCTTGGTGACAATGACACGAACCGGAATCCTATAACCGATTGTCCGCATCAGGTTGTCGATGCGATTGCGCAACAGCTGCGCCTGTTTTTTGAGCAGATCAGCCGCTGCTTCTCGGATTTCATCAGCACCTACAAATAAAAGGATACCGCTGAGCGGTTCTCTTTTTCTGTATTTAGCCAGTAGGCCGAGAAAACGTTTCCATTCCTCCTGATCACCGGTTCCTTCGACAGGGACAGCATAACGTCCGGCAACGTCGAGCACGATCGCCTTGTTCAAAAACCACCAGTCGCAGTTCCTTGTCGCCGAGGACTGAGAGTTCTGTTCGGTCCCGGTAAATGAGGCGGCCAGTGCGAAATTACTTATCGCCGTTGTTTTTCCCGTACCGGTTGCTCCGATGGCTAAGTACCAAGGAAGCACGTATACAGGATTTCCTTTGCTCCGCAGGTGAGAATCACGCAGGAGGGCAAGATTGGCATACCAGCTTTTTTCTAGCTCCTTGACCTGGAGCAGATCAGGGGCATCCTCCTCGTTAAGTATTTGCTCCTGTTCAACAATCTGCTCGACCAGTTTTTTTCCTCTGCGCCGGACCAGATATTTTTTCAAAAACAGAACAAAGAGAAAACAACCGATAATACCGGCTCCCACAGTCAAGCCAAGCCAATTATGCCAGTCCTTATAATGGATTCCCCAAGCGGCAACAAGCGCAGCTACCAGAACAACGAAAAGGAAAAGAAGAACCCAGAAAATTTTTTTCAGAAGTTTGCTCATCCGTCTCTATACTCCTAAAACTGAAGGCATCTGTAGATTAAGACGGTAAAAAAAGAAGAGGTAAATACCGACGAGAACTGATAGGGGGAGCAGGAACAAGGCAGCTGTCCGTAACGCATATATTTTTGGGGGTTTGTAACCGTATTTATCGTTACCGCTCCGGTAACCGGCAGGAAACAGTTTGCCTGAAGGAGCCGAATCGCCGTGCAGCCTGCTGTTCAGTTCTAACCGCCGTTCTTCCAGCGCAGCTGTATCTCCGTAAAGACAGCCATGAAAGCCAAGAGCAAGACAGTAGGCAAAAATTTCTAAAAGCTGTGTATCCTGCCGGTCAACGGCATCAAGGCGATTATAAAATTCATCGCCGCCATTATTGATGCCAAAAAGAAGACGTTGTAGCTGATAGGTGGGCCAATCCTGAGTGAACGGGAGATCGGAACAGAGTATTGCCTCATCAATCCATATGATAACGGCGAACAAAGCATCCTCAAACTGCTGTTCGTCATATTCACGTTCTCTGCCGCATTGTCGGGCCTCCTCAACAAGTCCAAGACAGTACTCCTGGACCTGGCGAGCGTCAGTATATTGCTCTGGATTATCAGGCAGGCTGAGACTGAAGGATAAAAGATCACAGAAACAGTCAATAAGACGCATGGCGTGGCACCGTTTTTTCAGATTCTGGTAACGACAAGTTCAATGACCGTATCATCGGGAGCATCGTCCCAGTGGAGACAGAACCGACCGTCTGTTTTCAGTTCTCTCCAGCGGGAATGATCAATATCAAGCTGGAAGCACCAGCTGTCCTCACGGCGAGCCATCCCCAGAGGAGGAATGTCCCGGAACTCCAGAGGCACGCCGCTAAGCGCCCGAGCGACCATAACTGGCATTGCATCACAATGCCCCACCTTGACATGCCGGATCACTGTATCTTTAATCCGCTCATCACCGGAAAGCAGGCGGACCATCAGACAGTAAATATTGCGTTGGCGCAGAGTTTCAGTGGGAATTTCACAGAAGAACTGATCATCCCGCCGGACCAGGCTGATGATATTTTCAGAGCCCATGACAATGCCCTCTAGCAGTTCGCTGATAATCTGCAAGGTTTCATTGAAACATGTCTCAAGACCAAGATGGTTATAAGCAGGGAGAAGCACTGTACCGTCACGCAGATGCCCCAGAGCGTTCATCCTGTCGCTGAAGGTGCTCAACTCTCCGATAAGCTGTCGCAGGACGGCATAGAGGTTCCAGGGATGCACCCGAGGTGTCTCGATAAAATGCTGAAGGAGCGTCAGGTAGCGATTCAACGATTTCAGAGCAGACAGATAATTCAGATTGACAAGGGCCATGTCTTTATACGCATGGCTTCCTGCTGGTTTATAGGTTTCCAGTACCCGGCAACGTGCCTGGATGTGCTCTTGTATCTGTTTGACAATTTGGAGCAGACGCGGTGCTCCCTGAACCATGAAAACCGGCGGGATAAAGTCTCCAGCTGCCCGGATTTCCTCACCTTTCATCCGGAGCCTGCCCACAGGAAGAATTTGGTACTCGTCTTTGTCCGGAAGCTCATCTTTCCAAAACAGCTCCAATCGGTGGTTGAGGAGATACATTGATGCTGCCGGGCCGCTTTCATAGAGGTCCTCGCATTCCACCGGATCGACTTCTTTTTGGTATCGAACGCCTTCCGGTGTTTTTTCTCCTTCAGAGGCCACATTGGACCGGAACCGGTCCCAGCGCTTCAGGCCAATAAATAAGGGGAAGGTTTCTTCCTCGATAAAGGCTGCTTCCCGGTCGGCAAAGGAGCGGGAAGGCAGAATAGCATTTTTACCGAGCACGGTCCAGGTACCGTCCTGAAAAATCGCTTCAAAGGCAGTCAGCTCAACCACCCGGTTCAACAGGGCGGCCTCATTAATTTCTATGTTCTGAATACCCCAGAAATACGGCTGCTGGCAGAACTGGGCCGGATAGAGCAATGACTGCTGATAGCGGTCCAGGTGTTGAAAATGTTGGGGCTGAAGAAATAAGCCTGGTGCCAGAAGATCGGTTGTTCAGGAACCACGCTTTACCTCCGTTTTTCGTATAACCCGTAATCCATCCCGTCCCAGGGTCAGACTGATACCGAGTACACTGATTTTGGTATTTTTCCAAATTTTGAACAGCCCGTGCTCTTCTGTCTCATATCCGATATCCTGCACCGTGACACAGCGGTAGGGCTTCAGATTATTATACCCAGCAACAATGCCAACATACTTGGTGTGCTCTGCTCTATCCAGAGTAATCCTCCGCGCACCGCCCGGCTCAACATAAAATTTTTTCAGGGCCATCACACTGGGATCAAAGACCTTGGCTTCGAGTAATTTTCTCAGGCCTTCCGGATACCCGGCAAGGCGGTTGAACTCATTGACTTCCTTGAGCTGATAGATCACCAACAGCAAAGCATTGGGATCGCCCTTCCATGTATTGAGATCCGGGGCTGCGCGGTAGACAATATCAATACTGTTTTCTCCGTACTTCCACTCCGGTTTCGGGGTGTCGTCCGCGCAGGAGGTCAGCAGCGCAAGGCAGAGGAGAAGAGGGAGGTATGTTTTTACGTTGCCGGATACAATTTTTTTAATCATGTTGCTTGTTGTTTAAAAGAAGAAAGCTAACTTCTCTGATTTATTTCATTCTTTTTTTATAATAGGGAGGCCGGATGCAGCAGCAGGAAACAAAAAAGTTAACGGAAAAAGCTAACTAAACGCGATTATTAAAACATATTCTGATTCTTTTCAAACAAAAAATAGAGGTAGGTTCTGGAACCCCAGAGGGTTTTCTGTTTAAGAAGCTGATTTTTCTATTGTAAAACAATATGGCTGTGCCGAGAAATATCACGGGAAGATAGGCACGCGTTCCTGTATTCAAAAGATTGAATCGAATCTATTGCTCCTTCAATTGATGGGTCTGTCGGAAACCGGGTGCCGAAGAGCTTCTTGAAGCCGAAGTCCGTAAACAGGTTGAGTTAGCCACAGATTGATGTTTTTATCCATAAATCAGAGCCTTGGTTTCATCTATTCTCTGGCGCAAAATCGGATTCTTTACCGATTTTTCCTCCAGCAGATCGACAGCCCTGCCGAAGAGTTTTTCAAGTGCGAATTTGAGTTCAAAGTACTTGTCTGCATAGGACAAAGGATCTGCATCATCAATATCAACGATGAAGTCGATATCGCTGTCTCGGTTGAAATCAGCTCTTAGGACTGAACCAAAAACCGAGAGGCTTTTCACTTTATACCTTGCACAAAGGTTCTTTACGTTTTCTTTATGTTGATCTGTTAAATTCATTCCTTCCTCTCTGTTGAAAATCAATAGAAATCAACGGGGTCAGAGTCAATTGATTCTCCGACGATATTCCTCTGATTTCCTATCGCCACCTTTCTGTTGAGGAGTCATTTGATGACTGTTTTTTGCTTCTATTGTGTCCGATCATCTGCATGGTTTAGAAATGCCGTCTTTTTTATTCGGCGTGATCAGTAGGTGGACATGATTGGTCATTAAGACATAGGCATGGACAGCACAGATATGCTTTTCACAGGCTGCTTGTAATTTCTCCAGATAAAATCGGTAATCCTCATCGGCGTGGAATATCGACTTCCGGTTGTTTTCGTGTATAATCACATGTTGGGTGGCCGACTAAAACGAAACGAGGTTGACGTGGCATAACGGGTCAGATTTAAGAGGGATCAATCGAGTCTGACCCTTTTGATCGCTCCTGGTGTTGGGTGCTGATGGTCACGAAACAGGCTCCGGTCTGTGAATAATCATTATTGCGTAGGTGGATGGGGTGCTCACAAAAAAACGTACGGCTCCTGTTTCGATATATTAATGTGTTTAAATCAATCGAGTCTGACCCTATCGAATTAAAATGATAAAAATAAATCTGTCCCCTTTTTCCTGTCATGGTTGGCTGTTTAGACTAAATCCTCATCTAGGATAGATAGTTTCTTTGTAGCCATTGGGAAACAACCTTGCAATGTGTTTTACATTACCTTCATCATCATAACCAATAGCAATACAATAGGTTTGTGTTTGACCACGAGAGATTTCCTCAACATCAATCGACACAACTATTCCATTTTCATAGTTAAATAGCTTTGTTCGGTCTCCATACGTTCCTACCGAAAGCACTTTAATTATTTTACCCTCTGACAAAATTCTAGATTTGGCATTTATCAGATTTTGGGTCGTTCCAAAACGCACACTATTTATTTCATTATCTTCATAGCTAAAAAATTCCTCGTTAAACCGATTTGGTAACTCTGTCCCCTCTTGTCTTATAATGATCCTTCTGTCGCTATCAAACTGATAGCAGGTTTTTCCGTTTACTCGAGTCGGTTTCTTTTTTAATTTTTTGCCAATCTCCTCACCAAAACACATTGCTTCAAGTGGCTCCATATCATAAAGACCGCCTGATGCCCATTCTTCATAGGAAACAAGTAGATCATACTTTTTCTTTGTATCCACATAAGCATAAGAATTCTTATCACCATCAAATCTACATTTCAAGTCATGAATATTCATAACGACTCCTTTTTGCTTATGGAAAATTTCCCAATATTATATCGTTCTTAATGTCACTCAGAGCCTGACGAATACCTTTCTCAGATTTTTTATTCTTCAGTCTGTCATACACAGCTTCTTTATATGCATTTGTATGTATCTTGCTGTGAGCTGGCAAATTTGTTCCAATAGCATATTTCGAACCTTTTGGGAGAAAAATGCCATTATCAGCATCGTTTATTGAGATGCCGTGTTTTTTAAATAAATCTCTCAGCTTTTTCATCCGGGAATTTTTTGAGTTTGACATAACAATATGATGCGCGGCATTTTTGAATTGAGGAGTAAGCTCACCAGCTTCCTCCATCGCTTTACGTAATTTTGCCGCATCAGATGAACAATTCAACCCTAGCGGGTCAATCCACCCCGCCGCATTTACCGCAAACTCATAAACATTGCTTCCCGCCGCTAACCCCAACGGATCAGCCGAAACAAACTGCCCTGCCTCGGCATCAAAATACCGATACCGGTTATAATACAACCCCGTCTCCGTATCCGCATACTGCCCCTGCAAGCGGATAGGTTGCGTCACCTCGTCTACATACAGCTCGGCAATACCGCCCCAGGCCGTGTAGCTGGCCGCCCACTTCACCTCGCCGCGAGCATCAGTGAGTCGGGTCGGGCAACCGTTGGGATCGTTATGATAATGGTAAACCGCAGGCGCATCTCCGCCCTCAATCAGGGCCAGCGGCTCAAAGGTCTCTGGGTAGTAGAGGTACTCCCGCGTTGTGTCGGGGCTGCTCTCAGCCGCCTGTTCAGTCTCGGCAGCAACAGCAGCCGTGGTCTCGCCCAGCAGGGCATCGCCGTCCCAGTAGAATGACGTGCGCTGCCCCTCGGTCTCCTTGAACAGTCGTCGTCCCAGAGGATCATACCCGTAGCGGGTGATCTTGTCGCCTGCATGGCTTTCAACCAGTCGCTGGTTGGCATCCCAGACCAGCCGCAGGTCGCGTTCCCCGTCCCGCCGTTCCACCAGATTTCCGGCCCGGTCAAAGCGGTAGCGGGTGCCTTGGTGTCGGCCTTCGCGTATCCATTGGTCATCTGTCGGCGTGGTCTGCTCGTCACCGGTTGCATCATCA
>MTKO01000138.1 GCA_004028505.1 Candidatus Electrothrix aarhusensis
GGGGTGGGTCTTGTCCAGCGACCACTCATCGCCTGAAGTGCTGAGGAGTTGGCAGGCTTGTTCTATGAACTTTTTGTACATGAGCTTGTTTGTTATGGGGTAAGGGAAGGGGGCGGAAACGTGGTTATGGCAACAACTGAAGAGGCTTTGCATCCAGCCCGGCTACATGAAAAAGTTGTTTGTCATTGGTTAGCAAGGTTGCCTTATTGACAAGAGCTGTCGCGCAGATGATAGCGTCAGGGGTTTTCAGTTTACGAGTTTTCTTCAGGGCGATGGTTTTATTTTTAACGTTTTCATCCAGCGGGTGGATAAGGATGTCACTGAAAAGATTTCTGAGCAAATTTTCATCCTTGTCGGAAAGCCCGGAAAAAGAAAGTAATTCGATTTCGGTAATGACAGATATACCGTACTCATCTTCTGCAAGCGGTGTTGCCAGTTGATTGTTAAGCAGGTAGATAACAGCATTAGTGTCAAGGATAACCATCTCACCATTCCTCGTCTCGGATTTTTCTTTGATATTCAACGCCGTCCACAGGCCATTCGATCTGACCGGCATACTGCATTATATCAGCAGGCTGAGGTTGGCTCTTCTCTTCTATGATTTTTATTTTATTTCTCGGTAACCCCCTGAGCATTGAGAGTATTATTTTATACAAACTGTTATCTATCTCCAGATAGAGTGTTTTCATGATGTGCCTCTCTGCGGATTGCCGGGTTAAATGCAAAAAAAACGGGAGATGAAAATTCGTCAAAATATATGATGATTATCGCCACTCACGTAAGAATATGATACCGTTGTTCCATGTACCTACAAGAGATATTTTGCAGGGTTGCCCTGGGTGTTACCCTTTGCCGATATATATAGCCCTTTCAGGGTATTGAAAACGATTACAGGAGGAAAAGAATGGGGCCGGAGCTGTTAACCTTTGTCAAATCATCCTGGATAAAGCCTCTGTGGAAGCAGTTCGGGCGGATAACAGGGGAGCGGAAGAAAGAGCTTGATCGCCTGCGGGACGAGTTTGTTGATCCGGAGCAGCTCCGGGGTCTGTACATTGAGCCGTATCTACAGGACCGTAATCCGGCGGATGGCCATCAGGATGACTTGGTATCAGCGGCCCAGCAGCTCGCTTTTGAGCGAATCAACGGTTTTTTTCGCGGAGGACCTTCTCAGGAAAAAGACGGACGTCACCAAATGTTTATCCTCTCTGATGCCGGGATGGGCAAGACCTCACTACTGCTTATGATCAAACTTATGCACCTGACTAATTTTTGGCCGACAAGAATTAACTGTGCGTTATTCAAGCTGGGTGCAGATACCCTGGAGCGAGTGCAAGATCTACCGAACAAGGGCGAAACCGTGTTGCTGCTTGACGCCTTGGACGAAGATCCCAAGGCTTGGAAGCGGATTAGGGAGCGTCTGCTGGAACTTTTGCAGGCCAGTGAGGATTTTCGGCGGGTGATTATCTCCAGCCGAACTCAGTTTTTTCCGGAGATGGAGCCGGACAGGCTTGGACGCCCGGAGATCAAGGTGCTGTCCGGCTATCATTGCCCGGTGCTCTATCTCTCGCCGTTTACGGACGAGCAGGTGCAGGAGTTTATTGAGCGAAAGTTGCCCCTATATTGGTATCATTGGCTGTGCCTGCAAGGTGAGCGGAAAAAAGAGCGTAAAAAGGCCACCGGCCTCTTGGAGCACATGCAGGATTTGCGGATGCGGCCTATGTTACTGCAACATATTGACAAGTTACTTGCAGCGGAATGTCAACAGGAATGGAATGCCTATACGGTCTACGAGGCCTTGGTTGATGAGTGGCTGGACCGGGAGGTGCGAAAAATCCGGGGGCAACATGCGAATGAGCGGGTGCCGGAGCGGAAGGAACTGTTTCATGCCTGTTTACGGGTTGCGGAAGAGATGCAGCGGCAAGGAACCCGAATGATCTCGGAGAAAAATCTTCAGCAGTTGATTCGTGAGGAGGAGAATATCGGCTGGCTGGAAAAATTTGAGCTGGGCGGGCGTTCCCTGCTGAATCGCAATTCTGACCGGGCCTTTCGTTTCAGTCATTATACGATTCAAGAATTTTTGCTGGCTTATGGCATGGTGAATGAACAGCTGGTAGGGCAGGAACCGCTACGTGCTACGGACCAGCTGGTGCGGTTTGTTGATCTCGCTGATGGAATAATTAATCACGGCGACCAGTTTAACTTTATCGGCTTTGATCCCATCCGTTATGTTCAACGATATGGTACAGTTTGTCCTTGGTTGTATTATTCAGGAGAAAGTGAGGCTCCCGAAATGATGATTCTCCCCGGAGGCCTTTTTCGGATGGGGGGTATTCAGGGGAAAAGAGAGAAGGATGAAGGGCCTGTCCATGTAGTAGAGCTGAACAGCTTTGCTATTGGCCGCTATCCGGTCATCTTTGCTGAGTATGATATTTTTTGTGAGGCTATGGGTAGGGAAAAGCCGGATGATCAAGGATGGGGCAGGGAGCAACGACCGGTGATCAATGTCAGCAGGCAGGATGCGGTTGATTACTGTGAGTGGTTAAGTCGGGAAACCGGTCAGACCTATCGTCTGCCTACGGAGGCGGAATGGGAATATGCCTGTCGGGCGGGCAGCGAATCAGCATGGTGTTTCGGAGACGATGAGAAGTCGCTGGGCGAGTATGCTTGGTACGATAAAAATTCCAAAAAAAGAACGCATCCGGTGGGAGAAAAAAAGGCCAATGCCTGGGGGCTGTACGATATGCATGGCAATGTCTGGGAGTGGTGCCAGGATTGGTACGGCAGTGGATATTATGCCGAATGTCAGAAGCAAGGTGTAGTGAGAAATCCGCAGGGGCCTGAAAGGGGTGCGGTCCGTGTTCTCCGTGGCGGCAGCTGGATCTCCCATCCGGTGCACTGCCGCTCTGTCGATCGGTTTCACGGCGATCCGGTGCATCGCCTCGACTCTGTCGGGTTTCGTCTTGTTCTGCCCTTCCAGGCAGCTGGAAGCTGAGCTTTCCCGTGAGCAAAGAAAAAAAGGGGGAGCAACGGCGGCGCAGCAAGGTTGCTTGTCCGTCGCGGAGCAGGACAGCACCGCAGCAAGCTCGACGTTGCAATCTGTCGCCTTGACCCAGAACCTTCTTGATGCGGGAACCGCATCCTACCCGCCTTGCCTCCCCATCCTGCAAAATCAAAATAACCTATGGAGCCCAAAGCCTATTCAGGGTACAATAAAAAACAGCCTTTTTAAGGGAAGAAAAGGCCGTTTATCGTATGTCGGGAAGATTTGCTCTTTCTCTTTTTACCCGTATATACAACCACCTTTGAATCAGCTCAACTTGCCACAGTAAAAAAAGTATGGGATTGGGACCGGAGTCATTATCCTTTGTCAATATCGAGTGGATGAAACAGCTGTACAGGCAGCTCAAGCAGTTCGCCGATGAGAGGACACAGGAACTTGACCTGTTAAGGGATGATTTCGCCGATCCTCTGGAGCTGACCCGATTCTATGTCGAGCCCTGTCTCCAGGCCTATCGACCGTTTCCACGCCGGAGCGGTGTGCTCTCTCTTGACCCCTGCCAACCAGCCTTTTCCCTGTTAAATAAGTTCTTCGCCAGCGGGGTTCCGAGCAATCGGGACGGCAGTCATCAGCTCGTCCTTCTCGGAGAGCCGGGTGCTGGCAAAAGTTCGCTTCTTCTTATGCTCAAGTTGATGCATCTGGGCAGATTCTGGCCCACGGGCTACCATTGCCTGCTGCTCAAGCTGGATGAGCATACCTTGGATAAGATAGCGGCTGTGGATAATAAGGCAAAAACAATCCTGCTTCTTGATGCCCTGAACGAGGATAAACAGGCTCGGAACCGTCCCCTTGAACGGTTTTTTCCGCTGCTACGAGCCGGTGAGCCGTTTTATAGGGTGATTATCTCCTGCCGCAGTCATTTCTTTCCCGCACTGACACCTAACAGCATGGGACGACTGCGGATAAGAGCCCTATCTGGTTATAATTGCCCAATACTCTATCTGGCTCCTTTTGCTGGGCATCAGGTCCGCCAGGTTCTGCACAAGCGACTTGCCCGCAATACGGAGAATTACATCGGGTTTCAACGCTTCGGGGTGGATCGGCGGAGAGAGAAGGCGATCCAGCTCCTGACTGGGTTGGGAGAGTTAGGCAGGAGGCCACTCATTATTCAGCATATCAAGAGCCTGCTGGAGATTGAGGGACACCGAATTCGGGACGCCTATAGGGTCTATGAATCCCTGATACAGTACTGGTCAGAGAAGCAGGCAGACACTCTGAAAAAGAGCGGTTGCCGATGTCTGCCTAAACGCTTTGAACTTTTCAGTGCCTATGTTCGACTTGCCCGTTGGATGGAAGAGCAGGGGGTACACGAGATAGGGGAGAAGGAGTTGCAGGAACTTTTCTGCGAAAAAGCAGAAATCTGTCAGCTTGCCCATTGTTGTCCTGAACCGGCCCTTTTACAGGAGACCACGGAACATACATACCGTTTTACTCATACCACCTATCGGGAATTTCTCCTTATTCATGCTCTGATCTATGATAGCAGGCCTTTTCCTGTCGCTTTGCGGGCCACGGATCAGATGGTTCGTTTTCTTGATTTGGCCCACGGGATCACGGATTATGTGAATCGTCTGAATCTTTCTGAATTCAACCCCTTTCGCTACGCGGAAATCTATAGAACCATGTTTTCCTGGCAGGATCGGTTAGGGCGAGTGCGAAACAGGGTTATGAAAGGACCGGAAATGATCATGCTGCCCGGCGGGCGTTTCAGGATGGGGGATATTCAGGGAGGGGGTTCCGGTGATGCTCGACCCGTGCATGAGGTAGAGCTGGATAATTTCGCCCTGAGTCGCTATCCCGTCACCTTTGAGGAATACGATCTTTACTGTATGGTCACAAGCAGTCGCAAGGCCTCAGATAACGGATGGGGGAGGGGACGACGACCAGTGGTGGATGTCAGCTGGCAAGATGCCAATAATTACTGTGATTGGTTAAGCATGGTCACCGGACGGCCCTACCGTCTTCCCACAGAGGCAGAGTGGGAATACGCCTGTCGGGCTGGCACTGAAACCGTGTATTTTTTTGGAAATGATGTCCGCCTCGTGCAAGAGTATGCCTGGTACGCTGAGAATGCTGGAAATACAACCCATCCAGTTGGGCAGAAAAAGGCTAATCCTTGGGGGCTATATGACCTGTACGGCAATGTCTGGGAATGGTGCGCTGATAGCTATAAAAAGGATTATTATACGGAATTACCGATGAGCAACCCTCACGGCGCGGAACAGGGAGGGGTTGGTCGGGTTCTACGGGGCGGTTCCTGGGACAGTGGCGAGCGGTTTGTCCGCTCTTCCTTTCGTTTTCGCCTCTCGCCGGGGCTGCGCATTATTCGAGTAGGGTTCCGGATTGCTCAGGGGTATCAGGGGTGCCAGGAGTAGCTCAAAGTCTTTCCTACTTCTTTGAGATAATCGGAATTAAAATTCAAGCTCCGGGGAGAGATCCGCATCTTTTCGGATTTTCAGCCACTGTTCCTGAGTGCGTGCTGCTTCTTGTCCATCCATCTTATAGAGAATTTCAAAATAATCCTGCTTGAATTTATCCTGCGTACCTCATCAGCCGGTTTTCCACGAACGGCGTAGACTGTTTGCAAGGCCTGATGGTCAAATGCCCGCCACTGCTGCTCATCTTTCAACGAGACAAAAGTATGTCCTTCAAGGGCCGCGATAAGTTTTTTACTGTCAAAGGTTCCTGCCCGCTCAACGGCCTCTTTGTATTGATATAATATAGTGTATGCAGAGGCGGCAGATGTGGACGGATAAGAGTTGTATCTTTCGGAAAACTTCTCAACAAATTTTTTACCTTGTGGATAGTCATATTTGTAAGGGACATTCCAGGCCCACGGGAGGGCACCGAGGACTCCCTCCATTGCTTCGGCACCGGCTTCTTTGGCCATGCCCAGTGTAAGATTAGGAACAACGATGAGTTTAAATAAATCTTTCATGTCGCGTTCCTGCAGCATGGCCAGTGTTCGTGACATATCGTTACCGAATAAGACAAGGACAAGGACAGCCGGTTTCACAGCTTTTGCCCATGTCAGAGCCGTGGAAAGATCTTTATCGGTGGCTCCGGGAAAAGGAACATAATGACGTCGATGCCTTTTTGTGTCGGTTGTCAGGCTGAAGGCTCGAATGGATTCCTCAGTTGTTTTACCCCAGGTATAGTCTGCTGTAATATAAAAATATTTTATACCCTGCAGTTTCATGTCCAATAAATATTTACCGAGAGCTTTGGCGCCCATATAGGCATTATAACATTCCCTGAACATATACTTATGACCTTCCGTGTCGGTGGTGCTGTTGGAATAGGTCAACGTGCCAAAATACAATTTGTCTCTTGATTTGGCTGCCTTGCCACCGGCTATGGCCACCGCGCTTGAAGAACCGCCGAAAATCATCTCGCAATTTTCTTTGTCGATCAGCTCTAGCACATTTTGAGTGGATACATCAGGCTTGGATTGTGTATCCTTGGCAACAAGTTTGATCGTACGTCCGAGGATCCCTCCTTGAGCGTTGATTTCTTCAACAGCCATGTGAGCTGCATCAAGCTGAGCTTTCCCTTGAACAGAATACGGCCCGGTTTGCGGGTAATTAAGGCCTATTTTGACAGGTTCAGCATGTCCGAGATCCAGTACCCCGAAAATCAGCATGCCGACAACGCATAACATTTTTTTACAGTTATTCATTTTATCTGATCCAAATCCTTTTTTGGTTAGTAGCAAAGGCGGTGCAATAAAGTCTGAAAGGAAAGATCAGGCGATATCTGTTTGCATCGGTTTTAATTACGATTAATAAACATAATGAAATTAAAAAGTAAACGAAAATGTAATATTTTAACGATAAAAAATACATTTTTTGACATAATAGGACAAAAAAGGCATGCGCAGTGAGGAGGGTGAAAATATTTTCAACGGGGTTACCGAGGGACTTTTTGGGGAAGATGTAAAAATATCTTAAAGTTAGACGAACCAGTGCTCGGAACCTGTCAAAGCAGGCTGCGAGGATGGAAGTTGTAATAGAGAAGAAGCACTACGCCGTAAACATCTTCCGAACTTCTTTAAGATAATCAGAATTACAGATCACAATAGCCCGGTTCCCTTCCTGAATATGGGTTGAGCCCACAGCTGTATGCCAGGAACCTTCGCGAAAGACAGAACCGATAATGATATGACCGGTAAAGGAAGAGTCCAGCGCAGCTAGGGGTTTTCGGGTAATTGGAGAGTCCGGTGCTGCAATCAGGTCAACCACCTCTGCGTCAAATCCGTGCATATGCATAACGGAAAGCAGTTCACTGCGGCTGATATAGGTGAGGATCTCATTGCCAGCCAGGATTTTTTTATTTAGGACAATGTCGGAACCACTGGTGGAGGCCAGGACCATATAATCTGTATTATTGACCATGCAGATGGTTTTCTTCAGATTACGGAGGGAGGTTTCTGTTTCCATATCCATGAGCTGTTTTGCCAGCAGGCAGCTCATAATATTGGTCTCATTCTGGCCGGTAGTGGCGATAAAGGTATCCATGTCCAGCAGCCCAGCCTCTTCTAAGACGTGCTTGTCCGACCCGTTTCCGTGCAGTACCTCGGTATGAGGGAGTGCGGAAGAGAGTTCTGTAGCCCGCTGTTCATCCTTTTCAATCAGGCGGACCTGAATATCTTTGTCGAGTAATTCAGCAAGTCGGCTACCGACCAACCCGCCGCCGAGAATCATGATCCGGTTTCTCCGCTGCTGTTGAAGACCTGTCAGTTCAATGAGCCGGGGAAGATCGTCTTTATTGGCCATGATCAGGACTTGGTCATGGGGCAAAATTTCGTGCTTACCTCCGGGGATGATAGTGGTGATTCCCCGTGATATAGCGACAACTCGAAAGGGAAATTCGTTATAGGCTTTTGCTATGTCAATCAGGGTTTTATTGGCAAGTGGCGAATCGTCACGGATGCGAGCCGCCAGTACCTGCATCTGTCCCAGAGCAATATCAATGATTTCATCGCCGGAGGTTCGTTTGATCAGGCGGGCAATCTCCTGTGCTGCCAGTTCCTCAGGATGGATAAATAGGTCAATTTTTAAATCTTCGCCTTGAAGAACAGCTTCATTATGACCAAAGTCTAAAGAACGAACTCTGGCTATTTTGCAGCCAATGCCGAATTTATCAGCAATCATAGAGGTCATCATGTTGATTGCATCGTTGTCAGTTACTGCGATCAGGTAATCCATCTGATCAGCAGCAGCTTCCTGCCAGCAGGCAATACTCATTGCGCTTCCGTTGATAATACGAGCATCCAGATTGTCATCAGCATGACGCACCAAATCCGGGTTTGCTTCAATGGCAGTGACGGAGTAATCTTCATCCAGCAGCCGTTTTGCCAGATAGTAACCAATTCCTCCCAGCCCAAGAATGAGAAAATTTTTTGACTTTTTTTGACTTTTCTTTAGTTTTTTTAGTGCATTCAACATAGTAAAGGGAGGTCAGGAAGAGGGGGTTAATATTGAGAATTCACTGCCGGAGCGCTCTGCAAGAGCCTCCTGTGTCAGGATGTTGTGCCGGATAATTTTCATGCTTTTGCTGTTCCGGCGGGAAATGATTTGACAGCAGGGGGGCCTGTGATTAAAATACCTTCTTTTTGGAAATAAATGGCCGGCTTTCATTTATCTTTGTTTTGTCCGTCAGTACTGTTCGGAACCTGTTCTGCTGTATTGTCATTTTTTTTATTGTCATGTCCTGAATACCGGACAGATGAGTATAAGTAAAGAGAAAACATTGATAACATTCCGGTTTAACTGGTTTACAACAAGAGTGATAAAGGAATTATACCATGAGCAAGAGAACATTTCAGCCAAGTAATCTGAAGCGTAAACGCAGTCACGGATTTCGGGTACGTATGAAGACCGCTTCAGGGCAGGCTATCATTAAGCGTCGACGGGCCAAAGGACGGAAGCGCCTTTCAGCGTAACTTGCCTGATTCGTATGCAACGGTCCGGGCAGCGGAACTCTAAGCGCCTCAGAAAAACCGGGGAGTTCAACAGAGTTTACCGAAACGGTGCGCGGTTGTACGGAAAAGGTTTTACCCTTGTATATCTGCGCGATGAGCAATCTGACAACCGCGTTTCCGAGAGCCGATTAGGGATTTCTGTGCCGCGTAAGGTCGGTAATGCTGTGCAGCGCAACAGGATTAAACGAATTATTCGTGAAGCTTTTCGCCTGCACAGGGAAGTCTTTCCACAATACAGTGATATTGTTTTCGCTGTGCGCCCGGGCTTCCCTTTAACGGGGATGCAGGCTGTTCGCGATGCGGTTGCTGTACTGATCACTAGAGGTATGAAGTGATGTGCGGTCGAGAGAACGACTGTTCTGCTCATTCTGAGCACTCTAAGGATTCTGGGGATTCTGAGGATTTCGGGCAATCGGGTTTTCTGGAAGATTCTCTGGAAAAATCGGACAGGTCAAACAAGATTCGACCGAAAAAAAAGACAGGTATTGCGGCGATGTTTCTTCTTCTGCTGGTTAAAGGATACCGTTATGGTGTCTCGCCGCTCTTCCCCCCCAGCTGCCGATATGTACCGACCTGCTCGGAATATGCTGTTGAGGCCATTGCCCGATACGGTGCTCTGCGCGGGGGCTGGCTCTCCCTGTGTCGTATTCTGCGTTGTCATCCCTTTGCCGTTGGCGGCTACGATCCGGTAAAATAGCTTCTTGTACGCACCGTTCTCAAAAGTTTCCCCTCCCGGAGACCCCACCAATTCAAGGAAAAGATTTTCATGGACATGCAACGGGCCTTTCTGGCTATAATGATTTCATTTATCATCCTCATAGGGTATCAATATTATTTTGCGCCCGCTACCCTCCCGGNGGTNNCGGGGCAGGTTGGGCAGATGGAGGGCACAACAACTGGCACCTCGGTACAACAAAACGGGGGCGCAGTTGCACCATCGGCTTTGCCCAAGACACCCGTCCAGGCAGGCCACGTTGGACAACCTGCGGCAATGCAGCCTATTGCTATCAATCCGAATGCTCGTGAGATTACGGTTGATACTCCTCTTTATACAGCGATTTTTTTGGAACAGGGCGGTGGTCTGAAGAGCTTTGTCCTGAAAAAATATCGGACGGCGAAAGAGGATGATGCGCCGTCTATGGAAATGATTACTACCACGCATCCGGCAGAGCTCCCCATGCTTTTTTCCCTTGATAACGGTGCCGGGGCAGAGTTACCCCTTTTTAAGGCAGAGGCAACTTCGGTCCACGTTAAGGAGGGAGGAATGGGTGGGCTGACCATGACCGCAGTGCAGGCGGATGGAGTACGGATTGAACGGTATCTGACTTTTACCTCGAATACATATCTCATAGACAGCAGGTATGTGGTAAGCAATACCGGTACTGTTCCCTTGCAGATAAGCCCGGCTATAGTGATGACCAATGGCGCTTTTGCCTCAGGGAGTACAAATAGCCGCTATATGTTCAGCGGTCCAGCTGCATACGTGAACGGTAAACTTGATGAGGTCAAGCCGAAAAAGTTGGCTGAAGGCCCCTATCCCTTACAGGGACAGGTCGGGTGGGCTGCCCATGTGGACAACTATTTTATGTGCGCTCTTATTCCCGGAGCGGAAAATGTCGGTACCTTTCACGCAATCGGAGATGATAAGGTTCGTACGGTCTTGACCGGCGGTCTTTTGAAGCTGGCTCCAGGGGGAACCAAGGAGTTTCGCTATGAGGGTTTCTTCGGTCCCAAAAAATTGGCCTATTTAAAGGAAACCGGCTATGATCTTGCTGAGGCGATTAACTTCGGCTGGTTCGATATCTTGGCCAAGCCCATGCTGTACATGCTTAACTTTTTTTATTCTGTTTTTGGTAACTACGGTATTGCTATCATTCTTCTGACATGTCTGATCAAAGGCTCCTTCTGGCCGATTACCCAGAAGGGCATGAAGTCCATGAAGAATATGCAGAAGCTGCAACCTAAGGTCACAAAACTTAGGGAGAAGTATAAAGAAGATCCGGTAAAGATGAATCAGGAGATGATGGCCTTGTATAAAACCTACAAGGTCAATCCTGTAGGAGGCTGTCTCCCTATGCTGATTCAAATTCCTTTCTTTTTTGCTTTGTACCGGGTTCTCATGGCGGCCATTGAGCTCCGTCATGCCCCGTTCATGCTTTGGATCAATGATTTGTCCGCGCCGGATCGTTTAATGATCGGCTTTGATATTCCGGTGTTGCACGGAATTCCAGTGCTGACTATTTTAATGGGCGCTTCTATGTATTTTCAGCAGAAGATGACACCGACAACAGCAGATCCGACCCAGGCTAAGGTCATGCAGTTTCTGCCGATTATTTTCACAGTGATGTTTGTCAACTTCGCATCTGGGTTGGTTCTATACTGGTTTGTTAACAACCTGCTCTCTATTCTTCAGCAGCAGCTTATCAATCGGCAGACAGGTAGTAAAGGAGTAGCAACTGGAGTAGCAACTGCCTGAGAGAATATTATATTTCATTCCCATATCCCCGCAAATCGGGATAACAGCAGATGAAATTGGCGGGTGACTTGGTCGGATTTCCCGACCATCTTTATATAAGAGGACTCAGGAGCTACAAGGCAAAGGTTGCTGCGGCTCTATCCGACAGCAAAACAAAGGAGGATATTTAAACATTGGCATGATGTGTCGAGATGGGTGTTTAACTGGACTATCGACTTTATAAGGAGTTGCCGCAACTGGAGCCCGCACTGGATGGAAATCAAGAAGTACGCTACTCAGTTGCTCCCAACATGGACAAAATCAGTTCCATTCCAGATAAAAGGAAACTCCATCAAAGAAGCTTGTGCGGCCTTTTGGGCTGGTAAAGGGAGACCAAAATTCAGA
>MTKO01000031.1 GCA_004028505.1 Candidatus Electrothrix aarhusensis
CCTCGTTATACTCCTTATTAATCTTCAGCCACCGGGGCTGATCCGCATACAGATCAGGGTCAGCCATTAAGACCTCCAGCTCCTCTTTCCGCTTCTCCAGCTTTTCAATCTCTTTCTCCGCCGCTGTTGCCTTGTTTTTCCAGGGCTTGATCTGGGAGTTGAGCTGTTGCCGCTCTTGCGCCCGTTTCCGTCGGTCTTCCTTGCGGTCAGCCGAGCCTAAGGGGGCCTGTACCGTTTTCACAGGAGCGCTTTTTTTTTGATTTTTTTGCGGTTTTTTCTTTTTTTTCCAGCAAGCTTTTCCTCTTCGATCCCTTTGCGGACCGCGAGGTAATCATCAATATTACCTTCATGAAGGATCGCCCGGCCATCCCGGATTTCCAGCACCTTGTTGACAAAGGAGTTCACAAAGGTCCGGTTATGGGAAACCACGATGATACTACCCTCGTACTGGGCCATTGCCTCCTGGAGAACCCCCTGAGAAGTGATGTCCAGATGGTTGGTGGGCTCATCCAGGAGCATGAGATTGGCAGGCCTGACCAGCATCTTTGCCAGGGCCACCCGGCTCTTTTCCCCGCCGGACAGCACCTGCACCTGCTTGTCCACCTCATCGCCGGTAAAGAGAAAGGCCCCGAGCAGCGAGCGCACTTTGGTCACGGTCATGTCTTGGGCCGCATGGTAGACTGTATCCAATATGCTTGACTCGCCGTAGAGTTCCTGGGCCTGATGCTGGCCGAAATAGGTGAGGACTACATTATGACCCAGGCGGATTTCGCCGTCAGACGGTTCCTGTCCGGCCATAATTTTAAGCAGGGTGGTTTTACCTGCCCCGTTGACCCCGACCACGGCCAGCTTATCGCCACGCTGGAGATTCAGGCAGACATCCCGGAAGACCTGCTTGTCCTCAAAAGATTTATTGACGTTTTCTAGCTCAAGAATATCCCGGCCTGAGCCTTGGCAGGCGGAAAAGAAAAGTGGATGGTGCGCTCGCTCTCGGACAGCTCCAGCCGCACCAGTTTATCCAGCTGCTTGACCCGGCTCTGGACCTGCTTGGCCTTAGTGGATTTGGCCCGAAAGCGGATGATGAACTGCTCTTCCTGCTTGATCATGGCCTGCTGATTATCATAGGCTGCCCGTTCCAGCTCCATGCGTTGGGCCTTGTCCACCAGATATTTTGAGTAATTGCCCTTATAGCTGGTTAAGCGGCCAAGGCTGAGCTCCCAGGTCTTGGTGGTCACCCGATCAAGAAAAGAAAGGTCATGGGAGATGATCATCATGGCCCCTTGATATTGCTGAAGGAACTCTTCCAGCCAGGTCAGGGAGTCCAGATCCAGATGGTTAGTGGGCTCATCCAGCAGGAGCAGGGCCGGTTTACGGAGGAGCAGCTTGGCCAGCAGGAGACGCATGATCCAGCCACCCGAGAACTCTGCTACGGGACGCTCCATATCTCCCTTGGAGAAACCCAGGCCAAAGAGAATGCGCTCTATCTGGGGACGAATCCGGAAAATATCATGGCCCTCCAGCAGGTGCTGTAGCTCACCCTGTCGTTCCAGTAGCGACTCTAGTTCTGGGCTGTCCTGGCTAATATTTGCGAGTTGTTGGTTGATTTCATCAAATTCCTGCTGCTGCTGCAAGGCCTCCTCAAAGGCATTTTCCGCCTCCTCAAACAGAGAGCGTTGGCCCAGCTCGATGGAGATTTCCTGGGGCAGGTAGGCCACTGTGAACCAGGAGGCCCGGTTGATCACTCCGGGATCGCTTTCCAACGATCCGCTGATGAGCTTCATCAGGGTGGATTTACCTGTGCCGTTGACTCCGGCCAGTCCGATGCGATCATCTGGATGAACCTGGGAGGAGACGTCACGAAAGATATGTTTAGAGCCGTATTGCAGGCTGAGGTTGCTTATATTGAGCATGGAATTATACAGGTAGTGGAGGTTAGGCTGTGGGGAAAATAGAGGAATTTAGTTAGGGATTGAGGAATTATAAATTACACTCAAGGCCGTTAAACAGTGCGGAAGAAGGTCAGTTATTCATAGGATTCAGTTGTCCTCTTCTGCGATGGGGCATTTATTACCCTCTTTATCTATGCAGACAAAGGTGACAACGGTGGAGAATATTTCCGAGGAATCAGAAGGTGACGGACAGGCTAAGTTAACAGCAATCCGATAGGTAACAGAGGTTATACCGCTCTTTACCTTATCCACCGTAAAGAGAAGGATACTGCCCAGCTCCACCCGTTTTTTATAACTGACCTTGTCCATTCCAACAGTGACAAAGCTTTTTCCGGGATGATCAAGGCGGGCGCAGATATAAGCGGCCTCATCCACCCATTTTAAAAGAATGCCGCCAAAGAGATAGCCATAGTGATTCAAATGCTCTGTCAGGACAAGCTGGTAGTTTTGCATGTTGGTTATTTAAAGAGATTTGGATTCAAGTGATCTGAATTTGCATCATAAATGTATAACCTCTACAGAGCAACTGATATTCAGAAACATCTTGAGGTGAAAGCAAGACTCAGATGTATTCTGGCAGCAACAGCCAAACCATTTCCAGAGGTTATACAAATGAGTTACAAGCGCCTGAGCCTCATCGAAAGGCACTATATCGAGATTGAGCTAAAAAAGAAAGTATCGCACACTCCAAATGCACAAAAAACGTGTGTTCTCAAAACACAATCTCTCGTAAAATCAGCTAGAATAACGGCAAGAAAATATACAAGCACAAGCAGACTGATTGTTTCATTCATAAACAAGATGAGTAAGAAATACTCCGCCTGCTGTTTCCTCTTGACTTTTCCTGCCTAAAACTGTTTGTTTTTCTTTAAAAGTTTCTTTAACAAAGGACTGTATTTCTAACAAGACGCACCAACAAACTGCCCGGCAGTATACTGCCAGCGAGTTTGGTCGTTATTTTTTTCTCTTTTGTACTCCAACCATCAATCGCTCAAATCTATTCATTCAACAGGAGGAACAGCACAATGGCACAAGTTACGTTTCAAGGAACACCGGTCAACACAGCAGGTGAGCTGCCAGCTGTAGGACAAGACGCCCCTGATTTCACCTTAACAAAGACTGACATGAGTGACGCTTCCTTGGCTGATTATAAGGGAAAGAAGCTCGTGCTCAATATTTTCCCCAGCATAGACACCCCGGTGTGCGCAACCAGTGTCCGCCGGTTTAATGATGAAGCGGGCAAACTCGAAAACACAGAAGTGCTCTGTATTTCGCGAGATATGCCCTTTGCTCTTGGCCGTTTCTGCGGTGCAGAAGGTTTGGAGAGTGTTATTTCTGCTTCAGAATTGCGGTCAGACGCTTTTGGTAAGGACTACGGCGTCCGTATTATTGACAGCGCTTTGGCGGGACTCTTTGCCAGAGCGATTGTTGTGATTGATGAGGAAGGAAAGGTTATTTACACACAACTGGTTCCTGAAATCGCAGAAGAGCCGGATTACCAGAAAGCGCTTGCCAGCTTGGCATAAAAAATGAACAGAGCCTCTTGGCTGTAACGCAGGCATTAACGCCAAGGAGAGCTGCATGCAATGCGGCTCTCCCTAATCAGATGATGATCCCGACCGCCCTCCCCTTTTCGCTTTATGCTGTTGATTCCATTTGGTGACAACATATAAATTTTCAACTTTTGTCCTCGCCCAAGGTGTTTTTCGGAGGAATTTAAGACTGGAGTTTAGCGTAGGATTTATCATAAAGCATCGTATCCTTGTCCAATCGCCCAATTTATCCCAGCCGTAACAATCAACAAGGTACGTAACCATGTTCTTTAAGGTTACACCGTGCAAGGGGTCGTTATTTTCTTCTTCATTCGTTTGTTCTTCGCTTGTTTGTTCTTCATTCATAAGGAGGGCTGTTTGTTTGAGATTTAGATTCCTTTTTTATATTGAATGTCTGTTGTGGGATGAAGGCTTTGCTTGAGGCTCTTTGCTGCGTCGAAGTCGCCGTTAAGATAATTTCCAAATAATTTAATCAATGTTGCTGTATCCACTTCTCTGTTAGTCTTGGTTGTAATATTTCTTAGATCAATAAAAAAGCTGGAAAAAAGATTCGGCACATCAGTAACAATATCTGTATTTAAAAAATTAACCTCATTATAGATACGATGATAGTTCCCTTGTGTCTTTTTAATAAAAAGAGTCCTCCCCTTCAGGTTCTTAATTGATGAAGTTTTTTCACAGTGTTGTATGCAGTGAGTATCAATCCTATCTTTATGACATCCTGTAACCTGATGAAACAGGCATTGTCTGCTCGTTACAAGGTTAATCGGGTGATAGATACTGTAGTACAGCTTGAAATCATCAGGCTTTTTGATACCTTTTATCTGGATCTTACTAATCTCATTTGAAATAAATGCACCAGAACAGTTAAAATGCTCTTTTAAGCATAACAGGCTAAAGGAATTAACGATATTCAGCGTGGGGCCTGCTATCCAAGCAATTCCTTTTTGATAGGCTTCGTAAGCTATTCCGGTATTATCTGTTACAATATGTTGAGGTCGTTGGGGTTGTAGCTGGTGCAAAAACTCGACTGAATCACGATAGTCTTCTCCGATCAAAACAGAGGGGAACCAAGGGATTATATTATTCTCTGTGAAAATTTTGCGAAGCTCAGCATATTTATTTTTAAAACTCTGAGGAAGTTGAAAATATATATCGGCTTCAATTGCATTGCTCCTGATCAGGCTGGTCAGATGATGCAGGTCCTTTACTGACGATATGAGCAGAGAAAGCGTGGGTCGTATGCTGAGGCTTGTCGGTTTATCCAAAAGGGGCACCTCAACCGGGGCAACGACTCCCTGAGTACCATTTAAGATACATAAAATCTTTTTCTGTATGATTGTAAGGTCTTTAAAAGGTAGAAAAAGATCGTCTTGAAGGTTTTCTCCATCTATATGCTGAATGAAATACTCTGTATCATTTAAGGCTTTAAATTTTTCTAAGAGTATTTCAGTATTGAGACCTTGCGCACAGTGCTTGTTCTTTTGGGCAAGCCTGTCTGAAAAAACAGTAAATGAAGTGTCGGGCGTTTGTACAGCTAGTTTTAAAGGTGAACTAACTTCCCCTGAAACAGTGAGTGTTAAAGGCGCTTTTGCGATGCTTAATCGTGCAATGTCCTTTTGAACAGTCTGTATTATTTCTGTTTTCAGGTCATAGAGTTCTCTTTTAGCTTGTTGTATATTTTCATCCGTGCAACCGCCTTTTATTTCAGCACGACGTATTGCCGAATTATCCCGAGAATTATCAATAAACATGCTTTTATTGATATCTCCTGCTAAAAATCCGTTTGAAAATTCCCGGTTGAAAACCTTGTGAAGATCATGTTTGTCCGTAATGAGCTTGTCGTGCTTATCAAGCCTGAGAAGTTGTTTTTTCCAAGCATCAACCACCGTATATACGTAATGAAACTTTTTTATTCTTCCTTCAATCTTAACCGAGTCAACCCCGGCATCAGCCAGTTCCTGGAGATCAGCATAGGCTGAATTATCTTTCAGATTAAGGGGGAAGTCTTTTCCTACAGCAGTCGTTACATATTGATCTCTACACGGTTGACTGCATCGGCCCCGGTTTCCTGATTTTCCTCCATGCACAGAACTGAAATAACAAAGCCCTGAAAAAGAGATACAGTACGAACCGTGGACAAACACTTCCGTTAACATATTGTTTTCATGTCCAGTGGAAGCTAATGATTGTATCTCATCAAGGCTTAATTCTCTTGAGAGGTTAACTCGGGTGGCCTTGAGTTTGCTTAAAAATTTTACCTGGTCTTCATTATGGGTTGTCAGCTGGGTGGAAGCGTGGATTTTAAGCCCTGGAAAGTATTTCCCAAGGAGATACAACATGCCAAAATCTTGAACAATGACGCCATCGATCTTGGTCTTCACTAACTTGTTGAGTAAACGGATAAGGGGCGGGATCTCGCTTTCAACTATAATGATGTTAAGGGTGAGGAAAATCTGACAATTACTTGCATGGGCCAGTCTTAAAATTCCCTGTAAATTTGCAAAATCTATATTTTGAGCTCGGTTCCTCGCATTAAATTTATCAAGGCCACAATATATAGCATCTGCCCCGGCTGCAATTGCGGCCTTTATGCAATCAATGTCTCCTCCTGGTGCGAGTAATTCAATATGTTTGGTCATCAGATCCTGCTGTGTAGATTCTCGGTGCAGATAACAAACAGCACCTGATTCAAAGAGACAGCCTCGTACGTAAAGGTATCATGCGGCGCTGCCCGAAAAACATTTGTAACAGTAATGAAATCTTCTTGTCAATAAGCAGTTGCATGGCCACACCCTCTCGTGCATTCCAAACATATCGTCCACTCGCTACCGAGATAATGGGGCATTGCGCATAATTCCTGTCAATAAAAAGCAGCTTGCTGTATACTGACGCCCATCAAACTCTCAGCTGCGTCTGAGTAAAAAACAGAATAACCACTCAGGAGAACATCCCGTATGGCCGCACAAAAAAAGAAATCCAGTTCGCTGAAAAGCATTATCACCACCCTCCTGATCATCCTTGTTGCCGGGGCATTTCTGATTTTCAAAGGCAACACTCCGGAATTTCTGCGGGAATATATTCCGCCCGACCTCCATACTATTTTCTATCCTGAACAAAAAAAAGGCGGCGGCGGTGGCACAGTAGCTATCGACAATCTGCCTGCAACAGAAGGCAACAGCACAATCACCTCTTTTTCCACCTCCAAAACACAGCTTAAAAAGCTCTACGTCAAAGCTGGACAATTTACCACCTTCTACTGCGGCAGCAGTTATGACGAAGACTTCACGCTTGACCACAGCTCAAGCGGCTTTCATTTCCGCAAGAATGAGGCCAGATCCAACCGGGTCGAATGGGAGCATATCTCCCAGCAGAAGCTTTCGGCCATAGCTTTGTTGAGTGGCGTGACGGCCATCCTGACTGTGTGGGCAGCAAGGGCCAGTCATATGCAGGCCGTCGATGCGCAGAAAAAGCCAACAAGCAGTTTAAGCTGATGCAGGCAGACCTGTACAACCTTGTCCCTGCTATTGGCGAGGTCAACGGCGACCGCAGTAACTACAGCTATGCCATGCTGCAAGGCGAACAACGCGAGTACGGCAGCTGCAATATGGAAATCGACGACCAGAAGGCTGAGCCGCCGGACGACAAGTTCGGTGATATCGCACGCACCTATATGTACATGGAATCTGCCTACGGTCGTGGGGTGATCTCCGGGAAGAACGTCAAGCTCTTCGAGGCATGGAACAGGATGGACCCGGTCGATAAATGGGAATGCGAGCGTGCCCGGCTGATTGAAAAGATCCAGGGCAATAGAAACATGATTGTGGCGAATGCCTGTCAGGAGGCCGGACTGTAATGCTTGCCCGTGTTGTTGGTTGCCAGAAAATGACGTACAGGATAGCTGAAACCGGAAGATCAGTTAATTTGCTTGCAGGCTGTGAAAAAGAGGTGTATTTAGGTAAAGGAATCGGAGCCCTACAGAAAACTCAGAATCACTTATCAGGCACCAGTCCTATGCCATCAAAATCACATACGTGTCCAGAAATCCGAGCCTCCCTTGTTTCCTTTGATATGGTGCCCCGTCACGAAAAGGGATTGCTTCATATGGTCCGAGACGATCTTTCGCGCATGGAGGATGTCACAGAGCAGGAGCGTGCGTTAACACAGTGTAACGTTTACCGCGCTTGGCGTTCGGAGACGCAGATCAAGATTGAATTTCTTGATATGAATAAGCCTGTGGGAAGCCGTATTCTTTTTCGTATGGTCTATGAGCTTGCATCCCCGCTTATTTGAAAAAATCCCCTGCATTCAAAAAACATAAGCCAAGAAAACCTGCCTGAGTGCAACGAAAGTGGACAATTCACTGCCCAAATTGTTTAATTTCGCTGCACTCTATCGGGCCTACGCAACTAATAGCTCTTCGGGTGTGCAGGTAACTATATCAGGAACCTCTTGATTTATCAGTAAAGTCGATACATGGACTGTCTCAGCGAAAGACAACTGCTTACCGGAAAGCCGAACGCAATCAGCAGGCAGCTTCCGGCAAGGTATGCGTAAAGGCGGGGCAAAGGGTTACGGGCGACCTTCAGTGCGTAGGTCGGGGTGAAGCTCAGGCACACAACCCTTGATACAAAGGCAAATTTGAATAACGTTGGGATTTGCAAGCTCATTCCAAACTGTCGGAACCTATACCATATTCAATCAATTGGTTAATATGATAGTTGAAATAGAATATGCCAAAAAGAAACATCCAACAACGGTCAAAGGACACAATATCACTTGATGGAATGTCGTAGTAAGCATTAAGTCGATTTCCGGCTTTAAAAGTCCAGATTATCGCCATGACCTCCCAGGCTAACGCAATAAAACTACTCATCTTCTCTATAGAGTGCCCCTTGTCAACGAATAAGGAGCTCACGAAAAACATTAATGATACGTATGAACTAACAAATAAAAAGTGAACAAATTCTTCTGAGATATTATTCTTTTTATCAACAAGCCCATTGATCTTGGCCGTTTGCCTTTTAATATAATATGCTCCATAAACGCCACAAGTGACGCTGGACAAGACGAGGAGCTTAAAGGTCCCTTGGTCCTGCAACTGCTTCATTGAATTCAGAGATTTCATAATATTCACCTTGATTGGAGGTATAGGTGCATTTTCAGCGGCGAGCAAAAAGGATGCAGCGACGCTTCCTGAGTGATAGCTACACAATATTAATTATCAGGAAATATCTTTTTTAAATCAAGGTGAAACTTGTCATTTCAGTCAGCAGGCGGATTTCGGTCAGGTGTGCGGCAGGGCGTACCCACACACAAATAAAGGCATGAGTGAGGTTGGGATTCGGTAGGCTCATCCCAACCTACCGGGCTACGCAGCCTTGAGCATAAAATCCACATGCACGGCGTCAAAGGGAAACTCAACCTCATCATCGTTTTTGTTTCGGAGAATGCCCGCCTGTAACAGCGCGTCTACATCATCCTGCACGGCCTGGATGTCCTTCTCTACCCTTTCCGCCGCTTCTCGTACCGTTATTGCGCCGGCACCGGTCATCATTTTGAGTAAACCCCATCGCTCGGCAGTCAGCAGAGTAAAGAGGAGGGAGGGCGAGTCAAAGGTCAGCAGGTTTCCTTGCGATTCGCCCTCAAATGCCTGAAGGAAGCGTTGGTTCGTCTCTTCGCGGGAAGAGAGAGTTAAGGTGACGGTACGCATACGCGATTCAGTAGTTCGGAGGGTAGAATTGATTGACCCGAAGCTCTTCTTCAGCCGCCCGTAGCGAAACAAGCTGCTGCTGAAATTCCGCATCATTCAACCCGTCAATCGGAATACCCTTGCTCCAGAGCAGCTCAATAAACCCCCGGTAACCGACATGCAGCAATTCACCGCACTCACGCAGAGACAGCCGTCCGTTCAGGTATTCCCAGACCACCAGGGCATTTTTAAGCCCCTCCTGAATACTCTCATTTTCCTGCCGATAGGATTCAATGATACTATCAGGAAGCTCTATATTTATGACTGACACTGACCGACCTCGTCTGTTGAATAATTGTGGCTGTAGAATGTTCGTGAAAAACAACCACGTTCATTCTTAGCGGTTTGACATTCATATCTTTTTATCATATCAGGAGGGGGCATGCTTGTCAATTTACGCAAATGAAATTCGAGGTGTTACGGAGGGTTGGGACACGCGCTTGGTGTTTATGTTTAGCGGGAGACAAGTGCTTACCGGAAAGCTGAACGCAATCAGGAGGCAGGTTCAGGCAAGGTGTGCGGAAAGGCGGGGCAGAGGTCTCAGGTTCTGCGGCAGGGGCAAAAATATTTACACTCCCTGGTTTGACAAGTTATCTCGCTGAACTGTATTCTAACGATACACAACAAATTTTCTCTTTACATATTCCTAGAGGTGACAACATGAGCTTCCGTTTCCTTGCTACTCATTCTATTCTGCCCCCGGCTATCCTTCTAACCCTCTGCCTTGCTGTTCCGGCAGGCAGTGTTTATGCCGAGATATCCAAACCTGACAGTTCGACGAAACCGATCAAAAAACAACCGGCTGAACGCTCCTGGCAGCCTGCCCAACTTATTAGTGTCCAGAATGCTAATGCAGAGTACCCCCAGGTTGCCGTGGATGCAGCAGGTAATGCTTTGGTTGTCTGGGTACAGGGTGTTGGTACCAATTACAATATTAGGGCCAACCGCTATGATAACGCAACCGGAACCTGGGGCACGGCCCAGCTCATCAAGACCAATGATGAGGGGGAAGCATTTGAGCCTCAGATTGCTATTGATAAATCAGGCAATGCCTTGGCTGTCTGGAAGCAGAATATGGATGACAGTGCCCGCAACAGCATCTGGGCCAATCACTATGATGCGAACAGCGGCTGGGGCTGGGGGACAGCACAACGCATCGAGACTGAGGTGGACGATGCGCGATCTCCTGAGATTGCCTTTGACGATGCAGGCAATGCCTTGGTCGTCTGGATGCAGCATGACGGCACTGATTACAATATCTGGGCCAATCGCTATGTACCGGGAAGCGGCTGGGAAGGCTCCCGTCCTATTGAAACCCATATGGGATATGCCGGAGGTGATCCACAGATTGCCTTTGATAGATCAGGCAACGCCTTGGCAGTCTGGGTTCAGCAAGACAGTGACAGCCAAGACAACGGTAACCCTTTGGACAACAATAATCCCTGGAACATCGCGGCCAACCGCTACGATGCAAACAGCGGATGGGGTACGGCTCAGCTCGTCTCAATCAAAGATGCAGGGGATGCGGGGTCTCCGCAGATTGCTATTGATAAATCAGGCAATGCCCTTGTAGTTTGGCAGCAGGATGATGGAACACCCCTTAACTACAGTATCTGGGCCAACCGCTACGTACCGGGGAGCGGCTGGGAAGGTGCCCGCTTTATCGAAACCAACGATAAAGACCGGGCAGGGGTTCCTCAAATTGCCTTTGACGGAGCAGATAATGCCTTAGCCGTCTGGACGATGGACGACAGTCCCATCACGTACCGAAACGTCTGGGCCAACCGCTATGATGCAACTACCGGTTGGGGGACAGCCCAGCATATTAAGCCCGATGATGCGAACCTTACGGACTCTCCCCAGATTGCCTTTGACGGGGAAGGTAATGCCTTGGCTGTTTGGAAGCAGGATGGCTCACCCTACGGCAGCATTTGGGTCAACCGCTATGATGCAAACAGCGGATGGGGTACGGCCCAACCCATCAAAACCGAAAATAAAGGACCTGTATCACGCCCTCAAGTCGCCTTTGATGGGTCGGGTAATGCCTTGGTCGTCTGGCAACAACGTGACGACGGCAGACGTTTCAATATCCGGGGTGCCTGGTATAAATGATGTGCGATGGGAGGGAACCTTGTGAGGTGCAGCTCTCGTACTTCCTACCCCTCCCCCAAAACCTGCTGCAAAAATCGCCCGGTAAACGACTCCGGTACCTCCGCAACCTCC
>MTKO01000139.1 GCA_004028505.1 Candidatus Electrothrix aarhusensis
CCCTGCCCACTCCGCCTTTCCTAACAATTCCCAACCTTACACCCACTCTCCGGGCATTTCGCCCGAAAAAATGAGCTTTCCACCTCATTGTGCGGGCAGCCAAGACTGTGGTCCAGATAATACGAAATAACTAATCGTATTATCTGGACCGCATCAAAAAGCGAGCCACCCCCCATCACACCTTATTGTTGTACCTCTGCTGGCGCTGTTCCCCGGTTTGTTCTTCTTCCTCCCAAACCGGGGACAGATCCACGGATCATGAAAAAAACTATGCATTGATTAATCCAGGAACTATGCACAAAAATTCCGCAAAAGAAATACTGTTCACCATGCCTTGTTTTATTCTTTTTTCTTTCTCCTGATCCCTACAAGCCCAGTTATGCCCATTCCCAAAAGAAGTAGAGTGGCGGGTTCTGGGACAGGAGTCCTTGACGGTGCTTCTTCGTCAATGTAGAAGTTATCCATACCAAAGCAATGAGCATTATCTGAGCTTATCGTGAACGAACTGATATTATTAAAGTCGGAATCCATCCAATTCCTGATAATGCCATCACTTGCCAATCCTTCATAGCTGTATGCTATACCCCAGTCTGAAGGAGCCAGCAAGAACGAGTCTCCGAGATTGTTGGTGATATAAGACAATTCACGACCAGTCGACAGACCTCCTCCATTCTCGGTATTAGAGGTCATTTCTACATAGTTAAGATCAAAAACAGAGCCATCAACTTTGGAGAAAACGATATCAAAGGAGCTAAAGTCATGTGCATGGATTACGCTATCACCATATCCACCGAGCCCCCCTGATGCAGTTTTACTGTAGTAATCACCAATGGTTCCATACCCACCCACAAAATCAACCAATACACCATCTTCAACGTAGTAATCCACAGTTGAATCCCAAAGACCTGTATTCGTTGTAATTGCTGACGATCCACCCATTAAATAAGCTGTTCCGCCGGTAAAATCAATGATGGCAGCAACAGACAAGCTTGTTACTCCAAACACAAAAAAAACAGTTGCAAATCCTGAGAATATTTTTTTCATTTTCATTTTTCCTTCTAAGTAACATGACGTTGAACGTCACTGTTACTTCTAGGTTTGGTCCCGGCCGCAGGCTGGGGGAGCGCTTTCAAGTCAATGACTTAATGTTTCTTCTTGCATGTGACACTTTTTAAGTATTCATAATATCAGCAATATGAATGGCACCTGATTTTAAAAAAGTTTGAATGACCATCCTTTATGAGAATCCCATAAGCGTATCAACTCCACATTGCCGTATATTGAGAAAGGATTTTTGTATAAATGTTTTTTATTTCAATATCTACCTGCTGTACGGTACAATAATTTAAATTCTTGATCAATAAAAAAAATACGCACACGCATCACAGAGCAAAATTAAATCTCAAACCCGTATACTTTTTTACCGCAGCCATGCGTACACCCTGAACTACGTGCCGCGTTGCAGGCGACAGAGGGACTGCCCGACTCAACAGGAGAATTGCCCAGCTTCCCGGGAGAACAACCCGATTAGCCTGAGCAATACGGGAAGGGTCTGGCTTGTAGCATCTCCCTTCAGCATAATCCATCGTCTTGAATTATAGATAATTTCTCATCCCCCCCGTTCTTTTTAGCCTATATTCACCCGCCGCCCCGCCCGTTCTTCAAGAAAATATCCTGATAAAATGAGTCTGTTACCTCATTGCCTAGGCAGCTTTCCCCTGATACCCTGTTTCACCACAAAATTTATACGGAAAAGCACAAGATGCCCACTGCACGGAAAAATGAGGTTCGTCAACTGCACTGCCTGTGGATCCAGGGATTAACAATAAAGGAGAAGAAAGAAAAATGAAGAACATCCAAAAAACGCCTTGGATTATCCCGGCACTGCTTTTGGCAGGAACGATGACATCTGCATCAGCTATGGCAGCTGAAGAGGCTCTGGAAGAAGTAAAGAAAGATATCAAGGAACTGGAAGAAATCGTTGTTTCAGCAGAGAGCGGTGCTCAGGGCATTGTCTTATCCCCTACCGAGACCGTCATCAAAACGGATCAGTTCACCAACATCGGTGATGCGGACACGGTGGATGAATTCCTCAAACACCACACCATTGTCGACTCCAGAGCCCAGTCGGATCTGGTTCCAGATGACGACAGCATCACTCTACGCGGTTTCAGCAACAACCGTTTTGTGACGGCTATTGATGGCTTGACCGTCCAGAAGACCGGCGGGCGAAAGAGTTCGCACATTGTTGATTTCGCCCTACTGCCCACCTTTCTGGTCGATACCATTGAAATTCTTCCCGGCCCGCACTCAGCCCTGTATGATGCCAAAGGTATTGGCGGCGTGCTCAACATGGTCACCAAGAGGCCGAAGCAACGAGACACCCTCAAACCAGATGTCAGTCTGTCCACCGGGTTCCGCTCCTATAACACCCAGCGGCATAATGTCACTCTGGAAGGCGGTGCGCAGAACTTTACCTACGACTTTGCCTATCAGAAAAACTCCTCAGACGGATATCTCCGCCATCATGAATCGGATATCGACACTTTTTTTACTCGGCTGGGTTACCTGCTGCCCGAAGATGGCCTGATCACGCTGAGCGGTTCCTATACCGCCGCCGACAGAGCAACCCCTGTAAAGAATCCCGGAACCGCGCTTGACGGGAGCGAAGATTACGACAGCTCCTATCCGACGTATAAAGATGCCTCTTTTCAGCCCTGGGAGGAGCCTACCTGGAATAAGGAAGCGCATTCTCTGCGCCTCCACGGGGACAAATCCACCGCCATAGGTACCCTTTCTCTCAATGCCTATACAAGCAAGGAGGACCGGGATAGGGCCTATTATGTCAAGGAAGGGAAGGATATTGTCTACACCCCCTGGCTGACCGAATGGTGGCAGCACGGCGGAAAACTCCAGGATGAAATTCAATGGAACGACGATCATCTCACCACAATCGGGGCCGATATGGTCCAAATGTACGATGACGGTATCGTGGATAACGAAGACACCGAGCGGATTAACAAAAAAGGCTTTTATGTCCAGCACCAATGGAATCTCCTGCCCAGCTTGGATCTGCGATTGGGTACGCGCTACGAGGATGTCACGATCTGGGTAAGCAACGGATCAAAATCTCCTTATATATCAGGAAAGGAGGCAATAATCGAGCGTAACTGGAGCGAGCCCATTCCCAAGTCCTTTCTGACCTGGAAGATGGACGATGTCGCCCCTTGGCTGCGAAACACCTCGCTTTCCGCCGGTATCAGTAAGATCTGGCATGCACCGGATTACCACGGAGATTACAACCCCCAGGGAAAACCGGCTGGAGCTTGGCTGGAGCCGGAGCACGGCATGGGCTATGATCTGGTGTTCATGCGCCGTCTCTGGCGGGATATCGCCCTGAAGGCAAATTACTCTTTTTATACGATTGAGGATTACATTGCCACAAACAGCTCTTTTGCTCAGTACAGCAGCCCGAAATACGGCAAGCTGGCCTACTCAGACTACAAAATTAACCTGGAAGAGATGCAGCGGCAAGGTTTGGAGCTGGAGTTGGACGGGCATCTCACGGATGATCTCTCGTTCTATCTCACCTATGCATGGCAGAACTTCGACAATCAGGGCGATGAACCTGCCGGAGAAAAGGCGCAGGACAGCCAAGCGGAGAACCGACTCACCCTCGGGCTGCGCTATAACCTCTTTGAGCAGACGATCCTGATGCTCGACTATTCCTATCAGGGAGAAGAGGTCATCGAGGTGTCCGAGGAAGTACAACCGGACACTTGGGTCTTTTACGAAGTTGAGAACCCTTCCTATAATGTTTTTGATTTTGGGGTCCAGCAGACCCTGTTTGAGGATACCTACAATATGAAAGATCTCAAACTGAACCTGTATGTCAAAAACCTCCTTGATGAAGAGTATCAGGAAACGAAAGGAACACCGTCAACTGATCGTACCTTCGGTGCTACCCTGTCCATGCGCTTCTAGGAATGTCTTATTGTTGTGATAAAAACATTAACTCTACGAAAAAAGGAAAAATAACCATGCGAAGAAAACTTGAACCAAAAAACATCAGGGGCATAGCCCTGTTGGCCCTGTTATGGGCTGTCGCGTTTACTGCCTGTAATGCAACGGCAGCAGAACCGCATAAGCAAGCGGAGCAGGCCGGAACCTTCAAAGTCGTGAGCATGGGGCCGGGCGACGGCGATTTGCTGACTCTCAGAGCGGTCAAGGCTCTTAAAGATGCCGAGGTGGTCTTTTGCAGTGCAAAAAGCCAGAAAAAATTATCCTCAGCTGTTGATTTCAACGGCAAAGAGATCATTGACGGCTACAGTGTCCTGTTCTGGCATTACGGCAAGAAATGCGACAAGAACGCAAAGAAACATTTCAAGCAGCGGATGAGCTGTGAGGAATACCATACCAAACAGGCTGAATTTGCGCAAAAGGTACGAAAATCCGTGACTGAGGGCAAAGATGTTGTGATGCTCAGCAGCGGCGATCCGACCATTTACGGGCCGGATATCTGGGCACTGCGGGAACTGAACGAACTGGAGACAGAGCTGATTCCCGGCCTCAGCGCCTTTAACGCGGCCAACGCGGCTCTTGAAGCCAGCCTGGGCGAGGTGATCATCACGGCACCTTTTATCAGCAAGGAAGGAGAGCAGGATACCCTGGAAAAGCTGTCCGGTCATGAAAAGGCCACCATGGTGATTTTCATGCCATGGGATATGGAGAAAACCTTTGCCCGACTGGCTAAATCCTATCCAGCTGATACTCCGGCAGCAGTGGTCAGCAATGCCGGTATAACCGGGAAAGAAAAGGCCGTGCTCGGCACTGTGGGCAGCTTTGCGGCAGACACCTCGGGCATGAACGGAAATCGTTCTATCATTTATGTGGGCAAGCGACTGGAGCTGGCCCAGTTCAACAAAACCCCGAAGAAAAACGCAGGGAAAGGAAAATATTATCTGGTGGGCATGGGACCCGGCGATCCTGATCTGGCGAGTCTTCGAGCCATGAAGGTTATTCAAGACGCGGATATCATCTTCAGTGGCGAAAGACTGAGGAGAAAATTTGCAAAAGAATTGGAAGGCAAGCCGGTTATCAGCGGATATCATCGTCTCTTTCCTTATTATGGCAAGAGCTGCAGCAATGCCGATGATCATAATAAACGCAAAAACGGTATGACCTGTGAGCAATATCATCAAAAACAAGAAGAGTTTGCTGCCAAAGTGCGCAAAGCTGTTGCTGAAGGAAAGACGGTTGCCATGCTCGACAGCGGCGACCCTCTGGTCTACGGCCCCTGCTCTTGGTCTCTTACCGAGCTAAACGATCTGAATACTGAAGTGATTCCCGGTGTCAGCTGTTTTAATGCTGCCAACGCAGCCCTGAAAACCGGGGTTACTGAAGGAGAGAAATCCCATTCCGTTATCCTGGCTTCCGGCTGGACCGTGGATGAAATGGCTCGCCATCAAAGCACGATGGTGCTGTTCACCATGCGCAATGAATTCAAGAAGTTCATTGACACCCTAACCAAGTATTATTCCCCGGACACGCCAGCGGCTGTTGTTGTCCGTGCGGGGTATGCACAGGATGAACGGGTGGTCCAGGGTACCCTGGGATCTCTCCTCGACCAGGTGGGCAAGGAAAAACTGCCCTTTGAGTACATGCTCTACGTCGGAGATTTCTTGAAAAAAAGCCCGGATCGCCTCCCGGCCTCGACCCCGGCCTTGACAGTTTCACAATCATTATAACGGAGAACCTTCATGAATATATTTCGTTGCATACTTTTTCGCTGCACACTTCTCGGCATTTTCTCGCTGATGCTTTGTTCATCGGCATCAGCCCATAAAATCTGGCTTAATCCTGCGGATCATTTTCCTCAACCCGGCAGCACTGTGGAGATAGGGATCGGCTGGGGCCATAAATATCTTGCCGACCGGATCCATGAGGAGCTGAAAAAAGGAATGCCGGAGAAAATTCAGGCCCTTGATCCTGACGGCGAGACCGTTGAGCTGACCAAAATCGCAGATGACCGCTACAGTCTGGAAGGTTCCGAAACCGGGCTTTTATCTGATCAACGTAAAAAATAAATCTGGTTTCTTCACCAAAACTCCCGAGGGGAGGAAGTGGGGCAATAAAACCGAGATCGCTGATGCGGTGCAATGCACCAATTATCATCTCGGCGGCAAGACCGTCATCATGGTCGGGGACAGCGAAAAAGGCTTTGACAGACCTGTGGGGCAGGCCCTTGAGATAGTTCCGCTCAATAATCCAGGGCATCTAAAAAAGGGTGATACCTTGAAAGTCAGGCTGCTTCTTGACGGAAAACCGGTCCCGAATGTTTTGCTCAAGGCCGCCTATGCCGGATTTGAAAAGGCTGAAAAAAAGGAACCCGGTAACGCGGCCCCGGCGGATACGAAAAAAAAGGAGGACAAGCCCTTTCCTGCTGAAGCAACCAGCGATGCCCAAGGAAAGGCCGAGCTAAAACTGGAGCACAGCGGCTATTGGATGGTCTCGCTTTCCTATAAGCCCCCGTATCCTGATTCTGCGGTCTGTGACCAGTACATGTACAATATGAACTTTACTTTTCAGGTGCAGTAAGGACACGGCCTGCCGTACCCCTTCCTTTCCCAACCAACCATCTCCCTGTTCCCGGCCGCGCAGTCCCGGCGGTTCGGGAGCAGTTTTCTTCAGTACCTATGAAAAAATCATTCAATAAGAAAAACGGACTGATCCGCGAAATCAGTCTGTCTTCCGCCACAGTTCTGGTGATCGCCAATATGGTAGGAACCGGGGTTTTTACCACTTCGGGTTTTATTCTCAAGGAACTCGGCGATCCCCGTGCATTGCTGCTCTGTTGGCTGTTCGGCGGCCTGTTCGCTCTCTGCGGAGCATTCTGCTTTGGTGAACTCGGTGCCCGTTTTCCGCAGGCGGGCGGTGAATATGTCTTTCTCCGAGAGAGCTTCGGCAGGGCCCCGGCCTTTTTATCCGGCTGGATATCGCTCTTTGTCGGCTTTTCAGCCCCCATTGCCGCAGCATCCATTGCCTTTTCCTCCTATTTTCACCAAGCCTTTAATCTTCCGGTTGGCAGGGAATTCGTTTTTGACCTTTTCGGCGTCCCAATGATCACTCTCTCTTGGTTTAACTTGATCGCGTTGTTGGTCATCGGCATGTTCACCCTGATCCATTATTACGGCCTACGGACAGGAACCAGGGTGCAGAACTGGCTGACCATCTTTAAACTCACCCTGATCATCGCTTTTATTGTCGCCGGTTTTGCTTTCGGCAAGGGGTCAATCCAGCATTTCAGCGCAAAACAGGATCTGTTCGCCGCCTTTTCTTCGGAACAATTCGCGGTCTCCCTTATCTTTGTTTCCTTCGCCTACAGCGGCTGGAACGCGGCAGCCTACCTGGGAGGAGAAATTATCAATCCTCGGCGCAACATCCCCTATGCCTTAGTGCTTGGTACCGTCGTCGTGACCGCGCTCTACCTGCTGCTGAATGCAATCTATATTTACGCTGTCCCTGTTGAGCAGCTGGCTGGCGAGGTGGAAGTAGGCGCAAAGGCGGCGGTTGGCCTGTTCGGGGAAAACATCAGCCGCTATTTCAGCGGGGCCGTGGCGTTGGGACTTCTCTCTGTTGTCAGTGCTATGGTCATGACCGGTCCCAGGATTTACTACGCCATGTCCCAAGACGGGGTGTTTTTTTCGGTCTTCGGCAAGTTGAATCCGCTCCATCGCACCCCGGCCTCGTCGATTTTTCTCCAGGCCGGTATAGCGACCATCATGGTGCTGTCGGCATCCTTTGAAACCCTACTGATCTATATTGGCTTCACTCTATCACTTTGCGCTATGATGACCGTTGTCGGATTAATGCGAATCCGCTGGCGGGACGGAAAAAATCCGAATTTGTACCAGACACCGGGATATCCACTGACTCCGTTGCTGTTTATTGCTGCTAACTGCTGGATTATCTTTTTTTCAATACGAAGTCAGCCCGTGGCAGTTCTGTTTGCTTTGGGAACAATCGCTGCGGGAATGGTTGTCTATCTTTTTACGACTCCGCAAAAGAAACAGGGGGACGACCCGGCAGGAACCGAAGTGCCTGAAACAGAGCCGACGTATTGAAAATAATCTGAAGGCAATCTGAAAGCCCTCCTGCCCATAAGCAGGAGGGATATTCTCAAAAATCATCTTACAAAGACAATGAATAAAAGAACAGCAAAGCAAGGTGTCTTGCTCCTGATGCTCCCCCTCGCTCTTTCCCTCTTTTTTTCCGTACAAGGGCATGCCCACGCAGTCCACGGTGAAACAGGCAGCAGCAGCGAAGCTCTCTGCACATCCGCTTCCTACGAGGACGGTGAAGCGATGAGCTACGCCACAGTGGAAATTATCGCCCCAAATTCCAAACTCCCGTTCCAATCCGGTCGTACCGACAGGAACGGCTATTTTTGTTTCCGCCCGGATACCCCAGGACGTTGGAAGATTACGGTCAAAGATGAGGACGGCCATTTTGTCCGTCTGGGGACCAAGGTCAGCAAAGAAATGCTGAAAGATGAGTAGGAAATTTAAAAATTCAGGAAGTGATCCTGCTTATCAAGCAGCTTGTGAGCGAAATATAACGGAAATTTGAGTGACCCTTTCCGTTAATGCGAGAAACACAAGCTGGGCCGCCTCAGAGATGCTGGCGGCCTGCCCCTTCCTGCTCTCCATGCCCCGTTCCGCTCCTTTCCATCTCCGACTTGCATTGACATCCACAGGCAAATTGGGTAAGAATGCTGGCTTGTTTAATTTGATTATGAGTTAAACACCATCACACCTGGATTCAAGTAAAAAATACAGGTATCTACAATGACAAATCGCATGGAAATACGTCCATTTATTATAACACTATTAGGCAATAAAAAAGAGATATACCTATGAGCAAACTTCCGCCCTGTCCCAAGTGCAACTCCAAATATGCGTATGAAGATGGTGCAATGTTGGTATGCCCGGAATGCGGTCACGAATGGCTGACTCACTCCGACGCAAATGCAGAAAAAAATGAGTCAGCAATAAAGGATGCCAATGGAGCTTCTTTGAGCGATGGGGATGCAATTGTGGTGATAAAAGACCTCAAAGTGAAAGGTTCATCCTCTGTCGTAAAAGTTGGAACCAAGGTGAAAAATATTCGTCTGGTAGAAGGCGACCATAACATCGATTGCAAAATTAAAGGCATAGGTGCGATGAAACTTAAGTCGGAGTTCGTCAAAAAAGCATAAGAAAATTAGTGTAGATGAAGAGGCTCGTTCGAGCGCACAGCTTGAATGTTGTGTAAAAAAACTCGTTAGAACCTCCAGCCCGCTGATTGAGCTTCGATTGAGCTTCACTTCTTTTTTCCACTCCCCCATTCACCTGAATACCGCAGTCGGTTGAAGCAGTGATGAAGCCGGTATTGTATCATGACAAGGGTATCTCGTTCCACGCCCCCCCTACTTTGCCCGGACGCCGGGAAATACTCCCGACAAAATGAGTCTTCCGCCCCATTGTACAGGCAGGCCGGTATGGTTTAGTTTGTCAGGAAACGATAGGAGCCAATTTACTCCTGACGATTCGTTGTCGTCAGAATGAAGGCTTTCTGTTACTTGTTTATCATCCCTGAAAGAAAAAAAGAGCAATTGAATATGTTGGAACTCATATATAACGGTGGAGTGGTCATGTGGCCGCTGCTCGCCTGTTCAGTCATCGTGCTGACAATAATCATTGAACGCAGTCTGTTCTGGGCAGGTATGCGCCGTCGACGCAACCGTGCCTTGCGTGATGAGGTGTTAACTCTTGCAGAAGGCATGAATTGGAAGCAAATAGAAGAAAAAACAGGTCATTGCGATGATGCCATAGTACGCGTACTCAAAATCGGCATCCTCCACAAGGACTATGATATGAACAAAGCTATGGAGGCTGAAGCCCAGCATTTGCTCAAAAAAATGACGCAGTTTATGACTGTGCTCGACACCATGATTACAGTGGCTCCGCTCCTGGGGATCCTGGGTACGGTGATCGGAATTATCTCTTCGTTCAAGATGCTTGGCAACAGCGGCATGGCTGATCCCAAATTGGTGACCGGCGGTATTGCCCAAGCCCTGATTACCACGGCTACCGGTTTGACGATCTCTATTTTCACGGTCTTTCCCTACAACTACTATAAAAGCCGAATTGACAACGCTGCTCATCTTATGGAAAAATATGCAACTCGGTTGGAGGTAAGCTATCGAAAAATGCAGGCGGAGGGCATTCAATGAAACTGCGTAACCGTACTATCGCACCGCCCCGGGTGGAAATGCTCCCTCTGATTGATATCGTTTTTCTGCTGCTTGTCTTTTTTATCTACGCCATGCTATCCATGGCCGTGCATCACGGTCAGCAGGTGGACCTGCCTGAGTCCAGCACTGCTGGCTTGGAAACCACAGAGGCGATCAGTATTACCATTCAGGCTAAGGACGGTGGCCTAAAAATCTTTGTTAATGAAGAGCAGGTGAAACTCCCTCAACTGGAAGAGCTGCTTGAACGAAAAAAAACGGGAAGTCAAAATAAGGAACCTGATGTACAAATCTTTGCCGACAAGTCGGTTTCCTATCAAGGGCTTTTCCAGGTGCTGGATCGGGTCAGGCAGGCCGGATTGACTCATATCTCCCTTCAGGCCGAGGCGGAGACAACGACACCATGAACGAAGCAATGCAAAGGATGCTGCCTGCAACCGTCCTGACGTTGGCCTTGCACGGCGCATTGCTCTCCTGGCGGATGCAGCTCCCCGAAACAGTACGGCCCAAGCCCCTTCCCCAAAAAATTTCCGTCAGCCTGAAGCGGC
>MTKO01000140.1 GCA_004028505.1 Candidatus Electrothrix aarhusensis
GGTGGTGGTGGTGGTGGCGGATGATTCAGGGCTGTTCAACTCTAAAAATTCTTGTATACCAGAATGATGAACTTTAGTAATAAGGGTGTCCGGGATGCGTTGCGCAGGGTTTTTCCATGCTTAGCCCCTATTCAAGCCACCGTATGAAATACATGATTCAGAATCGGACGTCATAACCTCGTTGCAGGACTACCCGAAAAACAAAACGCTACCGTACGCTACCGTAAGGAAATCACAAGGAGTCAGCTCATGATGAAGCGCATGATAAACATTGTCAGAACAGAATTTATATCTTTCGTTTTTCTTCTTTTGGTCTTCACACATCCAGCCTCAGCTGAAAATCCAAAGGTTGATGCCGAAAAGCTGTTCGACAACAACTCAATACCTGTAATCTTATTGTATATTTCTCCGACACAATGGAATTATCTCTTAAATAACTTCAACACCAACTCAAGTAACGACCAATATATCCAGGTCAATAAATTTATTTTTCAACCCATGAAAGACGGCAAGGCATCAGGAACGCCGGAAACGCTCTCCGATATTCAATTGAAACTTAAAGGGAATACCAGTCGAATATGCCCGGAATCCGGGAGTAATGTGTGTGGACCACATGCAACAGGCTATGGTGTGTTTCATCAGGCAAACTTCAAATTAAAATTTAAAAATCCCGAAACCGGTGACAAACAATATTTATACGGGTATGACAAGCTGGACCTGAAGTCATTTAAGGGGCAGATGAGTAAGACCAGAGAAATATACAGTTTTCAAACCTTGGGTAGCCTCCTGGATAAAACCGCCGAAAAGCAATTTACCCTAGCACCTCATATCAGTCATGCGCACCTCTATATCGCAATACAGGGAGACAGAAATTCCGAAAATGCCTATAACTCCCTTGATGCGTCACAAAAATGTGAGAGTGGTTATTATTGTTATGACTTTGGATATTACGAAATGTTGGAACCGGTAAACAGCAAAGCCTATATGAAAACGAGGTTTGGCAATACGAAAGGTTACATGTGGAAAGGAAATTTACAAAATGTCTGTTTTGCCGGGCTTAATATTGATACGCGTGGTTCCTGTGACCTTCAGTCATTTACGAAGACGATAGATAAGGCCGGTAGTACGAATTGTGCTTCAGGGGAACCCTGTGATCCGTCGATTCCTTTTGGTATAAAAAATGAGCCTTGGGATGGTAAAAATAAGTATAAACCCATTTACGATTACCAAGGGAAAGAAGAGCATTTTGATAAAGCATTAAATATTTTTGCTGCTTTCATATATAACCTAAACTTTTTAAGCACCTCTTCATCTGACGGGCAGGTAAGCCCGCTTGAAAATTGGATCATTAACGGTGTGCCCCCGAAAGATTGGGATAATCCTTTTGATCCGGATAACGACATAACCTATACGTTTGACTATCAGTCATTTTTGACAACAATGGCCTTTGATGTGGCGATTGGCAACTGGGATGGTTACTGGTTCAGTAAAAACAACTATGCACTTTATTTCGATAAAGAGAACAAGACTGTCTCTTTTATCCCGAATGATTACGACACTGTTTTGGGGAGTATCGCCGGGGGTACTGAGTGCGGATCTGTCATGGGGACGACACAGATGGATACATTCGGCTTAAATTCAGGAAAATTAGACAAGAGGCCATTGATTAACAGACTCTTGAAAATTCCAACATTTCAAGATATCTACAAGCAAGCTGTTAACAGAATAGAATCTACAATTGATCAAACAATTGCGGGTAACTACCCCAGGTTTGTTCAACAATATCAACTTATCTGTAAGAACTTCAAGCAGACGCAAGGTGCAAACTGCAGTGCTTCAGACCCGAAAGATTATCTCTGTGAGAATCCACAGTACACAAACGAGGGGACAGATGTTACCTGTGATTCGGACACTTATTTAACGCTTCCAAATCAAATTTCAGGAATGAACAACATACCATTGGAAGCTGCTAGAGGAAAAATCGTCGCGGATTTACCCGTATGGTATGGTAGACAGTTTTACCGACTCTTCTCATCAACCCGATACGGGACCCAAAAGCCAACGGCGAATTTCTTTTTAACAACACAGTTTAACATTGAAAAAGGATATGCGTGTGAATAATTCTTTTGATGGAGCCTGATCCCAATACCTTTTTTTCACGGACTGGCTGACAAGGGCAATCCCGTTGCTGTGTCTCTTACCAAGAGGAGCCCGTCAGCGGGTAAAGCCATGCACTATAGGATAACGCCGTCCATAGCCAAAGGCCTTACTCGTTACCTTTAGACCCAAGGGAGCCTGCTTGCGTTTATGCTCATTCATGCGGATGCGACGGACAATGTCCTCCACCGTGGCCTGGGCAAAACCACGGGCCACGATTTCCTCAATCCCCAGATGTTCTTCCAGGTAGGCGGACAGAATCGGTCCAACACTTCGTAGGGCGGCAGGTCATCCTGATCCGCCTGATTCGGTTTTAACTCCGCAGAGGGCGGGCGAGTAATGATCCGCTCCGGTATTACCTCCCCTGCCCTGTTCATCCAGCGAGCCAGCTCATAAACCATGACCTTGGGCACATCAGCCAGCACAGCCAGACCGCCGCTCATGTCGCCGTACAGAGTGCAGTAGCCCACAGCCATTTCCGACTTATTGCCTGTGGTTAGCAGCATGCTCCCGAATTTATTGGACAGGGCCATGAGCAGGTTTCCCCTGATCCGGGCCTGGAGGTTCTGTTCCGTAACATCCTCCTCCCTGCCGACAAATAACGGAGCCAGCATTGTGCTGTAGGCCTCCATTGCTGGGGCAATAGGCAGCAGCTCAAAATCACAGCCCAAATTGCTGGACAGCTCGGCTGCATCATCAATGCTCATCTGAGCCGTGTAGGGCGAGGGCAAAGCCACGCAGAGGACATTTTTGGGACCGAGGGCTGAAGCGGCCAAAACTGCGGTTACAGCTGAATCTATCCCGCCGGATAAGCCGATGACCGCCTGCTGAAAACCGGTCTTATGGAGATAATCTCGCAGCCCCAGAACCAGTGCCTTATCCACCTGGGCAATAGAATCCTGATGAATAAAATCCTGAGACAGTATTTTTTCCGTTTTTGGTGCATGTTGTAGGGGCAGGTCCCTGTGCCTGCCCGGTATGCAAGGGCGAACACAGGGGTTCGCCCCTACGACGCCCGGCATAAGGGGTAAGATATCTCCTGTTAAATCCCTGTCCAGATCATCCAGCTCAATAACAACCATCTCTTCCTTAAAACCAGAGGCCACAGCACAAAGCTCCCCCTGACTATTCAAGGCCATAGAGTGGCCGTCAAAGATCAGGGAATCCTGGCCCCCGACCTGATTCACATAGAGCAGAGGAAGATTATTCTCGCGACACAGAGCGGTCAGCAGCTGATTGCGCTCAGCAAGCTTGCCATGATGATAGGGCGAGGCAGAGATATTGATCAGGAGATCAAGCCCGTTATGATTATCATGGCCTTGCAACAGGGAAGCCACCGGATCAACAGGATACTGACCCGGCCAGATATCCTCGCAGATGGTCAGACCAAGACGCAGTCCGTGAAAGGAAAACGGCAGAGAGGGAGGACCGGGCTCAAAATAGCGGCTTTCGTCAAAGACATCATAGGTGGGCAACAGCTGCTTGCGTACCCGATGCAGCACCCTGCCCTGATGCAAAAGAAGGGCGGAATTATAGAGCGGCTTCCCCTTGCCCTGATAATTGCCTCCCTGTCGTTGCTCTGGAACACCGACAATAACCCCGATCTCACCGACAGATCCAATAAGCTCCTCCAAAGCCTCATCATGGGCACGAAGAAAGGCTGGTCGTTCCAAAAGATCCTGGGGCGGATAGCCGCACAGGGTCAGTTCTGGAAAAATAATCAGATTGCAACCAGCCTGTTCCGCCTCCTTGATCCGCTCTGCAACCCGACCTCGGTTATAAGCAAAATCCCCGACAATCGGGTTGATTTGCGCAAGTGCTATTTTCATTATATCTTCATTCCGTTCTGCTAATCCACCTGAACAAATTCGCCTTTCTTCACAACATACATGGAAAAACCGACCCCGATGGCGTCTCCGTTTTTATCGAACATAATCTCGCCAAAGGGTGTGGCAGTGGCCTGGGTATGGAGCATTTTAGCAATCTTTTCCGTTTCTGTGGAGCCCGCCACCCGGATCGAATTGGTCAGCGCAAGGGCCGCTGCAACAGCGTTATCAAAAAATGGCCCCGGCTCTACACCATATTTCTTCGTATATGCTTCACGATATTCACGGGTAATCGGGTTGGCAGAAACATCAGCCGGGCCACTGGCGTAGACACCTTCGGCATATTTTCCGCCTACCTTGATAAAGGTGTCATCCTTGACGCCGTCATCGGAAACAAACAGGGTTTTCATCCGCTTCTTGCGCATCTGGGTCACGATCTTTGATGCTTCCGGATGATAGCCGCCAAAGATAACCGCATCTGCCCTGGTTCGTTTGATCTTTTGTACCACAGCGGAATAATCAACAGCACCGGGTGTTATGCCCTCAAAAAGAACGATTTTTGCCAACGCACCGCCCTTGATGATTTTTCTCGCATCCTCTGCAAGCCCTTTGCCGTAATCCCCTTTATCATGAATAATGGCAATTTTCCTGGCCTCCAATTGCCCGACCGTGAAATTGACAAGAGAAGCAGCCTGGGCATCATTGGGGGCAATGGTCCTATAAAACGTTGAGTAATTACCGCTCTTGGTCAGATCGCTGTCCGTGGCTGAGGGAGACATGACAATGATGTTTGCCTCATCGTAAATAGGCAGGGCCGCCTTGGTGGCGCTGGAGCAGATATGGCCGATGACAGCATTGACACCGGCAGAAACCAATTTCATGGCCGTATTGGTGGCGATCTCCGGTTTACAGACATCGTCCTCAATCAGGAGCTCCACCGGGGCTCCATTGAGTCCGCCTTCAGCGTTAATTTTTTCCACAACAAGCTCTGCGGCACGAGCTGTGGGTAGACCGTACGAGGCCAAGTCGCCGCTATGGGATCCTGCCACGCCTATCTTCACCGGCTCTGCGGCCTGGGCATTATTGATAAAATTACTGGCAAAGACTACGCCGGTGCTTACGGCTAAAACCGAGAGCACAGAACAAAATTTTCCTGAGATGTTCATTGCATTTTCCTCCTTGGTACTATTTGTTACTGTTTATTTCTTTGTGCAGAAAGTCGTTATGCACGCGAGGTGTTTCCTTGCGTTGCAATCCTGCCTGCAACCTGCTATCTTTTTTAATCCATTATAAGAAAAAAGCATCCAAAAATTATTTTTTCCCTTGCCCCGAAGGGGCTGTATATATCAGCTCAGGGTACCTCCCTGAGGGCTAAAACAACATGACTAGAAATTTCTATTACGCCCTAGGCCGCCCATTTTCCCCGCTCTACAGCTCCGCCATGCGCTTACGAGAGTATCTCTACCAGAGGAAATTCCTCAAAAGCACCCCCTTTGCTGTGCCGGTGATCAGTGTCGGCAATCTCACCCTGGGAGGAACCGGCAAGACCCCTATGGTGCAATACCTGGCCCGCCTGCTTCAGGACAACGGGTACAAACCGGCGATTATCAGCCGAGGATACGGTGGAGCCACCAAAGAGCGGATCAATATTGTTTCCGACGGCAAAGAGATCTTTCTCAATGCCGATTATGTCGGCGACGAACCGAGAATGCTTGCAGAAAGCCTGCCCGGCGTCCCTGTTCTGACCGGGATAGTGCGCAAACTTCCCGCTGCCGAGGCCGTAAAAATGGGGGCGGATATCCTGCTCTTGGATGATGGTTTCCAGCACATGGCCATCCGCCGCGATCTTGATATCGTCCTCTTTAATACAGATAAACTTGCTGGAAATTCCAGGGTCTTTCCCGGAGGAGATCTGCGCGAACCAATCAACGCCCTGAAACGATGCCATACCTTTGTCTTGACTGGTACAGATGAGCGGAATCAAGAACGGGCAGAAAACTTCAAAACTGTTCTGCGCAAAAAATTCCCTGACAAACCTGTCTTCTTCAGCCGATACCGCCCTACCGGTCTTTTCCTGCAAAAAACAGATGGAGAAAAAACACCTGTGCAGCCGGAAGAACTCGCAGATCAGCGATGTTTTGCCTTCTGCGGCATTGCCCATCCAGAAGGATTCAGCCAGACCCTCAAGAAGCTCAACATCAAACCGATAGCCCTTCGTGCCCTTCCCGACCATTTTGCCTACGCTGCCAAAACCATTCGCCAGCTCATTACGGAAGCTCAGCAGGCCGGAGCAACATGTTTTCTCTGTACGGAAAAGGATCTTGTTAAACTCCGCAATATCGACCTTAAACTGCCCCTTTACGGTGTCGTTATGGAGGCCCAGCCGGACACAGCATTAAACCAGCTGATTTTACAGCACAAGAGCATTCAATCGACCTGAATACTGATCAAATATATACGGACTACCCACTGTGTCAAAAAAACAACATACAATTTTTTGTACGCAATATGTGTTTTTTTTGACACATACTCTTTCACGATAGAATCCTTTTATTTTTTTCAGTGAGAAAGGCTATCGTTCTGAATATCGGAAGCAATACTTATTGGCTCAGGTAAAAAACAAAATAAATGAACTTCTGGCTGTTTTTTTGCAATTAAGAAGGAAAAAGAAAGCTGCTATGGCATGGAAGAACAGAGTTGCAAAAAGATGAGGAAGAGGTAAAAAATGTCTATCAATATAAAACTCCATCAACACACCCTGAGACGATCTGTCAGCTGTCACGGAATCGGACTCCACACAGGTAGGCAGGTACGAATGACAATCAAACCTGCTGCGGAAAACAAAGGAATCTGTTTTTATCGCTCTGATATAGCAAACAAACCCGCCATTCCCGCCCGAATGGAACAGATCGTTGATACCACATTAGCAACCACTATCAGTAACGGACAAGAAAAAATCTCCACAACCGAACATCTGATGGCCGCCTTACATGGGGCTGGTATCGACAATGCAACTATTGATATTGACTCGCACGAAGTACCCATCATGGACGGCAGCGCCGGACCATTCATTCATCTACTCCAAAAAGGTGGCCTGAAAAAACAACGCGCCCTCCGTAAAGTTCTCCGCATCACCAAGCCTATTTCTCTCACCCAGGGTGATAAATCCATCAGAATTGAGCCTATGCCGGGTTTAAAATCAGCGGCACCATAAAATTTGGTGATAACGACCTTCTGAACGAACAAAGCTATAGTGCCGAACTCACTCAGGAACGATTTATTAATGAAATAGCCGAGGCCAGAACCTTTGGTTTTATTGAACAGGTGGAAGAACTCTGGAAAAACGGTCTTGCCCTTGGTGGCTCCCTGAAAAATGTCATTGCCATTCATTGGAACCGCGAATCTGTTCTCAATGAAGAAGGTCTTCGTTTTGACGATGAATTTATTCGCCACAAGATGCTTGATCTGATAGGCGACATTGCCCTGCTCGGCAGCCCGGTTTTGGGACATGTTATTGCGAATCGCTCAGGCCACACCCTGCACCACAACCTCATGCAAACCATTGTCGATAATCCTGATTGTTGGGAATACGTCAAGTTCCACAAACGAGGAAATACCATCCAATCTGTAGTACTGGACACTAGGGCACCCAAGGCACCCAGGAAAAAAATAAAAAAACCTTCTTATTTTCCGGGAATGCTGCTACCTCCTCTGCCTCAATCGGTTTGTATGGCTTGATGATTTTGACCTGATTTTCAAAACACCTTGTCTTTCAGCCGTACCTTCTGTATCGCCGACTTCATGCAGGTCGGCGTTTTTTTTATTTCTTTATAGCACCAACCCCTCAAGAGCACCCCGAGCAAAGAGCCTCCTGATAGCTCCACGGATAAAAATGATACGATTTCTTCTCTTGCAGAAGAAAATTTGAAAATCGCCCTGAAAAATGGTATTTCTACACTGAGTCAGTTGCAAAAGTTGCAAAGAACCCTCATCTCAGATAACGCAGAGAATGCCCATGCCCTTCACATCACCACTTATTCAGATGGACCAGGTTTCATTCTCATATCCGGGTGGAAGGCCTATTCTGCATCAGGTCGATCTGTCTGTAGAATACAATGAGCGAATCGGCCTGATCGGTCCCAATGGCAGCGGCAAAACCTCTCTGCTTCACCTTATTATGGGCTTACACCGACCTACTGCTGGAAAGCTCCTCTTTAAAGGCAACGAAGTCAAAGAGAAAGAAGACCTGAAAAAACTCCGCAGAAGTATCGGTTTGGTCTTTCAGGACGCAGATGACCAGCTCTTCTCGCCAACTGTTATTGAAGACGTTGCTTTTGGCCCGTTAAATCTTGGTAAAAGCCCGGAAGAATCCCTGGATATTTCCAACAGGACATTACAGAATTTGGGCTTGATTGATCTGGCCGATCGCGTGACCCATCATCTCTCAGGAGGCGAAAAAAAGCTGGTCTCCCTGGCCACGGTGCTCTCCATGCAACCGGAAGCCATGCTCCTGGATGAGCCGACCAATAATCTTGATAAAAAAATCCGGGAGAGACTTATTAAGATTCTCAATAAGCTTGATATTACCTATATGATCATCTCTCATGACTGGGATTTTCTCAGTGAAACCTGCACAAGTCTCTATATGATGGATCAAGGGCAGGTCACGAGAGGGGATACGGCCCGCCTTCATCTTCACCGGCATGCCCATACCTGTGGCAGCCAACCTCATAATCATTCGATGTAAACCGAACTCCAGACCTTCAGACCTCCAGAACAATGACAAATAACACGCAAACAACACGTCGCCGCAGACGAAAAAAAAATAATACCTGTCATTGCTGCACAAAAGAATTTCCCTTCTGCTGGAGTTGTGGTTGCGGTTTCGCAATCTGCCCGGACTGTTTTACAGAGAACAAATGGGGCATCAGCAACGGCCCCACCTGGATCTGCCCAGACTGTGAACGCATCCATATGATGGAATGATCCGAGGAAAATAAAGGTTTAAACCGGAGAAGAGAATATGAAGAAAGCAATGCTGCAAAAAATAATACTTTCAGCTTTGGGAATCATCGTAGCAGTGCTGCTCTTTTTGTCTCCGGGCCTGAAGATTCCGGTTTTAGACAGGGCAACGGACAACTATTTTCGCGAAGCAATTAGCAAAGGTGGGGTCTCCTATGCTGTCTGCCGGGTGATTAATGCGTCTGTTTCCATTATCAAGGAATCAAACCTGCATCTGCAACCGGCTGGGGTGGGCTTATCCTTAGCAGTAGGCCAAGCCTTGGACCCTGTTGACGACCTGACCGAGCGCCTGTCTGATATACTGGTGACAGCGATCACCTCGTTAGGCGTACAAAAATTGGCCTATGAGATAGGGATCTCTTTGGCCCCGCCTGTACTTGCTGTTTTCCTGTTTTTTTTCGCTGTCCTGATATGGTTCAACAGCACGAGGCTTGTTTTTCTCCACAAGACCGTGATGCGCTTTGCCCTGCTCATAGTCATTGCCCGCTTTTTCCTCCCGCTGTCCTCAGTAGCCAACGACTTCATCAATACGAAATTTTTTACGCCGCAGATTGATGAGGTGAGTAAAAAATTGGCTCTTGATTCGAAAGGATTTGATCAGCTGAAAGAGTTCTCGCTTCCGAACAATGGATTTTTCGGAACAGCCTCTCTTCTTAAAGAAAAATCAGGTGAATTTAAAAAGGCCTTTGCTGTTATAGCAAATAATATGGGGGGAATCATTGAAAGCCTTCTTCAGCTCACCTTCCTCTATGTCGGCATCTTGGTGATTCAGGTCATTCTCCTTCCCCTGCTGGCCTTCTTTTTCCTGATAAAAATCGTCAACGCCTTGTTTGACATTCATCTTCCGGCAGAGGTTCTCCATCACCATATGAACCACCCAAAATCTGATCTGGAACCGGAAGAAGTCTGTTAGGGACGTTCGGAAACGTTGATACCGCACCCCTCCAGGACGCTTTTGTTCGCCGGGTACGTGAAAACGCGTATCCGGTTTTTATTTTGGGATTCGAACCTGCGACCCCCGTCTGTAACCCGCGTCACTGCACAGTTTGGTTTTCCTCTGTGATACCAATTGACCTACATGGGGAGTTCTAAATCTTCATTTATGATGGATTGATTTTTTCAGTTTGAATGCTGCCGGAGCAAATTTGGTTGGTTTAGATCCTGACCTATGTTTTTTGTTCGGGAGCTGTAAAAGGAGAGTCGGCGGCGGGATCTGCTCACCGCTTTTTGGTTAATTGGGGCCTGACCCCTATTAACCTGCAATTAACTTAATAAAATAATTTCATTATTAGCTTAAATTACTTGACTTTTTCTTTTTATTATGTTATTATGGTTAATATTAATTATTCTTAGCAATACGGAGGTACGGATTATGTAGATACACATAGATAAATTTTGAGTTAATGAGCGATAAAAAAAATTAAAAAAGGAATAATATGAAATTTGAAAGGTTAAAAGAATTGAAAGAAATTTGCGAAAAACAGTATAACCGGGAAGCTTGTTGTTTTTCTTCCTTAAAGGAAGGGAGTTGCGATCAAGTTTACTTTATTGCTAAGTACCCGACCAAAATTATTCTAACAAAATAACTTCATCCAAACTCTGATATTGATTTTTTGAGCAAACGTATTTTAATTACTTAAAAA
>MTKO01000045.1 GCA_004028505.1 Candidatus Electrothrix aarhusensis
GCTGAAATCGGATTTTATCGCTGTGCCAACAGTGACGAAACCCGCCTTTCACAAACCTATAAAAACGAGCTGACCGGAATTTTAGAGAAAAAATATGGTTATCGCTGATACCGGTTTATGGGTTGCTTGGCATATCCGAAAGACAGGCATCACGAATTGGCGAAACAACGTCTTGCCGAATTATCGGAGCAAAATGAGCGGATGATTACGACCTGTGCAGTGATGACGGAAACCTGTCATTTACTGCTGGCAAGAGCCGGGATTTCCGCGCAGCAGAAGTTTATTGAGAAATATCGGCAGGGCGTGTTTTCCGTTTTCGAGTTAAATACGGAACATTCAGAGCCCATTGCCAAATTGATGCGAAAATACGCTGATCTGCCAATGGATCTGGCTGATGCGTCGCTGGTGGTTTTGGCGGAATATCTTGGTCATGGACGTATTTTATCAACGGATCAACGTGATTTTCATACCTATCGCTGGAAGAACCACCATCCGTTTGAGAATCTGCTGTTGACGATAAATCCGGGAGCGGCGCAGCATGAATAATGTGCCGAGGCTGTCGATAACTTGATGTATAATCTCATGACTCTATACCCTCTCTCTCCACCGCCTTTTTGAACGGCAACGCATCGTATGCAGGCGAAGACCACTCCTGTCTGCTCCGTATAATACTGCTCACCACGTCATTATTTTCCAGTTCAATGTCATACAGCCCATCCTTCAGCTTTGTTATGATTTCTCTGTCCAACGGATGATCGGCAATGATCAGAAAATCCCAATCAGAGTCCTGCCGGGCTTCATTGGCGGACACGGGAACCGTGCAGAATTACTTTCGCATCAGGAATCAGACGATGCACTTCCTCCCGCACCTGATGCAGGAAACGCAGGGCATGCGGAGAGTTATTCTCCCATTTTAGAACCGGCTTCATAACTTTTCCTCACAAGCAGAATTACAAAACTTTCGTATCTATTATAAAAGAATACTCTCCATCTATCAAGAACAAGAGAGTCGATGATTCCCGCCACCGGCCTGGGTCAGATCTTCTGGTACACCCTGGAACCCTGGAAGGCCGGACCCCGGACGGCAAACCCGCTGGCGGCTGGGACCTGCCGAGCTGCGTTCCGTCCAGGACTGGTATGTGCGCTACGCCCTGATGGGGGCTTCCTCTTCTGATTTCAGCGTCATTAAACGAATTTCGACCTCCTCCCCTTAATCCGTTATAATCAGGAGATATTGAATCCACTCATCCTGTTCGTCTTTTATTTCTTTGGCTGGAGAAAACGTTCGATGAAGATCAATTAAGTCGGTCAAGAGAGATGCTCCTGGGAACGGCGAGTTTGACGGTTTATGATGACGTTGCTAAAATTACCCTTACAAAAATCCTTTTTAATAACTTTTCAACCTTTACAAAAATACACACCAGCTCTAAAATACCCGGTAAATAAATACCAAAATCAACCGATCTCTCTAAAAATATGCTGCAACGAAGTAGATTACAACATTTGACCACTTGGCAGAACAAAAAAACGAGAAAACCTCTGGTCATCAGAGGGGCACGCCAAGTCGGAAAATCCTGTTTAGTCCGTCTCTTTGCCGAGCAGGCATCCCTGGATCTCATGGAAATCAACCTCGAACTCCATGAGGACTACATAGAATGCTTTACCTTGAAAGACCCCAGACAAATGATAACATTACTGGAACTCAAGGCCTCCCGGAAAATTCAGCCCGGCAAAACCCTGCTTTTCCTTGACGAGATCCAGGCCGCTCCCCATATCCTGGCATCCCTGCGCTATTTTTATGAGCTGATGCCGGAACTCCACGTTATAGCTGCCGGGTCCCTGCTGGAATTCGTTCTGGAGGAACATACCTTTTCTATGCCTGTCGGCAGGATAGAGTATCTTCACCTCGGTCCGATGACCTTTAAGGAGTTTCTGACCGGTATCGGCAAGGAACAGCTGTCTGCCTTTCTTGAGCAGTTCCGAATCACCGATGAATTCCCCAAGGTTATTCACAACGAGCTGATCAAGAATTTCAAAATTTACTGCGCAGTGGGTGGAATGCCGGAGGCTGTTCAGGTCTATCAGGAAAGCGGCTCCATGCTCGAAGCAGATGCTGTCAAGCAGTCCATTCTGCTCACCTATAGGGATGACTTCAGCAAGTACGGACAACGGGGCAACCGCCGCCTGCTCCAGAACGTCTTTCAAAGCCTGCCCCTCCATGTGGGACAGAAGCTAAAATACGTCAATCTGGATCGGAACGAAAAAAGTACGGAAGTGAAAAAGGCTCTGCATCTCCTGGAAATGGCCCGTGTTTATGCACCGATTTATCATACCGCTGCAAACGGCATACCCTTACGGGCGGAATGCAATCAGAAGGTGCAGAAGCCGTTGTTTCTGGATGTCGGCCTGCTGACCACGGCCTGCGGTATGAGCTATGCCGATATTGTCCATGTGGACGATGTTTCCCTGATTAATGCAGGCTCTCTGTGTGAACAGTTTATCGGTCAGCACCTGCTGTATGCGCGACAACCCTATGAAGAACCGGAGCTTTTCTATTGGATGAGAGAAAAACGGCAGGCATCGTCAGAGGTCGATTATGTCCTGTCCGTGGGCAGCAGAATTTTTCCTGTGGAGGTCAAGGCAGGTAAAACCGGCACCCTGAAATCACTTCAGGTCTTTCTGCAAGAAAAAGGATGCACTCTGGGGGTTCGTTTCAATGCCGATTTGCCCAGTCTTCATGAGGCAACTTTTTCTTTATCCAAGACCTCCGGGATGTTTCGATTATTGTCCCTTCCCTTGTATCTGGTTGAAGAGTTACCGAGATTGCTCGGGTCGATAGCTCATGAATAAAAAAAACGGATTTATCGGAATTCGACAGGTACATCTTCTCCCGTGCCCAACCTTCTTGCTTGGCTGCTCTGACATTCTCATGCCCCCAACCAAATCCACAGCACATAGATGACATAAAGTAAGATCAGAATTCCTCCCTCAATCCGACTGAGGGTACGCTTGGTGTACAATAAAATAAAAAGGATAAAGACTGTTCCCAGCAGCACCAAAGTGGAATTGAACAGATCAGCAGTGCCGACCTCGACAAAGGTCGGTCCGCCAGTCATCATGCCGATGCCTATCACAATGAGCCACGGTAGTCCTAGGCCCACCAGGATATCAAAGATATTGGAACCCACCGCGTTGGCCACCGCCATATCCCCCCGCCCTTGTCGGGCCACCACAACCGAGGAAATCATATCCGGGGCCGAGGTTCCAGCAGCCAGCAACGTCAGGGCAACAATAACCGGCGGGATGGCCGTGGCATCACCGAAGATGATAACGCTTTTTACCAGAATCCAGCTGATCCCGACAATAACGGCAATAGAGACAAAGAAAACTCGCAAATAGGATTGTTCCACATCACCGGCAAAGATGCCCAATACTTTGGTTATCCAATAGTTTATGACGTCTATGATGGAGCGTCGATCCTTACCCTTACTATCTTGTTCTTCGCTGATATGAGGTTTTGGTTTTTCGTTTTTTTCGACTTCGCTCATGGTCTCTTTAGGAAACCAGGAATTCCATTTATAGAGGATAAGCAGATAACTTGCGTATAAAACAAGAAAGGATAGGGCTTCAAACGGATGAATCTGTCCGTCGTAAAAGGTAAAGAGAAGTAAAACAATAGACATCACATAGACGAGGCAATCCCGGATAACGACAGCAAGGGTGATTTTGGCCGGGCGGGCCAGGGCTGAAGCCCCGGTGATCACTAGGATGTTAAAAACCGCAGAGCCAACAATGGTGCCGATACCCACGTCACTATGCTCGCCGTTCCCCTGAAAAAGGGCGGTCAGGGCGATGGCCAGTTCCGGTGCCGACGACCCCATAGCCATGAGTGAGGCCCCGGCCACATTGTGAGGGAGGTTGAGCTGATGGGAGATATAATCAAGGCTGGGGATAAAGTACTCGTCGGTCATGATCGCCAGGATGTAGATGGCGATCAGCATAATCAGGAGGCAGCCTCCTGCGGTAATGAGGTCCATAGCTTTCTCTTCGCGTTTGTAAATAGAGCCCCATTCTTTCAGCAGGGCAAATCAAGATAGGATACAAGACAGGGTGTAAGACAAGATATCACAACAACAGGGAACAGCGTACAAGGGTGCTCTTCTTGTTGGCTTCTCTTGCCTGACTCCACGGATTGGAATCATTGTACTTGTAAGGGGAAGGAAAGATCAACTGCGAATGCTCATTTTTTGATCTTCATGGCCAGCTGGCGAGCACCGATCAGGGCAGTTTTGGGATTTGTGATGATATGCACAGGAATATCGGCCAGCATGTCCCGGTAGACCCCGCGACAGAAAATTTCCATAAAGCGTCCTTGGTCGATGTGGGCAAGAACCCTTGGCAGCATGCCTCCACCGAGATAAATTCCTCCTGTAGCCAGCACCTTGAGGCTCAGATTCGCTGCCTCAGCTGCGAGGATATCAAACAGAAGTTGGACTGCTTGAACTGCGGGTTTACAGGGAAGGCCTCCGGTTATACCGGTTAAAGCTGCATTAGCAGACGCAACGATCAGAGGAGAGAGTGCATCAGGTGTTGTTGCTAGGCGTTTTTTTCGCATCCATTCTGGTTCGGGGCAGCGGGTGAGCTGAAAGGCGTACAGATCCGGGAGAGCCATGCCTGAACAGACCTGTTCTACACTCACATGCGGGGTTTGCCGTTCTGAACGGGTAAGTAAGAGCTGCAAGAGTTCAATCTGCTCCTGATTGCGAGGAGCAAACGAGACATGCCCGCCTTCTGTGGGGAAGGGTTGGAACTGGTTGTTGCCCAGTTCGTCCAGTAGAGGCACGGCAAAGGATTGACCAAGGCCGGTCCCAACAGCAAGGACCCCGATATTCCCCCCAATCTCGGGTCGCCCTTGATTCAGGGTAATCAGGCTGTCCTTGGGAAGAAGAACCGCTCCGGCAGTCGTAGCCACCAGATCGTTGACCAACAACACCTCTTCCATGCCGAATTGTGCTGCCAAGGCGGAACCGTCCAGATCCCAGTCTAGGTTGGTCATCCGTACCCTGTTCTCACGGATTGGACCGGCTGCTCCGAAACAGGCGCGGCTTGGTTGTTCTTCCTGGCCGGCAAGAAATGAGGTTATGATATCCGACAGGCCGGAAAACTCTTTATTACGAAAGGTTTTTTCAGTCAACAAGCTGTTGTTGGTATCGTACAGGGCTAAGACCGTCTTGGTCGCCCCGATATCACCGGCAAGAAGAAGAGAGCTCATGGGCTGCTTTGACCTATTCCTCTTCCACGATATGACAGGCATCCTGTTCGCAAACTTCTTCACAGGTATGACAATGATGGCAGGCATCTGGATTCACGACCACAGCCTTATTTTCTCTCAGTTCGTAAACGTCTCCGGGGCATGCGTCCACACAGGCACCGCAACCGTTGCATTTTTTTTCGTCTATAATAATTTCGGCCATCTTACCTCTTCTCCTGCACCGGATTATTCCCGAAAATTCCTGCTGATCCCTACAAAAGAAGGACAGCAGGATACATTATGTTTACGGTTCTTTGACAAGTCGTATATCCCATGCCTCGGAACGTCCTTCTCCTGAAGGATTTTCAACAACCCTGAATTCAAAAATGCGGGTTGTATCCTGGAAATAATAATCTCCCTCCAGCGTAGATTTGGAGAGATGGAAGAAAACAGTGTCCGACTTCAGCTGGTTCTCTTCCATACGAAAAAAACGGAAAAAACCAAAGCCTCTGTCAGAATTGAAATTGGCCACAGTTCCCCGTTGCCATTCTCCTTCGCCGCTGATATTTTCTTCCTGAATGGGGAGCAGGCCGGGAATAAGAAAACCGGAAAGGTAGGAGTCTGCCACCTCGCGTAGTTCCCGGCTAACATTATGAAAGCCGATCACATCCACCCGGCACCCCATATTCTGCATCGCCGTGACCAAACGAATAAAATCGCCATCCCCTGTGAGAAGAATAATTCGGTCTAAGTTACGGGCCTGCAACAGGGCATCAATGGCCAAATCCATATCTGCATTGGCCTTGGTCGTTACATTGCCATCCTCATCTTCATAACGGCGCACATATTTTTTAATGACTTTAAAGCCGCATTGGCGAAGAATATCATGGTAATAATAAACTTTTTGTCGGTATTCAGCATCTCTGCTGGTTCGCTCCCGGTCTTCAGCAAGGTAGCAATTGGCACGGAGCAGGGCGGAAGGTTCTGTATTGGCGATATCGACCAAGACATCATAACGCATGCCGTACCCGCCGCTCATTTTTATATTTTCCGCATCTACGTAAATTCCTGTTTTAAACATAAAATAATCTATTGTAAGTGGTGTTTCGCTGTTCTGGGCCGTGCATGCACGACAGGATAATGCAAAATGTTTATTACATCAAAAAAATATTTATTCCTCTATTATTCATACCACACAACAGCTGTTTTGTTTTTGAAAAAGAACCCCTCTTCCGAGCAAATCAGAGAGGGGTGAAAAATGTATTATTCCCACTCAATTGTGGAAGGCGGTTTGGAGGAGATATCGTAAACAACCCGATTGACTCCGCGAACTTCGTTGATTATACGGGTGGAGATGCGACCCAGAATTTCATAGGGCAGCTGCGACCAATCAGCGGTCATCGCGTCACGGCTGTCCACCGAGCGTATAGCAATAACATGCTCGTAGGTCCGACCGTCGCCCATAACTCCAACAGTCTGAATGGGCAGCAGCACGGCAAAGGACTGCCAGACCTTGCGGTACCAGCCTGATTTTTTCATCTCCTCCAGCACAATAACATCAGCCTGCCGCACGATCTGCAAGCGTTCCTTATCAACTGCACCCATGATCCGGATACCTAAGCCCGGTCCTGGAAAGGGTTGACGAAAAATGGCCTCTTCAGGTAGGCCCAGCTCCAGGCCTAACTCGCGGACCTCATCTTTAAAAAGTTCTCTGAGCGGCTCAATCAGCTTCAGCTGCATGCGCTCGGGCAATCCACCTACATTATGATGGGATTTAATAGGTGCCTTGCCCCGGAAGACAACAGACTCAATAACATCAGGATACAGGGTTCCCTGAGCCAGGTATTTCACATCGCCGATTTTGTTTGCTTCTTCCTCAAAGATCTCAATAAAACCGTATCCGATGCGCTTTCGTTTTTCTTCTGGATCAGCAATACCGTCAAGACGATCAAGAAAGTATTTTTCCGCATCAATATCAATGACTTTAAGGTCGGTTTTTTCACGGAAAAAACGAAGCACGCTTTCGCTTTCGTTAATGCGCATCAGGCCGTTATTGACGTGAATACAGGTCAACTGGCTGCCGATGGCCTTGTGGACCATAGCCGCAACTACGGTGGAATCAACCCCGCCGGACAGCGCACAGAGTACCTGATCTCTGCCAACGCTTTCCCTGATCCCGGCAACTGTGGACTCGATAAAGGAATGCATGGTCCAGCTCGCCTCACATCCGCAAAGGCCGAAGATAAAGTTGCGGAGCACATCGGTTCCGATCAGGGTGTGGGCCACTTCCGGATGGAACTGGACAGCGACAAAGGATTTTTCCTCATGGCGTAAAGCGGCAAACGGCGAATGCTCGCTGCCAGCGGTGGCAGTAAAGCCGGGGGCAGCCTCTTCTACACGATCACCATGACTCATCCAGACCTGATGTTGTGCCGGAGCAGGCTCTAAACCGGCAAACAGGCCTGCTGTATAATTTACAGTTAACGAGGCTTTGCCGAATTCACGATTATCCGCCTTTTCCACACGTCCGCCCAGTTGCTGCATCATAAGCTGGGCACCGTAGCAGATACCGAGAACTGGTACGCCCAGCTCAAAAAGCCCGGCATCGGAGATCGGGGCATCCTCATCATACACAGAGGCTGGACCGCCGGAAAGAATAATGCCGGAGGGCTGCATGGCCTTGAGCTGTTCAAGGGGTAGGGTATAGGGATGTATTTCAGAGTAGACCTTTTGCTCACGAATACGGCGGGCAATGAGCTGGGTGGTCTGGGAACCGAAATCAAGAATGATTATTTTATCGTTATGCATGGAAACGTTATTTTTTCATGTACGTTTTTAGGGAGGGGTAGGGGCACGGCGCGCCGTGCCCCTACGTTGCCTGTCGTTCCAGGAAGTTTATCCGTTTACGGTCAAGTCGTTACGGTTACAAACCCTCTGTCCGGTAGTTCGGAGCCTCGCGGGTGATAATAACATCATGAACATGAGACTCCCGCAGGCCAGCTGGAGAGATCCGGACAAATTTCGCCTTAGTATGCAGCTCGGCAATGGTGGCGGCACCGCTATACCCCATACCGGAGCGTAAGCCACCCAATAATTGATAGACCATCTCGGAGACAGGCCCACGATAGGGGACTTTGCCCTCAATACCCTCAGGGACCAGTTTAGAGGCTGCGCTCTCCTTTTTCTGGAAATAGCGGTCACTGGATCCCTCTTTCATCGCCCCGAGAGAACCCATGCCTCGGTAGCCCTTGTATTTGCGGCCCTGATAGAGAAAGGTCTCACCCGGTGTTTCGTCTGTCCCTGCAAAGAGGGAGCCGATCATGACGGAATCGGCACCAATGCCGATGGCTTTGCAGATATCACCGGAAAATTTAATACCGCCGTCAGCAATGACCGGTATTCCTTTTTCACGGGCAACCTTGGTGGCATTCTGCAGGGCTGTCAGCTGGGGCACGCCGACACCGGCAACAATTCTGGTCGTACAGATAGAACCGGGTCCGACGCCCACTTTGACGGCATTGGCTCCGGCCTCAATCAGGGCGGCGGTTCCCTCGGCTGTGGCAACATTACCGGCAATGATGGAAAGATCAGGCCAGCCAGCCCGAACCTCTCGGATTGCCCGTAAAACACCAGCTGAGTGACCGTGGGCTGAATCGAGAACAATAACATCAGCACCGGCAGCCACTAGGGCCTCGGTTCGATCTGACATATCCGAGCTGACGCCGATTGCTGCACCGACCAGCAAGCGACCACTGGTGTCCTTTGCCGATTGCGGATATCTTTTTATTTTTTCGATATCCTTGATAGTAATCAAACCTTTGAGCTTTTTCGCCTCATCAACCACCAACAATTTTTCAATGCGGTGCTCATGGAGCAGGGCCTTGCAATGCTCAAGGCTGATGCCTTCATGTACTGTGACCAAGTTTTTGCTGGTCATGACCTCTTTGACCCGCATTTCGTTATTGGAAACAAAACGGAGATCCCGGTTGGTGACAATACCTACCAGTTTTCCTTCACGCAGTACAGGCAGGCCGGAAATCTTATACATGGCCATGATCTCTTCCACTTCACCAACACTCTGCTGCTCAGTCACGGTGACAGGATCAATAATCATGCCGGACTCTGATTTCTTGACCCGTACGACCTCTCTGGCCTGATCGGAAATCGACATATTTTTATGAATAATACCGATACCTCCTGCTCTGGCCATCGCTATAGCTGTACGGTGTTCCGTTACAGTATCCATGGCCGCTGAAACCAGAGGGGCATTCAGGTTGATCGTATCTGTAAGTCGGGTAGCTAGGGAGACCTCTGACGGCAGCACTTCCGAACCTGACGGAACGAGCAGGACGTCATCAAAGGTATATGCCGGGGGGATGTCCTGGTCGAACATAGGGTAACTCCTTATATAGTTTCTGAAATATATTGTCCGGAGCAAATGTTCCGGAGTAATCTGTCGGATAAAGAATAGTGGGAGGCATATTATCACCGATACACCGGAAAAGCAAACACAGGTGGATAAAAAAGGTTGATTTTTCTGTTCCTCCTCTCAGAAACATGCGCCTCCTCATACGAGGGGCATATCGGGGGTGATGCGGGTACACGACCCGTAGGGGGAGACCCCTGTCTCTGAACGTAATCACCACGGGCAAACACGGGGATTTGCCCCTACCGGCCCTTGATCTCCGCCCGCAGCTCTGCCAATCCCTCGCGCCATTCCTCCAATAAAGGATGACCAATGACCTTGGCAAGCTCCACCGCCCGGCTGATGTACTGCTCCGCCTTGATAAGGTCGCCCTGTTCCTGGTAGATGCGACCGATGTTCCAGCTCGTCACCGCTTCTCCTGCCCTATCCCCGATCTCCTGGCTGATCTCCAGACTCTGCTCCAGATACTTGAGGGCCGTGTCATAGTCGCCCCGTGTATCATAAATCTGGCTGATGTTGTTCAGGGTGGTGCCTTCCATTGCCCGGCTCCCGACTTCCAGATGGATGTCCAAGCTCTGCTTCAGATACTTAAGGGCCTTGTCATAGTCGCCCTTGGCATACGCAGTCGTAGCAATGTTGTTCAGGGTGGTGCCTTCCCCAGCCCTATCCCCGATATCTTGGCTGATCTCCAGACTCTGCTCCAGATACTTGAGGGCCGTGT
>MTKO01000032.1 GCA_004028505.1 Candidatus Electrothrix aarhusensis
TTTACAGGTCAGTATAATGCAATATTACACTGAGCCGACATTGTTTATAGATGTCGAGCCTCTCGTCTAACTAGCTGGTATCAATATATACTTTTAATGCGTTCGCCCTGGTCGGTGAGCCGGACTATCTGGTTGCACCGAAGACAAAATACGGCGACATGGGGGTTCCGCCGCTCTGCATCGTAGAGGCCAAAAAAGATAATTTTGCAGAAGGCTGGACCCAGGCCTTAGCGGAGATGGTTGCTGCTTCATTACAGGGAAGAGAAGAATGCTATGGCGTTGTGACAACAGGTAATACCTGGGCATTTGGCAAACTGGAAAAACAGATATTCACCAGAGATCCGAAGAAATTTTCAGCAACAGTCAATTTGCAGGAAATATTTGATGTGCTGAATTGGGTGTTTCATCAAGCGGAATCTCTTCTTGGAGAAGAATGATTTTTTTATTTAATAAGACAACAGGAGGATACATCATGAAGAAAACAATAGTAACCGCGTGCAGCCTGTTCGCCCTGCTGATTTTAGCTCCGGCTTCAACTCTAGCAGAAAATGTCAATGTGGAAGAAGTTGTGAATAAGGCCAACTTGGCTGCCTATTATGCCGGTGATGACGGCAAGGCCGAGGTCAACATGACCATCACAGACAGCCAAGGCCGGGAACGAACCCGCGAATTTGTCATCCTGCGTAAGGATAAAGAGGACGGCGGTGCGCAGTTCTTTTACGTCTATTTTAAGAAGCCCAGCGACGTAAGCAAGATGGTCTTTATGGTCCATAAAAATGTGGACAAGGATGATAACCGCTGGATGTATCTGCCTGCCCTGGATTTGGTTAAGCGCATTGCCGCCTCAGACAAGCGCACCTCCTTTGTAGGCAGTAACTTCATGTACGAGGATGTCTCTGGTCGTAATCTGTCAGAAGATACCCGTGAATTGGTGGAGAGCAACGATACCCATTACGTGATCAAGAACACTCCCAAGAAACCGGAAGACGTGGAGTTTTCTTCCTACACCGTGCAGATCGACAAGAAGACCTTCCTGCCGGTTAAGGGCGTATACCTGGACAAGAACGGCAAGGAGTACCGCATTGTTGAGGCCACCAAGGTGGAAGAAATCGACGGTATCCCAACAGTGACGGAATCCAAGGTAACCGACTTGGCTGCGGGCAGTTCCACGGTCTCAAAATTCACCAATGTGAAGTACAATATCGGCTTGAAGGAAGATATATTCACAGAGCGTTATCTGCGACGACCGCCGCGTGAGGCTCGACGATAGGAGGCAGTATGAAAAAAACAGCATTCATCGCATTATCGGCACTCTCGGCCCTGCTGGCCTGCGAAACCGGACCAGCCGCTGCCGAGGAAGGCAAGTCGCTGACTGATCGGCTCTATGATGATTACGGTATTGAGATGCTCGGTTTTGCTGAAACCCGCTGGGGTACCCGGCTGGTTGATGATGAGAACGAGGATACCCTGAGCATAGGTGAGGCACGGGCACAGCTGGAGCTGACCCGCTATTTTGATGCCTTTACCCTCCAGTTCAAAGGTGACCTGCTGGCTGATGCGGTTACTGAAGAACTGGAAGCGGATATTCGGAGCCTCAACGTGGCCTTCCGGCCCAGCGATGTTCTGGACGTCAAGATTGGACGGATGGTCTCTACCTGGGGAACCGGTGATCTGGTTTTTATCAATGATATGTTTCCCAAGGACTGGCAGTCCTTTTTTATCGGCAGGGATGATGAGTACCTGAAGCAGGCCTCCAACTCCATCCGGACAGGACTTTTTCTCGGCGATTACACCATTGATGTAGTCTACACCCCGCGTTTCCAGGGCTCCGAGTTTGTCAGCGGTGAGCGGCTTTCCTATTTCAACCCAGGTGCTGGCCAGATTGTCGGACAAAATATGGTCATGGCTGATGATGCGCCGGATGCTTATTTTGAGGATGACGAAACCTCGGTTCGCCTATCCAAACGCTTCGGCGGGGTTGAGACGGCCCTGTACGGTTATATGGGTTTTTGGCAGGAGCCGGAAGGCATGGATGCGACCACGAGCAAGGCTATCTATCCCCGACTTAATGTCTGGGGTGCCTCAGCCCGTTCTCCCATGCTGGGCGGTATCGGCAATATCGAAGTAGGGTATTATGACTCCTTTGATGACGATGACGGTTTAAACCCGTACATCCGGCCTTCGGAATATCGTTTCCTGGTCGGCTTTGAACGGGAGCTGGCCCATGAACTTACCGGTGGCTTTCAATATTATCTGGAGGCCATTGATGAGTATGAAAACTACGAGCAGACCGTTGCTCCAGGTATGGAGGCACGAGATGAGTATCGGCAGATGCTGACCATGCGTTTGACCAAGCTGATGATGCAGCAGACCCTGACGCTGTCCCTCTTTGCCTATTACTCACCCACGGATAACGACGGCTATATCCGGCCAAAATTCAAATATAAATTGACTGATAACTGGCTGGTGGACGGTGGGTTTAACCTATTCTTCGGCGAGGATGAACATACCTTCTGGGGCAGGTTTGAGGATAACAGCAACGCCTTTGTCGGTATGCGCTATAGTTTTTAATAATTTTTGAACGAAGTTGAAAGAAGAAACAATCCACCCTCAAATGGGGTGGATTCCTACGAAAAACAAAATAACGCGGAGATTCATCATGATAGTCACTGACTGGATTCACAGTATTGCAGGTTTTTTTATTATTGTCGGGCTGGCCTTGGGCTTTGACTGCGGTGGTAACCCGATTTTTGTTCACCAGTACTTTCTCTTCCTGCCCCTCTTTGTCGGCCTGAATCTGTTTCAGTTCGGGTTCACAAAGTTCTGCCCGCTGGGCATCATCCTCAAGAAGCTGGGTGTCCCGGAAACCAGACAAGGCGGAGGCGGTTGTTGCGGGAAGTAAAAAACTCTGTTGCCCCGGCTCGCCGGGCCGGGATAACAAACCTTGCCGGAACCCCTCCTTGAATCAATCCCCATTGCGAGCCGTAGCCTCGTCAATATTTTCTCCTTTTAAAAATGAACATATGAGCAAACAACGCGTAAAAAAAATCCAGAAGACCCTTCAAGGACGGAACTTGATGCCGTCCTCATTACTGAGCCGCATAATCGACGTTATTTAAGTGGCTACACAGCTGCGGATCACGGTATCCAGGAAACTGCCGGTGTGTTGCTTATCCCGAAAAAAGGCAAACCTTGGCTGCTCACTGATTTCCGCTTTGCCTTACAGGCAGAGGAGGAGGCACAGGGCTTTACGGTTGAGCTCTACAAAAAGGGATTATATGCTCTGCTTAAAAAGCTGTTGCCTACTTTAAACGTCCGACGCTTGGGTTTTGAAAGCCATTATTTCCTCCATTCATCTGTTGGCAAGTTGGAGGAGATGGCGGAGAACATCAAGGTGGAACTGGTTCCACTGCTTGGTTTAGTTGAACGGATGCGAGTGCTCAAGACCGAAGAAGAGATCAAGCTGATCAAAAAATCCGTCCTGCTGAACGAGCAGATATTTCAGTCTGTCCACAAGACGCTTACACCTGGTATGACTGAGATTGACATCGCTTTAGCCCTGGAACAGACCATGAGAAAAATGGGGGCAGAGGAACCCAGTTTTGAGACCATTGTCGCCTTTGGCACAAATGCGGCAAAACCCCATGCCGTGCCCACCAATAGGGTTTTGAAAAATGGCGAGATCGTCTTGATTGATATGGGCTTGGTTCTGGGTGGATATTGTTCGGATATGACCCGAACCTTTGTTGTCGGTAAACCGAAGAAAAAATTTTTCCAACGCCTGCGGGTGGTACGCAAGGCTCAATTAGCCGGAACAAAGGCCATCCGAGCCGGAGCGATTTGTCGCGACGTTGATCAGGCGGCCCGCAAAGTCATTACGGATGCCGGGTATGGTGATTTCTTTGGGCACAGCCTGGGCCACGGCGTGGGGTTGGCAGTTCATGAGGCTCCCGGACTGGGATCGAGAAACAGAAAAAAGCTCCGGGCCGGAATGATCGTTACCATTGAGCCGGGAATCTATCTGCCTGAATGGGGAGGAATTCGTTTGGAAAACATGGCTGTTGTCCGTGAAGACGGCTGTGAAGTGCTCAACGAGGACACCACCGGGTTGGATCTTTAAAATATCTCTAAAATCTCAGAACGACAAAGTCTACCGTTTCATGCGAAACGGTTTTGCGACTTTAAAAAAAATATAAAAACTAACACAAGGAGAATCTATTCATGAAGCATCTTTCCCTGTTACTGCTCTGTTGCTCGGTGCTCTGCTGTTCCACTGCTGGATACAGCCATGAGCTCCCTGAAGGGGCTGTTCCTTTAGCGAAATCCGAGCAATGCGCCGCCTGTCATCCGACGATCTATAAGGAATGGCAGGAGTCATTTCATGCCAAATCATCAGCACTCAAGGACCCGGCCCACGGAGCCGTTCATCAGGCCTTTGTTAAGGCTATGGAGAAAAAAGGCAAAAAGGGTAATTATCATTGCGCCAACTGCCATGCCCCTATGGCGGATAACATCAAGGAGCTGATGACCGGTGCGGCGGAACTGGACAGCAACAACTGGACCCACGCCGAGGGAACAGGCTGTACCTTCTGCCATCGCATTGAATCCATTGTTGAAAAAAAGTTGTTCAATCAGTATCGACTCAATAAGGACGGTTCCTTTCATACCAACAAACCTGCCAAAGCAAACCTTCCCCATAAAACTGGACAATCCGCTTTATTTGCCGTGGGCAAGGTCTGTATGGGCTGCCACAGTCATAAAATGAACGGGAAAGACGTGCCGATCTGTCTGATGAAGGACGAGGCGCAGGGCAGTAATTGCCTTGAATGTCATATGCCTCAAGTCAAGGGAGCAGCCGCCATAGGAGCAAAAGGCACGACCCATCGTTCGCACAAGATGCCCGGCGGCCATGATATAGAAATGCTGAAAAAAGCTGCAACCCTTGATGCGGAAGTCACCTCTAAAGGCAAAGAGCGAAACCTTGTGGTGACAGTAAAAAATATAATCAAGCACACCTTCCCCTCAACCAATCCCATGCGTATCGCCTTTGTTAAGGTGGTTGCCAAGGATAAAAACGGCAAAAAGGTTTGGGAAAATTTCAAAGAAAGTCCTATGGAAGACAAACAGTCTTTCTTTTTTAAGGCATTCAAGGCTGGCGAAAAGAAAGGGGTGCCTTCCTGGGCAGCTGACGGGATAGCCTTTGATACACGACTCAAGGCCGGAGAGACCCGGCAGTTGAGCTATCCGCTTGCAGATTCGGCAATTAGCCAGGTGGATGTGATGCTGATCTACCGCCTTTTCCCGTCCAAGGCGATTAAGGGCTTTGCTATTCCTGAAGACGGGGTGAATGAGAAGGCCTACTTGGTGGCCAAGAAGAGTTTGACTCTGTAATACAGGGTTAAATACTGTAGTAGGGGCACGGCACGCCGTGCCCCTAATTAATTACTTGCCCGCAATCTTTTCGGTTAAACCCTTGCTGACGTTCTGAGAGGTTTTCTTGTCCTTTTTATCCCTGGCAATGACAAAGGCATGCTCAAAGCCCTGTTTGGCCAATTTTTCTTTATACTTTTTAGCCTCCTTTAAGGAGGTGCTGCTGAACACTAGCACCCGAAAAAGACTGGCTCCAGCTGCGGCAAATTCCTGAATGACGACATCCCGTCCCTTGCCAGCAAAAGTACGAGCCAGCTCCCGTGCCTTTTTTTTCTCCTCAAAGCTGCCGACCTGAATGTAAAAATTACCCTTGTTAAAATCTTGACGGATTCGCTGTTTTTTACCATCCGGGCGGATAACCGCGCACATGGTGCCTGTTTTCCGGGCTGATGGTTTGAACTTTTTCTTTTTGCCTTTCATGGCAAGGGCCGAAACGCCCTCTTCTTCCTCCCTACCTTCCTTATTCTTTCCATCATCCTGCTCTTCTGCTGCGCAAAGGGCAATGATCTGCACCTTCTCTGTCCCGTGATGGACAACTCCAAGCTTTTTAGCCGTGGTATAGCTTAAATCAATAATTCGACCATCAACAAAGGGACCTCGGTCATTGATACGAACAGTTACTGTCTTACCATTGGTCAGATTTTTCACCAAAAGCATGGTATCCATAGGCAGGGTTTTATGGGCCGCTGTCACACCGTACATGTCATATGTTTCACCATTGGCGGTCTTGCGGCCGTGAAAAGGATCGCCGTACCAGGAGGCAAGTCCTGTTTCCTCGTAGCCTTCAGCTGAAGAAATGGGGTAATAGGTCTGTCCCTCAATGACATAAGGACGCTGGGTTCCTGGGAGCTTTTTCCGTTTCTTTTTTTTCTGCTGTTTGCCCTGCTGTTCTGACTTCTCTTGCTGCTCGTCCTCTGCTTCTTTTACTTCCTGTTCTTTCTGATCTTTCTTTTTTTTCTGCTCTTCCCTTTTTTTCTCTTCTTCTTGCTTCTGGAGTGCCTCAATCTCAGCAGCGGCGTCTTCTACGTCTTCTATGTCATCTACGTCTTGTGGTGCAACAAGCTCTAGCTTCTTGCTTGTGCAGCCATTCACAAGCAGCAGGCAGAGTAACAGGAGAGGCGTAAGGAAAATACTCTTCCGTCGAGATGATTTTATTGTGCTCATCATTTTTCTCTGATTACTTTTTATTGAGTTGTCCCTGCATGTTGTGTAGGTAAAAGATGCAGAAAACGTTGTTCATAAAAGAGGCCAGCCGGACCCATGGTATGCGGGGTATAGGGCAAAAGCCCTTCGTCTTTTCCGGTCAGGTTGTCAAAATCAGCAAGTACTTCTCCATCCTCATCAACAGCGGAAAGCCGAAGGTCAAGAATCGGGCGGAACACTTTGATGATATCATCCTTGTCTTTGAGAATCAAGATATCCTCCCAGCGACGCGCTGTAAAACCGGTATACCAAATTCCTGCTTTTCGTTTCCCGCTGATCTGATCAGGCTGAGAGGGCTCAATCAACTCTTCCTCGCTGTACATATTATGCTCGACAAAGCGTTCCACTTCAGAACTGGATTGGGCAGCAAGGCGCTCCCAGGGATCAGCATCATCGGAATAACTGAGCAGTAAATGGGTTGCCCGGTCATTATAGGTCCATTGGGCATGACAGACCTGGCAGGCAACGCGGTCTTTATACTTGGCATGGGCCGGATGTTCCAGACGCGGAACTAACCGCTCTTCTTTGTCACCCTGAATTTTCAAGAAGAGTTTTTTCCCGTCCACACGCAGGTTGGCAAGGGAGGGAGAGGCATCATCAGAGCCCTCATGGGCATCAGAGGTATGGCAATCTACACATTGAACAGAAGGCTTTTTATTGGCCAGTTCAGCACCGCTATGACAATCCAGACAGGTCATGCCGCGCTGTTGATGGACATCCGGGGCCAAATTATGCAATTCCATCCCGTAAGGGCGCAAAACAGGGACTCTGGTGGCAAAGGGAGTGCTGTACGACCAGTCATGGTCCTGCTCATAGCTGCCATCAAAATCACTTCCCACATGGTTACCGTAATGGCAGCTCAGGCATTGGCGTTTTCCCGGCAGGATAAAGGCATGGTTAGACTCCCCTTCCCCGCTGCTTGTCAACTTACCATCCGTATACTGGATATGACAGGCAGCGCAACCGCTGCCGTGTCGAACATAGGGGTAATTATCCCCCTTGCTGTACACATGGCAACGCAGGCATTGACGACGGAGCAGATCATTGACCAGCTCCTCCTTGGTCTGCGGTGGCCCCTCATTCTCTGGAATCTCGGTCAGGCCGTTGAGCGGCGAAAGAGAAAAATGCTCGCGAACCAGATTGACGGCATTGCTCAGAGTGAAATGCCCGGACTGACCGCAGCTTTTCAGCTGTTCAGCATGGCATTCCCCACAGGTGGCCTGCATATTTTCCGGGCTTGCTGCTTGGCTGATCATGCCTGATGAGCTACGTTCTTGTCGTTGGTGTCGTTATTGCCCTGATGACAGTCAGTACAGCTAAAATCATGGGCGCTGTCTGTCTGTATCTTACTATGGCAAGCTTGGCAGCCAGGAGCTGGGGCCGATGGTGGTGGAATCTTTTTGACTGCCACCGCTGTCGGCTTTGCTTCAGGGGCTGGAAAAGGAATTACCTTGTTTTCTTCTTCACGGCATCCGAGAAGCTGAAGCAGGAAAAAAAAGGCAAATAATGTAAAATGGTGTTTCATAAACTTGACAGTATAGCCTAACCATGCTACATGGATAAAGTTCAATTAAGTAGCAAGTGATTGACTCGTTTTGTACGCAAAAAAGAGATGCCGATATAGCTCAGCTTGGTAGAGCGGCTGATTCGTAATCAGTAGGTCTCCGGTTCAAGTCCGGATATCGGCTCCAGGAATATTAAGCGGTTGTGCCTAGTTCAGGTTCAACCGCTTTTTTGTTTTCAGGTTTTAGCCCCTATGTTGCTCCCACTTTTGGGGTCATAGGGGAGGATTTGCAAAAAGCATCCTAAAAAAATATTTGATCTGGTGCAATCACAAAAGCAGGATCTTAAAAATACTGCACAGTACGTTGCATGATTGAAATACCGATTCAGACAACATATCTTCGGTATTCCTTGAACCCTTCCTCCCCCTGTTATATATTATACCACCTTGTTGACAAGACCCTGACAATACCCACGTCTCTTCTTTTTTACTTCTATATTGTATTGAATACCATGACAAAACAAACCACCCCAGAGCAAGCCTCGGCCAAATATGACCTCCCCAAAGCCTATGCCTTTGAAGAAGTAGAGCAGCGCTGGTACGACTACTGGCTGGAACATAAGACCTTTACTGCGGAAATGACAGAGGGTAAGAATGCCTTTTCCATTGTGATTCCACCGCCCAACGTTACCGGCGTGCTCCATATTGGCCATGCTCTGAACAACACTCTCCAGGATCTGCTGACCCGTTACCACCGCATGAAGGGTGATAACACCCTCTGGGTACCAGGCACGGATCATGCTGGCATTGCCACCCAGAACGTGGTGGAGCGACAGCTGGCCACAGAGGATACAACCCGCCATGACCTGGGCCGAGAAAAATTCATTGAGCGGGTCTGGCAATGGAAGGAAGAAAAGGGCGGCACCATTATCAACCAGCTCAAACGGATGGGCGCTTCCTGCGATTGGGACCGAGAACGCTTCACTATGGATGATGGCCTGTCCGAAGCCGTGCGTGAGGTCTTTGTTCGCCTCTATGACGAAGGGCTGATCTACAAGGGCGACTACATCGTCAACTGGTGCCCGCGCTGTCTCACCGCCCTGTCTGACGATGAGGTGGAGCACGATCCCACCAAGGGCAAGCTCTATCACCTCCGCTATCCCTATGCGGACGGTTCCGGCGAAGTGATCGTGGCCACCACCCGCCCGGAGACCATGCTGGGTGATACAGCGGTGGCCGTCCATCCCGAAGATGAACGATATAAGGGATTAGAAAAAATCGGCATCAACCTGCCTCTGTCGGATCGGATTATCCCGGTGGTGCTGGATCATCATGTCCAGCGGGAATTCGGGACCGGTGCCCTCAAGGTCACCCCGTCCCATGACCGGGACGACTATGAAATCGGCCTGCGCCACGATCTGGAACGGATCAAGATCATGGACGACCACGGCATCATGAATGAGCAGGCCGGGAAATACGCAGGCATGGACCGTTTTGCCTGCCGGAAGCAGATCGTCAAGGATCTCGAAGAGCAGGGCTTCCTGGATAAGATCGAAGATTACGATCATGCTGTGGGCAAATGCTACCGCTGCGCCACCGTGGTCGAGCCCGCCACCTCCAAACAATGGTTTGTCTCAGTCCGGCCCCTGGCTGACAAAGCTGTGGCTGCTGTCCGGGACGGGCGCATCAACATCTATCCCAATACCTGGTACAACAGCTTTTATGCCTGGATGGATAATATCCGTGATTGGTGCATTTCCCGCCAGATCTGGTGGGGGCATCGGATCCCGGCTTGGACCTGTAAGGAATGCGGCAAGCTCATGGTGAAAAAGGAGGCTCCAGAGGCCTGTATTGTCTGCGGTAGCATGGAGTTGGATCAGGAGACAGATGTTCTCGACACCTGGTTTTCCTCGGCCCTTTGGCCCTTTTCCACCCTGGGCTGGCCCGAAAAAACTAAAGAGCTAGAGACCTTTTACCCGACCTCAGTGCTGATCACCAGCTTTGACATCCTCTTTTTCTGGGTCGCCCGTATGATGATGATGGGCCTCCATTTCATGGATGAGGTACCGTTCCGCGATGTCTATCTGCATGCCTTGGTGCGTGATAAGCACGGCAAGAAGATGTCCAAATCTACGGGCAATGTCATTGACCCGCTGGTTACCATCGGTCAGTACGGCACTGACGCCTTCCGCT
>MTKO01000141.1 GCA_004028505.1 Candidatus Electrothrix aarhusensis
CCGCTAGTGTTACTTATAGGTTTGGTCTCGGCCGCGCCGGGGGGAACGCTTTCGACTGAAAAATACTCTCCCCCAAATTCGCGCAAAAAAGCCTCTGCCATCTGACTGCGGGCGGAATTATGAATACAGACAAAGAGAACCGAAATTTTTTTGGTCAACTCCCTCGTCAAATTAGTTGAATCGGTTGAATCAGCCAAAACGTCCTGTGATATAGTCTTCAGTTAAGCGGTGGCCTGGGTTGGTGAACAGCTGGTCCGTAACACCGACCTCAATAAGGCGGCCAAGATGGAAATACGCGGTACGTTGGGAAACCCGTGCGGCCTGCTGCATATTATGGGTGACAATAACGATGGTATACTGCTCCCGCAACTCGTCAATCAGATCTTCCACGGTTGCGGTGGCAATAGGGTCCAGGGCCGAGCAGGGTTCATCCATCAGGATGATTTCGGGTCGTACAGCAATGGCTCGCGCAATACAGAGACGCTGCTGCTGCCCACCGGAAAGACCGGTTCCCGGCTGATCCAGCCTGTCCTTGACCTCATCCCACAGCCCGGCCTTGGTCAGAGAATACTCCACCACCTCATCCAATTCCGTCCGATTATTCACCAGCCCGTGAATCTTGGGGCCGTAGGCAATATTATCGTAGATCGACTTGGGAAAGGGGTTCGGTTTCTGAAACACCATCCCCACCTGAGCACGGAGCGGAACAACATCTATTTTTTTATCATAGATATTTAATTTATCCAGAATAATATTACCGGTAACCCGACAAACAGGAATAGTATCATTCATCCTGTTCAAACAGCGAAGAAAGGTTGATTTTCCACAGCCGGACGGACCGATCATGGCAAGCACCTGATTTTTGCCGATGTCAATATTCACGTTCATAATCGCCTGCTTATCGCCGTACCAGACATTGACATCCCGACAGGTCATGCGGGGAGCCTCAACAAAGGGTTGGCCGACCGTTTCCTCGGTAGTTTCCTCGACCGGCCCTTCGCTCTTCGAGAGCGTCTTACCTATAACGGCAGTAGACGTAGCATAGCCTCAGCCACAGCCCCTTGCTCTTCCTTGCCGTAACCAGCAAAATACAGCATTTTATTCATGGACCTCTGTTCTGCGTTGATCATCTTGATTCCTCGGGCCGCCGGGATGTTCTTCCCCGATGGCTTGTGTTGCGCATAAAGAGTAGGGACACGGCATGCCGTGTCCCTACCAAAATTTTTACAGCTGCAAGGGTGTCAACTCCTTGACCGACTTGCCAACCTGAGCACGCTCCTCTTCTGGCATGGGAATAAGTCCTTTTTCCGCAAGATAGCCTCATCGCCCCAGGCCCGGTCGCTGGTGAATTCAGCCAGATATTCTTCCAGGCCTGGAACAACCCCGACATGAGCATTTTTTACATACATATATAGCGGACGTGAAATAGAGTAGCTCCCATCAGCGATATTATCAAAGTCAGGAGCAACCCCATCAACGATGGCACCTTGAATTTTATCGAAGTTTTGATCAAGATAACTGAAACCGAAGATCCCTAAAGAGTCTGGATTTGCTCCCAGCTTTTGGATAATCAGGTTATCGTTTTCACCGGCCTCCACATAGGCCCCATCTTCGCGTAACGCTTGACAAACCGCCTTAAACTGCGTCTTATCTGTTTTCTTAAGTTCCTTCACCCAGGGAAAGGTCTTGCAGCCGCCCTGCATAGCCAATTCATCAAAGGCATCACGGGTTCCTGAAGTGGGCGGCGGTCCCATGACCTCAATCTTCATATCCGGCAGCGCGGGATTCACCTCTTTCCAGGTCTTGTACGGATTATCAACAAAGGTTTTGCCGCCCTTGGGATCAGGAACAGAGCGGGCCAGGGCCAGATAAAGATCTTTCTTGGTCAAAGAAAAACGTTTTGCTTTCTTTGAGTTGGCAACAACAATACCGTCGTACCCGATCTTTACCTCAGTTATCTCCTTGACCCCGTTGCTCATACAGTCGTCATATTCGGATTTTTTCATCCTGCGGGAGCAGTTGGTGATATCCGGGGTATCAATACCGGTACCGGCACAGAACAGCTTCATTCCCCCGCCTGAACCGGTTGATTCAACCTTCGGGGTCTTGAAGGAACTGGTCTTGCCGAATCGTTCCGCCACAGTGGTCGCAAAAGGATAGACTGTGGATGATCCCACAAGAGAGACATAGTCTCTCCCGCCTGCCCAGACATCAGAGGCCAGCAGCATACAGGCTGCAATCAACAACGTTTTCTTCATTTTTTCTCCTCGTATTCCGTTCTCTTTTACGAAATTCTTCTGTTTGTTATTTCACTCTTTTCAGAGCAAACTCAAGGGTTACCACCGCCGTTCAAATTTCATCCGCAGATACACAGCCAGTCCGTTCATGGAGATCAGGACCGTTAACAGCACGAGAATGGCAGCGGATGTGCGCTCGACAAAGGCGCGTTCCGGTGAATCGGCCCAGAGAAAAATCTGCACCGGCAAACCGGTGGCCGGGTCCGTGATACTGGCCGGTACATCGACAATAAAGGCGACCATGCCGATCATCAGCAGGGGGGCGGTTTCGCCCAAAGCCCGTGACAGACCGATAATGGTTCCGGTCATCATGCCGGGCATGGCCAGCGGAAGAACATGGTGGAACACGGTCTGCATCTTGGATGCGCCCACACCCAAGGCGGCCTCTCGAATGGAAGGCGGCACTGCCTGTAACGAAGCCCGACTGGCGATAATGATCGTGGGCAGGGTCATCAGCGACAGAACTAACCCGCCGACCAGAGGCGATGAGCGGGGCATCCCGAAAAAGTTCAGGAACACGGCCAGTCCCAGCAGGCCGAAAACAATAGAGGGGACAGCGGCCAGATTATTGATATTCACCTCGACCAGATCGGTCCACCTGTTTTTCGGGGCAAACTCTTCCAGATAGATAGCAGAGGCGACAGCGACCGGAAAGGAAAGCACCAAGGTCACCAGCAGAGTAAAGAGGGAACCCATCACCGCTCCTCTGATACCGGCCAGCTCCGGCTCCCGCGAATCACCGGCCTGGAAAAAGGTGGTGTTAAAATGCCGCTCCAGTCGCCCCTGCGCGATAAGCTGATCAATCCACTGCATCTGCTTATCCGACATGGCACGCTCCGACTCCGGGGTATCTCTGTCGATTCTGCCCTTCATCAGCATGTCGGCCAGATCATCGGCAGGCAGCCACAGAGAGACGGTCTTGCCGATCAAGGCCGGATCAGCCGTCACCATCTTCTGCAATGTATATGCGGCGCCGGAGCTGACCAGTCTGTACATTTCCCGTTTATCCCGTCGTGACGTAACATCAGGCAAGACATCTCTCATAGCCTGCTTAACCAGCTTGCCGTAATTCGCCTTCACCAAGCTGTTGACATCCAGAACCTCGCGGTCAAAGTGAACATCCAGCAGGATATCGGTACGGAGAAAGGCTGACCAGCCATTGGAGATAATCGAGGCGAACAGGAGCACGAGAAAGCCGAGACTCAGCACCACGGCGGAAAAGCTCAATCTGCGAAAACGATCCTCTTTCCGCCGCCGACGGATCAGATTGCGTTCAGCGCGTTCCATAGCTGAAGCTTTTGTTGTTATCTTGTTCTTTTTCTGATTACCCATATCCTTCCCGATAGATATATCATTTCCTGCTTACTTGACCCGCAGGTTCTTTCTTTTTCGTTGAAGCTGTTTATACCGAACACAGATTACAGCCGGGTTAGGCGTTTGTTAGAATTATGTTAGTTGCTGTGCTGCCTCCCGTCTTTTATAGGCCGCCGCTATTTCTCAAGAGAAACTTTCTCCTTTTTTGGGCCAGGAGAAGTTGTTGTAGACGATGGTGAGGGATAACGCCAGTCGCTTTTAAACGACCACAGTGTTCATCCGACGTTCTCAGTTTCATACTTACCCCCCTGTCCCGGTTGCGGTGGCCCGCAGATAGGAAACCCAGCACTGCCACGGCACGATGTCCTCATGGCACACACTGGGACAGCCGGGAAAATGCTCTTCTTGGATAGGACAACGTCCGCACTGCAAGTTGCAGATCATTTTCGCCGCTTTTTCCAAAGCTCGTTCCAGGGTGCTTTCGTTTTGTTTCTGCATGATACCGCTCCTCCTGTGAAATGTTCAGCTGTTTGCTTGACAGCTTTTCGCTTCGTTTACCCCCTTATTCAACCAGACAATTATTAGAAAATAATTCAGATAAGATTTTAAATTGATGAGGTAAAACAATCCCTCAAGGTCATTTCACTGAAGCTTTTCTGCCTGTCCTCTCCTTCCTCACTCATACTCTTCCCGATATTTCCGAACAATATGCAGGGCTATGACATTCAGGATCAAGGTCACGATAAAGAGCAGAAGCCCCAGAGCAAAGGCGGCCATGGTCTTGGGGCTGTCAAATTCCTGATCCCCGACCAGCAGGGTCACGATCTGCACGGTCACCGTGGTCACCGCTTCAAGAGGATTTGCCGTGAGGCGAGCGGAAAGCCCGGCAGCCATGACCACGATCATGGTTTCGCCGATGGCCCGTGAAACCGCAAGCAGCACTCCGCCGACAATACCGGGCAGAGCAGCAGGCAGCACCACCTGCATCACCGTCTCGTTTTTGGTCGCGCCCAATCCGTAGGAGCCGTCCCGCAAGGACTGGGGCACAGCATTGATTACGTCATCGGAAAGAGACGAGACAAAGGGAATAATCATAATCCCCATTACCAAGCCCGCTGCCAAGCGCTTTCCGAGGACACATCAAGTCCGATCAGCGTTCCTGTCTGACGAATAAAGGGAGACACAACAAGGGCGGCAAAGAAGCCGTACACCACGGTGGGAATCCCGGCCAGGATCTCCAGCAGCGGCTTCACCACAGCCCGAAAGGTATTCCCAGCGTATTCTGATAAATAGACCGCTGAAAGCAGGCCCACCGGCACGGCCACCAACATGGCAATGGCAGTGATCATAAAGGTGCCGGCCATAACCGGTATAGCTCCAAAGCTGCCGGAGCTCCCGGCCTGATCCGCCCGCATAGCCATTTGGGGGCTCCACTTGAGCCCGAAAAGAAAATCAGACACGGGGATCTGCTGAAAAAAACGGATGGATTCGAAAAGGACCGAGAGAACAATGCCGATTGTGCAGAAGATAGCCAGGGTGGAACAGGCTATGAGGGCATAACGAATAATGCGCTCCACATGATTGCGGGCGCGTAAGGCAGGCTGAATCCGGCGATAGACCACGGCAAAGGCCGCAATGGAAGCCGTCAGGATAACCAGGGCCAGGGCTACGGAGCTGATAAATTCCAAACGGTGATAAAAATCAGCGGCAGCCTGCATAGCCGGGTCAATATCGCCAGCAGCGACATGGCCTGCAACAAGGTTTTGCAGGTCATTGAGGAGTAGGTTGAGCTGATCCCCTGACAGGTTGCGCATATCCGCAGGCAGAGTGCGCAGCACAAAGCCGGTCAGAACCCAGTCCGAAGCTGTCAGCCAGAACAGGTAGAGCAGCAGTCCGGGAATACCGCACCAGAAGGCGGTCAACAGCCCGTAATAGGCTGGCCTAGAATGCAGTCTGCGGCTCCTTCCTTCCCTTGCTTTATAGCTCAAGGCAAAGGCTTTTTCTCGTCCCTGCCAATAGGCGAGAGAACTCAGTATCAGTAATACTGCTGGAATATAAAAAAGTAACATATCGTCCTTGATCCGTATTTCCCTATTGCACGGTTATTGCAGTTCTTATTCAGACAAGAAAAAAACCTCTCCTACTCATTTCTGACAATATCCCCTTCAACAAGATAGATCACCTCTTCCGCAATATTGCAGGCCCGGTCGCCGATACGTTCCAAATGGCGGGACAGCAGATATATGTTCAGGAGAGCGGCAGCATGGCCGGTATCTGCATCAAGCTCCTTGACTACGGCCTTATAAGCCTTATCCCGTAAGGCATCAACTTCCTCATCTTCATGAAATATTCTGCGGGCCAAATCTGCATTTTCAGTGACCAGGGCATCCAGGCTCATCCTGATCATCCCCAGCACTTTGACCGCCATCTGCCTGTAATCCACAGCAAAGGAGACCCCGCCCTTTTTATGAATAACCTGAACTCGTTTGGCAATACCGACCGCCATATCACCGATTCGTTCCAGCTCGTTATTGATTTTGATAATGGCAACGATGAGGCGCAGATCGCTGGCCACGGGCTGATGCAGGGCCAGAACTTTGAGGCATTCCTCTTCTATCTGCACCTCCATGTGATCGATTTCGTTATCCGTGCGGATGATCTCTTCGGCTAGGTCATTATCGCCGGTTTCCAAGATAATACATGCCTTGCGCAGGCGGTCTTCCACCAAGGCTCCGAGATCGATAAACATCTTCTTGAGTACATCAATTTCTCGATGCAGCGTCCGGTTAATCATTTTTTTATCAGGCACCTGTTTCTCCAAAATCCTGCTGTCAAGGCAAGTTGTCCATGAATCGTTTGTTTCTCTTTTTCCGCGCAAATTTTACTGATAGTACCGAGTGTGGATTACAGCTCGGTTAGCGTATTGTTAGGATTATGTTAGCAGTATTTTCTGTAATTAATTCTTTTTAATACAGTCAAACTAATCGTATTTTAACAAACCGATAACAGCAGAATCAAATTCACCCTTTATCATCCTCCGCCCAATCATCGTGGACGGAGTTCCAAGCATCAATAATGAGCCGGGCATTGGCCGGGACCTCTTTTGATCTGAGAGAGGTAAAGAAAAAGACGGTCACCCCGGCGAGCAAGGCAAGAGTGAACAACATAAAGAGATATAGCATCATAATACACTCCTTTCTTTGTTTGAGATATCATCAGGAAGAATATAGAAGCGGTATGTTACGATCATATTTTAAAACAGTTAATTTTCAATTATTTCTCCCCGGCAACCTGCTTATGCAGAAAAAACAGCCGATTCCAGAGAGCAAAGACCCTTTATATGAAAGTCTGGCGACCCCTTCAAGTCGCCCAACCAACTTTCTATTTTGTTATCTCACCCCCAAGGAGATGAGATGGGTATTTAAGATTCTGTCAGGATAAAGCTAACATTTTATTATCGTCCTCTTAACTCTAATCAAATACTTGTTTATTTTATTACCCGGTTGGGCGGAGAATACAGCTGTTACGTTCTCCGCCGTAAACGTAGTTTGATAAAAAGGAAAACAAGTAAGGAGACGGTATGCAGCAGAACGGCACTATTTCAACCGGTCGTAAAAACAGAAGGGTGGTAACAACCGCCTTAACTTTTCTACTCACCTTATGTTGTGTCCAGACGACATTGGGTCAAAGTAAAAAAACAATACTGCGGCTTCACGGCTCCAACACCATAGGAGCCAGGCTTGCACCGGATTTGGCAGAAGCTTTCCTGAAGAAAATGGGAGCCGCGTCTGTCCATAGGGATGAAGTGGTTCCCACCGTTGAAGTGAATGTGGAAGGGAAATTTCCAGCAGAAAATATAACCCGTGTTATAGAGATCAAGGCACATGGTTCATCAACCGGGTTCAAGGATCTGAAAGCAGGAACCTGTGACATCGCAATGGCTTCACGGAGAGTGAAAGATAAGGAGGTTGAAAGCCTTGCCAAGTTCGGCGATATGAGAAGCGCGGCCTGTGAGCATATCCTGGCTCTGGACGGCGTGGCGATTATCGTCAATGCCGCCAACACGATCCGCCCGCGGATGAAGGCTGAGACTCTTGCCAGGATCTTTACCGGTGAAATCAGGAACTGGTCGGAAGTCGGCGGGAAGGACGGTGCCATAACAATCCACGCACGGGACGAGAACTCAGGTACTCATGATACCTTTAAGAGCCTCATCCTGGGAAAAAAGAAAAAACTGGTGGCTTCGGCAAAACGATGGGATTCAAACGAGAAGCTCTCCGATGCCGTCAATGCCCATATGAACGCGATCGGTTATTGCGGACTCCCTTATGTGAAATTCAATAAAGTCCTCAGCATTTCAGATGAAGGTACGGCCATCAAACCCACCGTGTTCACCGTGGCAACGGAAGACTATCCGGTCAGCAGGCGTTTGCATCTGTATATCCCTGCCCTGTCTGACAACCCTTATTCACAGCAGTTTGTCGCCTTTGCTCAGGGAGAAGAGGGACAGAAATATGTGCGTAAAAATCACTTCGTCGATCTCACCATTACCGCTTCAGAGCATAAGGTGGAGGTTACGGGTCTGAACCATAACTTCCAGAAGCTCTATAAATATCTCAACACCGTGCGCGGTGCAAAAAAGCTATCAGTAACTTTCCGTTTTAAGGGAGACACCATGCAACTGGACAACAGAGGCCTGCGTGATCTGGACAGATTGATGAATTTCCTGGTGGAAAACCGAGCCGGAGAAACCATCTTGGTCGGGTTCTCCGACAGTGAGGGGCCGCTCGAAGAAAATTATCAGGAATCGTGTAGACGGGCGGAGGCTGTTAAGGAAGAGTTCGAGGCCATGGGACTGCCCATACGGGATGTTTTATGCGTAGGCCAAGAGTTGCCCATTGCCTCCAATAGCACCGCATCCGGGCGGGAGAAAAACCGAAGGGTTGAGGTTTGGATTAAATAACAGGCATGTTCCTCTTGGATGTCAACGGACAGGATGATCAGAAGACCACCTGATCTCCAAGATGTATGACAGGTTCGCTGAAGGAGACGAGACGTATATTAACCAGTATACCAATATTACCAATACTACTCATTCACATAAAATGAACAGTATAATGAAAACCAAAGAAGAGATTATCCTCCTTTCAATACTGGATAACTTACATGTACGACATGAATGCATCCTGTTGGATAATGCCTCCGACTACACTCCGATTCTGGAATCCATCATTGAGGGAATAGTTGACGGGATAGCAAAAAAAGAAGACGCTAAAGAAGTCAAAAAAAGACGGCAAAAACTGTACAGGCATGCAAAAGATTTTCTGTTGGAACTCTGTCTTGGAAACAGGCAGTACGAAGAAGAACTTGATCAGTTTATAGAGGCTGGAACTGTCTGGATTGATTCCGCCGCAATGTCCTAGTGCTTTGCACAGTCTTAAAGGGTTAGGGTTGATTGTATTGGTAACCGATTAATCTGCAGACTTGAATACGACAACCTTATTATGAGCGGCCTCTATTGGATTGAAAAATCATGCTTCACAAAAAAAAAACAGGTCATAGGGGTCGAAGGAACAACTATTGGGCTGAGTCAAAGCGAACAAACCGCAATCTTTTTGATCCATATGCTTATGCAGCTGAATATGCCTATTTCGAGAAATATTATGACGAACTGAATTCCTCAAATGAGATCGTCATTAAAAATGAAAAGACCCATGAAAAGTTTTTGATGCCGGTCTCAACCAATGATATTGAAACCGCAATCAACTCCTTACCTTCTGAATTTTTCACCGGATTAAAAGGAGTCATTCTTCTATCAGGCTCAAACAAGCAGTTTAAGGTTTCTCGGGGCAACCTCTTTTGCTTTGGAATGTACTATGCACATTGCATTTTTCTCTTTCCGTATCCCAGGGATCAGTTGGTTGTTTCCTCTCAATCATTACCAGCTCCCCATATTCAAAGAGAGTATGAACGGGCAGGTGCAATATATTCCCGAAAAGATACTCGTTGGGTGAGGAAATTCAGCAAAAAATCTTTAAAAGCATATTACTTAAAGGATGTATTTGTTCATGAACTGGGTCATCATGTTGACAGACATAAGGAGAGGTCAGACGAAAAATCAGAGATATATGCAGATTGGTTTGCCACTGAGTATGGTTTTAAACGTATACGAGGGAATCATGAACAATCCATTACAATAAGTACAATAAGGGACAGACCGAAAGCGCCGGGATAAACCGGCATAGAGTAGGGGATGAAAGAGCCCTACATAAAAGGAGAAGCTGCTCCATTATGGCCCCGAGTCATGCGTCGGTATTCCGCGAGGATGCGGCGAAGCGTTGACAGAGGAAGCGTAGGCCAGCCATTGAGCTCCGAAATCACCATAATCAGGGTGCCGACCGCGTGGTCTGGTTGGGAAGGCAACACGGGAAGCGGCATAAATCAGCTAGCTACTCCCCGGCCCTGCGGAGTCAGAGAACCTGTGCATGCGTGGACGCTCTATGTTCGAGAACCGGGAGATCTCAGAGACCTCCGGCAGACAGTGCAGAAGCCGGAGCGGTTGGAGAAGGCCTGTGGCTATACTTCCAACATGTACGTCGCTGAGAAGTCAGACACCAACAT
>MTKO01000142.1 GCA_004028505.1 Candidatus Electrothrix aarhusensis
TTCCGCTAGTGTTACTTATAGGTTTGGTCTCGGCCGCGCCGGGGGGAACGCTTTTGAGCCAGCAAAAAGTGAATCAGGAGAGTTGAACTTATCAGCCTTGATGACGATGGAGTTATTTGGCATTCCTGCAATAGTAACGGAGCCTTTTGGGTATTGCGGTTCCTTTAATGTGACATATAGCTTTCCGTTTTTCTCCTCAAGTACCATCTTTGCTTCATCTTTTATCATCTGATCAAGGAGTTCAATGTCCGTCATATTTCAGTCCTCTCCCCAGACTATCTCTTCCTGAATTCTATTGATAGATTCAATGGTTGTGTCGAAACTACGTGCCTGGATGCCCAACTCAGAATCTATATCGGCAGGCACTAATGTTTGACAGCGGGTTCTACGCTTTCCTCCGTCTAATTTTACCATAGATTCTTCAGCGATATACACCTTGATCTGATCTGAAGATATAAGTTCAGCTCTGCAATATCCTTCCCGTTCAGCAATATTTTTGACATGTTGTTTATCATGATTCAGCATGATCAGCGTGTTCAGCTCTTTGATAAAATAATCGCTGTGGGTAGTGATGAAGACTTTTATGCCAAGGTTTATTAATCTTGCGAACAGCCGGGCTACTCGTCGCTGATTTTCCGGGTGCAAGTTAAGTTCCGGCTCGTCCACCATCAGCAGATCGCCAGGCTGCGCCATGTGTTTTAAATAGAAACCGATATCCAGTAAGGAACGCACCGCGCTGGAGCTTTCATCCATCGTTAATTTGACTCTTTTACCTTTCGGGATGTAATACAGCTCATCATTCTTTGTAACTTGGTATTTTCCGCCGATAATATCAGAAAAATTTTCCAGTACATCCTGGTGCTGTTCATCGATAAAGCTGCTTTTTTTAGCTAGGGTTTCAATCTGCCGAGTAAAATCGACATTATCCTTTACCGGTAGCGCATAGTCTTGATATGTCTTAAACAGGAGGTCAACCGGATTGACCGATTGATCTGTTTTCGTCATCTCTTCGAGAAGACGATTGCGGGCAAAATTCAAATCCTTGCGAAAGATGGCCGCACCTGTCCTCTCCGCGCTGGCAATGAACGGATTTGGAAATACCTGCCCAAAGATTATTTCTTTAAGTGCATCTCCAATAACTTTTTTGATCACTTCCTGCGGAATTTTAACCTCTCCTTTCTCTGCAAGCAGAGTGACAACCATATCGCAGCTTGTCTCTTCCTTTATAATAAAGAACAGTTCCTTGTTTGCAGCCTTCATACGGCGTTCAAATTTTTCAAGAGTATTTACATGCTCTTGCGCAACGGTTACAGCGAATGAACTGTCTTTAAATCTGTCCTTCGGAGCGGCAAAAATTGTCGGCAAAAATTTTGTATATTCTGCACACCCATCAGAAAGTATGCGCTCATAATTTTTAATATAATTGTTGATATCTATATGCGTGACTCCTTCACTCATCAGCTCGCTTACGTTCTTTGATGGGATATCAATTGGTAAGCCTTCACGCCAACTGGATAGGAAGCCATAAAGCGCATAGGTAGCGTAGGTTTTTCCTGTATTATTACCGCCACATATAATGGTCATTTCGCCAAGCGTGAACTCTGCCTGTTTCAATGCGCCAAGATTTTTTATTGTTATTTTCATATGGTCTTGCTCGGTGCTTTTGTAACATTGACCTCAAACAGCAAAAGGGCGGAACCTGCTACGCAGCCCGCCCTTTTTCATTCTTCCTTGTTTACTGCCCCAACTTACTCAGGAGCAATCCCCATCTCTTTTTCCTTCTCATGCACAGCCAGTCGTGTTTTCACGGCTGTATCCGGAATCAAAGACATTGAGTCGATGCCCTGCTCAACCAGGAAGGTGGCAAACTCGGGGAAGTCGGACGGCCCTTGGCCGCAGATACCGATCTTTTTACCCCGGCGTTTGGCAGTTTTGATCACCATCTTGATCATCTCTTTCACAGCATCATCCCGCTCATCAGCGATACCGGTGACAATACCGGAGTCACGGTCAAGGCCGTAAGTGAGCTGGGTCAGATCGTTGGACCCGATAGAAAAGCCGTCAAAAATATCAGCAAAGGCATCAGCGCAGATCACGTTGCTCGGAATCTCGCACATCACGTACAGCTCCAGACCGTTCTCGCCCTGAACCAAGCCGCAGTCCCGCATAACCTCAATGACCTTTTTGCCCTCTTCCGGGGTACGGCAGAAGGGCACCATCAGTTTGATGTTATCCAGGCCCATATCGTTACGCGCCTTGAGCAGACCTTGACACTCCAGCTCAAAGGCCGGACGATATTTAGGATCGTAGTAGCGGGAAGCACCGCGCCAGCCGATCATCGGGTTTTCTTCTTCCGGCTCATAGAGCGTACCGCCGACCAAGTTGGCATACTCATTGGATTTGAAGTCGGACAGACGGACAATAACATCATTGGGGTAGAAACCAGCAGCAATGCGGCCCACGCCCTCGGCAACCTTATCGATAAAAAACTGTCTCTTATCAGAATAAGCAGCGGTCTTTTGATCAATGCGCTTGACGATTTCCTGCTTTTCTGGATCGTCGGAGGCTTTAAGCTCTTCGTAGTTGTACAGAGCCAGCGGATGAAGGCCAATGTGGGAGTTGATAATGAACTCTTCACGAGCCAAGCCAACGCCGTCATTGGGGATCTGGCATTCCGTGAAGGCCTTTTCCGGAATGGCCAAGTTCATCATGATCTTGGTCTTGGTGGCAGGCATATTGGCCAGATCAGTGGTCTCAATCTCATACTTGAGCAGACCTTCGTAGACATAGCCAGTCTCGCCTTCAGCAGAAGAAGCAGTGATTTCCTGACCGGTTGAAATATTGTCGGTAGCATCGCCCGTACCAATAACACAGGGGATACCCAGCTCACGAGAAATGATCGCGGCATGGCAGGTACGACCACCACGATTGGTGACAATGGCACCAGCAATCTTCATGATCGGCTCCCAGTCCGGATCGGTCATGTCGGTAACTAGCACTTCGCCTTTCTTAAAGGTGCCGATATCTTTGACATCGTTAATGCAATGGGCCACACCCTGACCGATCTTGGTACCCACAGCCAGTCCTTCAGACAGGACAGTTCCTTTCTCCAGCAGCTTATAGGTCTCCATGACGTTTTTGTTGGCCTGGGAATGGACGGTCTCAGGACGGGCCTGGACGATGAACAGATCACCGGTACCAACTTCCTTGCCGTCGCCATCCTTGGCCCACTCAATATCCATGCCCTTGCCGTAATGATCCTCGATAATGCAGGCCCACTTGGCCAGCTGAAGGATTTCATCATCAGAGATAACATAGGAGTTACGCTCTGCTTCAGTGGTATCGATATTTTTGACCGGCTCTTCGGTGGACGGGTCATTGTCGTAGATCATTTTGATGGCCTTGGACCCGATCTTTTTACCAACAATGGGACGTTTTCCTTCCTTGAGTTTCGGCTTGTACACGTAGTATTCATCTGGGTTGACTGCACCCTGAACAACGTTTTCCCCCAGACCCCAAGCACCGGTGATGAAACAGGCATCCTCAAAACCAGACTCTGTATCAATGGAGAACAAAACACCGGAAGAAGCAGAATCAGAGCGTACCATCTTCTGGACAGTTATGGACAGGTACACATCAAACTGACCATAACCCTGATGCTTACGGTAAGAAATGGCCCGGTTGGTGAACAGAGAGGCAAAACATTTCCGGCAATTCTGGATGATATTGTCGTAGCCGTGAATGTTCAGGTAGGTTTCCTGCTGACCGGCAAAAGAGGCATCCGGCAGATCTTCAGCCGTAGCGGAAGAACGGACAGCCACGTCGCAGTTCTCTCCGTACTCGGCCTCCATTTTCTGGTAGGCCTCAATGATGGCATCCCGCAGGGTGTCAGGGAAAGGCGCGTTGCGGATGATGTCTCGACATTTTTCACCGCGCTCAGCCAGATTGGCCATGTCTTCGGTATCCAGATCAGACAGTACCTGCCGGATCTCTGCTTCAATACCGGCTTCTTGGAGCAGATAGCGGTAGGCATAGGCTGTGATGGCGAATCCATGCGGTACGGCAACGCCTTTGCCAGTGAGATGCTGATACATCTCACCAAGTGAGGCATTTTTACCTCCCACCAGTGGTACATCGTCTATGCCGATCTCGTCAAACCAAAGAATCAGTTTTTCATCGTGTGCTTGTCCCATGTTTTTTCATCTCCCAGACCACATGTCTTTTTATAAAATAACTGATTAACTAAACAGTCTATAAGCAATGTATCCACGGTACAATATTGTCGTCCGCAGTATAAAAGAAAAACTATTATAAAAATTTTCCCTATTGTCAACCTTAACCCGTGCATGCCCTGTCATTTTGAGGTAACCTTGCCCAAAATTCGTCAAGGATTTCTTCCTTGCGGAACAAGTGCGGGCTCTTAGCTGTGGGAAGCCGTTAAGTAGGCCTTAAATACCATAAATCTTCGTTAATAGATAGACTATTATGTGGGAATATACAGACAAAGTGCAGCAGCACTTCATACAACCGCAGAATGTGGGAGAGGTAAATAACCCCAGCGGTACCGGCGATGTGGGTTCACTGGCTTGTGGCGACGCTTTAAAGCTCACCATTAAGGTAGACGAAAAGGACATTATTGTCGATGCTAAATTTAAAACTTTTGGTTGCGCCTCTGCCATCGCTTCTTCTTCGGTCCTGACAGAGCTTATCAAAGGAATGCCTATAGATGAGGCTGCCAAGATCACCAATGAGGATATTGCTGAAGCCTTGGGTGGCCTGCCTAAAGAAAAAATGCACTGCTCGGTCATGGGCCGGGAGGCCTTGGAAGCGGCCATTGCCGATTACCGGGGCGTAATTTTGCCCATGGCACAGGGCGAAGTGATCTGCGAATGCTTCGGCGTGACCGACCTTGATGTGATTCGGGCGATCCAGGAATCTGGACTTCGTTCTGTTGAGGAGATCACTAATTTCACCAAGGCCGGAGGCGGCTGCGGTAAATGTGAGGACCGCTTGCGGGTACTTCTCCAGCAGACCGTGGAAGGCCTGTCGGAAAAAAGCACGCCGGTCAAAGAACAGCGGATGACCACCTTGCAGAAGATTAAAAAGATCGAGCAGGTTTTAGAGCGAGAGATCCGACCTACCTTGAAAAAGGACGGTGGTGATATTGAGCTGGTAGATGTGGACGGCGATTTTGTTACGGTGTCTCTGCGAGGAGCCTGCGCTGGTTGTCATTCCTCTCGAACTACCCTGAAAGAGTACGTGGAAAAGAAACTGCGTGAACAGGTGGTGGACAGCCTGATTGTTGAGGAGGAAAAATAATGGACTGCGGCAGCGATAAGGTCATTTATATGGACAACAACGCCACCACCCGGATTGCTCCCGAGGTGTTGGAGGTAATGATGCCCTTTCTTCAGGATTGCTACGGCAATCCCTCATCCATGCATACCTTTGGTGGTCAGATCGGGCAGGTTGTTGAGCAAGCCCGTGCGCAGATCGCCGAGTTGATCGGAGCGGACCCGGAAGAAATCGTGTTCACCAGCTGTGGCACAGAAAGCGATTCCACAGCGATTCTCTCGGCCTTGCAGAGCCAGCCGGAACATCGGCATATCGTTACCACCAGAGTGGAACATCCAGCGGTCAAGAATCTTTGTGAAACCTTGGACCTGTTGACCGGCCATAAGCATCGGGTCACCCGGCTCATGGTGGAGGCGGATGGTACGCTGAACTTGGATACCTACCAAGAAGCCTTGACCGAGGACACTGCCATAGTTTCTGTGATGTGGGCCAACAATGAGACCGGGGTGCTGTTTCCTGTCGAGAAAATGGCGGCTCTGGCCAAGGAGCGGGGTATCCTGTTCCACACAGATGCGGTCCAAGCTGTGGGCAAGATTCCGATCAATCTTCGGGAGAGCAAGATTGATTTTCTTTCCCTGTCCGGTCATAAGCTCCATGCGCCAAAGGGGGTCGGAGTGCTTTATGTACGTAAGGGAACGCCCTATATCCCCTTCCTTCATGGTGGTCATCAAGAACGTGGTCGTCGCGGCGGCACGGAAAATGTGCCCTCGATTGTCGGACTGGGCCGGGCCTGCCAGCTGGCCGGGGAGATGCTGGAAGAGGAAAATACCCGCGTTCGCGCTTTGCGGGATAAGCTGGAGCAGGGCCTGATGAGCTCTATTCCTAAATCCATCCTTAACGGTCATGCTGAAGACCGCCTGCCCAATACCAGTAATATCAGCTTCGAGTATGTGGAAGGCGAGGCTATTCTCCTGCATATGAACCAGCACGGGATCTGCGCTTCCTCGGGATCTGCGTGTACCTCGGGTTCGTTGGAGCCCTCGCATGTGCTCCGGGCAATGGGCGTGCCCTTTACTGCGGCTCATGGGTCGATCCGTTTTAGTCTGTCTATATATAATACAGAAGAAGAAGTGGATTTTGTGCTGGATAAAATGCCCAAGATTATTGCTGATCTTCGGGCTATGTCGCCTTTTTGGGAGGGGTGAGAGGAAGGAGAGGTTTGTGCCCTGAACAGGAAATCGGTTTTTTTTCGATGAATTAAAGCGGTATCCCTTCATTTTTTGGTCATTCTTCCGGAAGCTATAGCTATGAAAACGAAAGCCCCGCCTGATGCGGGGCTTTTTTTCTTTCAGACTATTCTGCCTGGAGTACGTCAGGTGAAAACTCAGTTATTTTTTGTACTCGGTCAATTTCCCGCTTCTGCTGTTATACTGTTTCCATTCGCCGGTTTCGGTGTATTTGGTATCACCGACTCCAAGAGTCACCGTCATATCTCCTGTGAGAAGCGCATCAAGAACATCCCCGTCAAAATTGCTGTGCCTGATTCTGACAGAACATATTTCTTTCTGAAAACGGCAGGTCACCCTCAGATCATCGGAAGGAGTACGGAAATACATTTTATTCTTTTGTACATTAAGAAAATCACCGTCAGCTGCGCTGAAGCTGTATATCGGTTCCTCACCGGGAGCGCCGAAGTGAAAGGTTACGGGGGCTCCGTATTCTTCGGCATACTTTGCGGCAGTATCGATATCCTTTACACCTTTCATAGAGAACTCGGCTCGGTCTATATCTGATTTCCAATTATAGGTTTTGATTTTTCCGGTGGTTTTGACAGGAACTTTCTTTGGAAAATCGAACTCTATAGTTGCATCAACCAATGCCCATTCATATATACCATATGAATCGCTGGCATACATTGCCAATACGTTTTTCCCTTGAACTAGATATGGTTTTATATCTATAACATAAGGCACATTGGGGAAACCGATGATTCCGTCCCAATCCTCATATACGTGTATACCGTTGACATAAAAATCAAAATCATCATCAGCGACGACAGATACCGTGGCGTTGATAATATTTGAAGGGTCTACAGAAATATTAAAGGTTTTTCTGAAGAAAGCTTCATCAGGACCATTTGTCCCGGATGGAATATCAGCAGCAGGGTAATCCCACATAAATACGGCATTCGTTTCAGATATCAAATCTGTAGGTTGGCTATAATTAGGATATGGCGCATAGGCATTTCGCCAATTTGAATCATCAAAATCCGCTGCTTCCCAGCCCGGCTGAAGACTGTCGTAGGATTTCCATGTACCGTCGCTTAGAATATTTATGCTTTCCACTGCATTCGAACCCGGCCCGACAAATGAAACCAAGCCGGTACTCAGGTCAGGCACAGACAGCGGTCCGACAAATGTTCCGTCGCCTTGATTTTCCATGATTAACACAAGGTTTCCATTAGGAACAGAGTCCAGATCCTGACCTATCAGCAAAACATCCTTGTCTCCATCACGATCAAAATCATAGGCATTATTTGAAGTGTGATTCCATTGATCCCCGCCCCACTCAAGTAGACTCGAGTCATACGCCTCTCCGGCGGATGTAAATGTCCCGTCTCCGTTTCCACGAAACAGAAATGCCTGGCCTGGGTCGCCATCATCGTCACCACCAACGATGACATCCAGATGATTGTCATTATCAAAATCGGCAATTAACGGCTTTGTTCCGATGAGGTAGTTAGCATGAAAAACATCTGTCCTGCCTGCAAAAGTACCATCGCCATTGCCAGCACGTAGGTAAATAGGGGCATCTACAATAGTTCCTCCGGTAGGGTACGGCTGCTCCAAGATGTCCAAGTTGCCGTCTTCGTTAAAATCACCTGAACTTACTGTGTATCCCCAGATAGGTCCTACTGTATCCAGAACATAACCGGAAAAGCTGCCGTTTCCATTGTTAAGCGCAATAAAAATCTTTTCAGTAAGCGGCATCTTATCAACGTAGATAAAATCCTGCAAACCGTCATTATTAAAATCTCCAGCTTCCGGGCTGAGGCCACCAAAATCATCTAAGACCAAATCATAAATGATATCTGTTTTGACAAACTTTATATTTGCACCCTGATAATAAATATAAGTATTACTACCACCCATTAGCAAAATATCAGAGCGTCCATCATTGTTAAAGTCGGCTAGTTCAATTTTTTCTCCTCCGACTCCTTCTAGGGTATCATCAATCAATACCCTCTGCCCAAATGTATTTGGGTCAGTTACCGGGTAATAATAAAGTGCTGTGCCTCCATCCTCAACAGATACAAAAAAATCTTGCCCTGTGCTTGCATATGCCTGTCCATACATCAACAGAATCAGCAGCATCACCATAATCTTTTTCACTTTTATCCCCCCTTCATTTTTTGTTCAGTATAGTTTTTTTCATCATGATACAAGCACGATAGGGTGTTTATTATATGCATCCCTCCTCTTTTGTCTATGATTTTAACTTCCTACTCTCAAGCTTTATGTTTTTTATGACAGAAAAAGTCTTCCCCCTTGTTCTGCAAAGCTCGGGATGACAACCAATTCTTTAACTTCGTTCTCAGAATAGATAAATTAACAATTGATACTCACATTGAGCGGGTTACAAGATGTAAAAAATGAGTTAAAATGACAGATAGATTTTTTCGCCGCTACCACATGGTAAAATGCTATAAACAAATAACAATTCGAGTCAATCTACTACCTGCTCTTTGTCTTTCACCCTACCATTGCACATTTGATTAGTTACGATTTTAACCTGCTAAAGCAGGGTGAAATTACCTGATGAATTGTCCAGCAGAGGTTACTCGAAAAAAGATATTTCTTGCAACTACCCCAATGCTCTGTTTTTACTCGTAACTTTAATTAATAAAAAATCAGATTTAAACCCGCTCAATGTGAGTTGATAGTCTGGTAAAAAGTCGAAAAATGCCAAATCGTCAACGATAACTCAATTGGTTATGAAATGATTTTGTCCCAACCTGGGCTGAAAGTCAAGTTTTTAATAATAATCAATAGGTTATATCAATAAAGAGTAATATTTATTACCAAAACTTTTGGCAACTTTACTTTGCTCGTCTTCGGAACATCATTTGAGAAGTACTCATATTGGAATCACAGAGCAAAATCAGGCCGCGCAGTGATTGAGGGTTACAGGGCGGGTTTGAATCCTGCTTATCCCGACCAAATTTACATCTTCATGTAGCCATGAAATAATATATTTTACAGAATTGACAAATGCAAGTATGTTGTACTTATTCGGGAGTTTACAAAAATACAAAGTATCAGCCGCTGACGCGTAGCTGTTCACCTGCATCCCTCAAATTCAACAACGGAGAAGGTCGTGAAGAAAGTGACCCTTACATGGTAGTGGGTCGAACCTGTGAGTAATCCAGTTTTAACTCCATGATAACGGAGGGGTGACATGGCCGAGCAACAGGTTTGACCCACTACCCAATTCCGATGAAGTAGCACAACGCTTTTATACTTGGGCCGTTGATGGCGGATTGGAAGACAGTATAATTGATACGCTGTCACATGACGGTATAGCAATTTCCGGCATAAAGGATTTCAATAACGACACGCTGGATATCGCAATAGAAAGCTGCGAAGAGAAAAAAGAGATCTGAGCAAGAGCTGAAAAACACCATGAAAAAACACATCCGATTCGACTGGGCCA
>MTKO01000033.1 GCA_004028505.1 Candidatus Electrothrix aarhusensis
CGGGGACCAAGCCCTGAGCGCGGGTGATTTTGCCGTGCTGGTTCGCACCCATGCTGAGGCTGATCTTGTCCGCAAAGAGTTGAGCGCCCTGTCTATCACCTCTGTTTCCTTTAGCCAAGAATCGGTTTTTTCCGGCAAAGAGGCCAGGCAGCTGCTCACTGTTATGACCTCCCTCAATGATCTCTCTGATTCCGCCTTGGTGCGGACAGCCTTAGTCACGGAGCTGTTCGGCTACACGGCGGAACGGCTGGATAACCTCCGCAATGATGAGCAGGAATGGGAAGAGGTTATGTTTGTGCTGGCCCGATATCGCCGAACCTGGCAGCAGCAGGGCGTTATCCCCATGTTGCAAAAACTGCTTAAGGATCAGCAGACGGTCAGCCGTCTCCACGCCGCCCCGAGCGGAGAACGGATGCTGACCAATTTTCTCCATCTTGCCGAGCTGCTCCAGGCAGAGTCCCGCTACCGTTTCGGGGTGCATGGTGCCAACGCCCTGCTGCGCTGGTTCAGCGATCAGATCCATTCTCCGGAAAAACATGCGGAGAACCAACAGCTGCGGCTGGAGAGCGATGAGAACCTGGTCAAGATCGTCACCATTCATAAATCCAAGGGCATGGAATACCCGGTGGTTTTTCTCCCCTTTCTTTGGGCAGCCCGGCCATGTTCAGATAAGAGGCCCCTGTCCTTTCATCGTCCTGGCCATCCTGATACACTTTGCCTTGATCTGGGCAGCGGTGAAGATGAGCATTTTCTCTTGGCAGAAAAGGAACGGCTTGCTGAAGATCTGCGCCTGCTCTACGTAGCCGTGACCAGGGCTCGGGCCTGCTGTTTTTTTTGCTGGGGCCGGGTCAGCAAGATGGAGGACAGTGCCCTCTGTTACCTGCTGCACGGTGGTTTACCTGATCCTGACCAGCTTCTTACAGATTTGGACCGCCTAAACCGCTTGGATAATGGAACCGGTATGCTAGCCTTGAAGCCCTTTCCAGAGAGCTTTTTTCCACCGAATCTCAACAACACGGACAGTGAAGCCAAGTTGATCAGCCCGGCCTTTAAGGGGCAGATTGATACCCGTTGGCGACTGACCAGTTATTCCGGTCTGATTGCTGCCCTTGATTCCGATGCACCCCATGATACTGTTCATGTCAGCATAATGCAGCCGGAACGACCTGATTATGATGAGGTCACGGCCAGCGACTCGGTCAAGCAAAACGGATTACCAGAGCCTCCGGTCCTGGATACCTTTCGTTTTCCCAAGGGAGCAGCAGCAGGAACTTGCCTCCATGCCATCCTGGAGAAGATCAGCTTTACCGATCCAACCGGTCATGAGGCGGTGATTGGAGCAGAACTGGCCCGAGCCGGTTTTGATCAAAGCTGGTTGCCCGTGGTGGGCAGCTGGATGGAGGATATACTGAATACCGGCCTCAAGGTGAAGCAGGATGAGGAGATTTTTTTCCTCTCCGCTGTCCAGGATAACGATAGAGTCAATGAAATGGCCTTTTATTTTCCTCTTCTTGCCATGCGGTTGGATAGATTCAATCAGGTGTTGGAGGAGTTTTCTTACCCGCCCCTGCCGAATCAACACGAGGTGCTAGAAGGACTGATGGTCGGCTTTATAGACTTAGTGTTCTCTGTTAACGGTCGCTATTATCTGGCGGATTATAAATCTAATTATCTTGGCGACAGCCCTAGCGATTATCAGCAGGAGCAACTCGGGACAGCCATGCTTGATCATCGTTATGATCTGCAATATCTCATCTATACCCTGGCCCTGCATCGTTTTCTCAAGGGGAGGATTAGAGGTTATACATATGATGAGCATTTCGGCGGGGCCCTGTACCTTTTTCTTCGCGGGCTGCATCCTGAGAATGAAGTGGGAACCGGCGTTTTTACCACTCGCCCGCCTTTTGCTCTTATTGAGGCCTTGGATCAGGTTGTTGGCCTGACCGGCTCTTCTTCTCCTTCGATGGCTTTGGAAAAATAAAAGCCATGACATGCAGCTACCGTCTTGTTCTGGATAACATTTTTTTCAGCCGCCGTTTGAGGAGCAACCGGTTCAAGTAGGTAAACGGGGCTCGGGCAATCTTTGCCCTGCCCGCCAAGGTCGTTTCCGGGGCAAAAAGCAGGTCAAGCAGATGAACAATGCGCATTCGGGGTTTGAGAAAATCCACACAGCCTGCGCAATAGGTGACCGTGAGAGGTACGGTGAGTGCTCCTTCCGCCTCCTGCTGACGAATGTCACCCCATTGCCGGGCAAGATCTTTCCGTAGAAAGGGTACGGCCCCACCTTCCCCGCAGCAGACGGTTTTCCTCCCATGATGCGGCATTTCCTCCACCTTCAGCAAAGCAGCATTCAGGATTTTACGTACCGAGGCGTGGACTTCAATATCCTGCCGCGCTGCACAGGGATCATGCACAGTGACCCTCCTCCTGCTCCCATCCGTAACATCCGTAACATATTTTTCTGGCAAGGACTGGTCTGCAAGGAGGGTATAGACATACTCTGTTGCCAGTGGAGAACCGTATTGCTTGAATATTGCATGGCAGCTCGGACAGAGAACCAGAACCCGGCGCACCCCCTGTTGTACAAGAGCCTGCCGCAGTTCTTCGAATTTGCTCTGAAAAAAATCCGTTCGGCCAAGATCATGGGAGGGCTTGGTGCAGCAGCCCAGGACCATGCCGAGAGAGGGGATGCCTTGGCGTAGGTGCTCGAACAGCTCCAAAAGACGTGTCGGACGGGTTCCGACAAAGGCGCAGCCAGGGAAAAGCACGGTATCGCAATTTTCCGGCAGGGCAAACCAGGAATAGCGATCTGAAACACCACGCTCTTCATAGGCGAGGAGACGCCTATGTTCGGGAAAGGGTGCAGCCCTGCTCGCCACGATCTGCTGACGCATTTCCAAGAACATGGCCGCCGGGTCAAGGCCAACCTTTGGCGGACAAACTGCTGTGCAGAGACCGCAAAGGTTGCAGAAAAAAGGCAGTTGCTGCCTGATGGATTGAATGGACTGTCTCGCTGCCAGGAGGCGGCAATGATCTTGGGAGAGCCGTATTGCTGCAAAAAACTGCATTCTCGAACACAGAGACCGCATTCGATGCAATTCTCTGCATGGAGGTGAATTTGGTTTATTTGGGGAGAATAGAAGGAGTTCACACTCTGGCAAGTCTTTTTCAGGAAGGGACATTCTTGATGTCAACGATGGGCGTGCCGTTGAGAATATCCAGGCCGGAAACCTCAATTCGGCAGCCGTCCACAGCCAGAACTTTGAGCTCGGAAATGACAATGGGGTTGGGCCGCATGGGACTGCGAGTGGCGAACACACCGTGTAAGCCTCTGGATTTGTCGCCACGCGGATAGACCTGCAAGGCGTTCCGGTCTGCCAGATGAAACCAGCAGAGGACAACGATGGTCTGGCCTGCAACAATGCCCTTTAATCCGTCCTCATATTCGGGATAAATTTCCAGGGAGCCGGTGCGGTCCGACTCGGCGTGAAATTTCGGCGCATCCTTGATGCTGTGGATATCGCTGTGGACCTTACCGATGAAGCGGAGTTCTGGGGGGTGCATAGGATGTGGCCTTGTCAGGGGAGTTGTGTGGAGTTCACTGATTGCTATTTTTTCACATAGCGAAAGATAAACTATTATCGAAGAGCGTTCAAGGAGGAGGTTTTCATAAAATACTGCTTTACTTAACAGCGCAATATTATTTATCATGGAATACATCTGAATCGGTGGCACCGTCAATCGGTGCCGATCTGTCAATATGAAGCACCAATGGAGGACACAAAATGAAGTTTTATAAACATCTCTTGATTCCTGTTGTTTATTGCGGGTTAGCCTTATCAGGCTGTGTTGCCGCAGGAGGAGGCGGTACAGCGGTAAGCGGCTCGGCCGGAGGCGCAACAAGTGTTGATGCCAATATCGAGCGCTGTGAACAGCCCTTTGGAACATTGGCCATTGATGACGGTCGAGCTGCAAGGTGGTACAGCGAATTCGGCAGGGCAACAAAAGTTACGACAATTGAGCCGCTGCTTCGTCTCGCTGTCCAGCAGTCCAATTGTTTTATGATTACGTCGGTCGGCAATCTTCGAACCGACAGCAGGCTGTCACGCATTACGGACACCCAAAGAAACTCCGGTGAGTACAGAGCAGGGTCGAAGCAGCAGGAGGGACAACGGGTAGCGGCGGATTATTATCTGGAACCTCAGATTGTTATAGACGAATCCTCCATAGGCAAAGTTGCAGGCACTGTCGGCGGTCTCGTGGGCAGTACCTGGGGGAGTTTGGGAGGCGGATTGGGAATGAAATCGTCTGTAGTTACGCTTTCACTTTTTGATATTCGTTCAGCGGTGCAGATTTCCGCCTCAGAAGGAAGTTCCACTTCAAATAATTACAGTGCCGCACTGGGAGCCTTCGGTAGTCGAGGCGGCACCAGTCTGGGCGGCATGAGCAGTACTCCGGAAGGGAAGGCCACCGTGGCTGCATTTGTTGATGCCTATAATGGAATGGTACGTGCTTTAAAGAATTATGAGGCCCAATCGATCCAGGGCGGTTCTGGTCGTGGAGGCTCGCTTAGGGTCAACTAACTGCTGGTCTCATAAGGAGGAGAGCCTATGTGCAAAAAAAATATAATCAATCGGTTTGCTCTGCTGGCCTTTATCTTGGTCTCCCTTGCGGCATGTGTCCCAGTGCCACCACCTCCGCAACAAACGATGCGGATTCACAATTCGTCTGGTGTCGCTGATCGTCCGTTGGATTATGCCTCACACGATCCGTCCACCGCTGTTCCAGATGCTGATCCAGAAGGACGGATTCCAGCCCTGGAGGCACTTGCGCAACAGGATCCTCGCGCTGCCTATGATTTGGGATTACGTTTTTTTCGCGGAGACGGGGTGCGGCAGGACAGTTATCAGGCGATTAAATGGATGAGGGACGCAGCGGAACGCGGAGACCTTGAGGCGCAAAAAGCACTTGGACGTTTCTACCTGACCGGCCTTGAAGAAATGGGGCCTGATCCTCAGGAAGCGGAAAAATGGCTGAAGATTGCAGTCAGTCGCGGAGACAAGGAATCGGAAAAACTGTTGAAAGAGGCTTCCGAGGTTCGAAAAAGAGAAATTGACTATCGTCGGTGGAGAAGCTATTGGCACCCGAGATTTTATGGCTACTGGCATTCCGGTTATCCTTACCGATATCATTGGAGGCATGGAAGGTGGTATTATTAAGGATATGGCCGTGAAACGTAGAGTTGATCTCTTTCGTTTTTGATTCGGCTGTAAAAAATACCCCGTTCCGAGGAGGAACGGGGTATTTTTTTTGTTCGATAAACAAACAGAAAACGATGAGGTTTGACGAGTACTACCCCACAGCCTGCTCCATAGCAACTGCAACTGCAACAGACGCACCAACCATAGGATTATTCCCCATGCCGATAAAACCCATCATTTCCACATGGGCTGGAACCGAGGAAGACCCGGCAAACTGGGCATCGGAATGCATCCTGCCCATGGTGTCGGTCATGCCGTAGGAAGCCGGTCCGGCAGCCATATTATCCGGGTGCAGCGTCCGACCGGTACCGCCGCCGGAAGCCACAGAGAAGTATTTCTTGCCCTGCTCCAGGCATTCCTTCTTATAGGTACCTGCTACAGGATGTTGGAAGCGGGTCGGGTTGGTCGAATTACCGGTGATGGAGACATCCACCCCTTCATGATGGTTGATAGCCACACCCTCACGGACATCATCAGCACCATAGCAGCGTACCTTAGCCCGAAGTCCCTCAGAGAAAGGTTTTTCCGACACAATATCCAAGGCGCTGCTGGCATAATCAAATTGGGTCCTCACATAGGTAAAGCCGTTGATTCGGGAGATGATATAAGCAGCATCCTTGCCCAGACCGTTGAGAATGACCCGTAAAGGCTCGGTGCGCACCCGGTTTGCTGACTGGGCAAGACCTATGGCCCCTTCCGCAGCGGCAAAGGACTCGTGCCCGGCCAAAAAGGCGAAGCAACGGGTGTTTTCGTTGAGCAGCATGGCAGCCAGATTACCGTGACCGATACCCACCTTGCGATTTTCAGCAACCGAGCCAGGAATACAAAAGGCCTGGAGGCCGATGCCCAGGGTTGAGGCGATATCCACCGCCTTGGTCTGGCCTTTTTTCAGGGCCACAGCAGCCCCGACAATATAGGCCCAACAGGCGTTTTCAAAGCAGATAGGCTGTACTTCTTTGACAATGGTGTACACATCAAGGCCCGCATCTGTGCTCATCTTTCGGGCTTCCTCAAGATCCTTAATACCGTGCTCGGCCAGAGCCGCATTGATCTTGTCGATTCTTCGTTCGTATCCTTCAAACAATGCCATGATGTCTACTCCTGCCGGGGATCAATAGTTTTCACGGCATCAGCGAACCTGCCGTAGGTGCCGGTAGCCTCTTCCATTGCCGTTGCCGGATCAACGCCTTTTTTAATAGCGTCCATCATCGGCCCCATTTTGAGAAATTTATAACCGATGATCTCGTCATCCGCATCCAGGCCCAGCTCTATCACATAGCCTTCAGCCACTTCCAGGTAGCGGGGGCCTTTGAGCTTGGTGCCGTAGGTGGTTCCGGTCACCGAACGCAGTCCCTTGCCCAGATCTTCCAGACCGGCTCCGATGGGCAAACCGCCTTCGGAAAAAGCGGATTGACTGCGACCGTAGGCGAGCTGCTTAAAGAGCTCCCGCATGGCCACATTGATGGCGTCACAGACCAAATCAGTGTTCAGGGCCTCCAGGATAGTCTTGCCCGGCAGGATCTCCGAAGCCATAGCTGCGGAATGGGTCATACCGGTGCATCCGATGGTCTCGATCAGGGCCTCCTCGATAATTCCGTCCTTGACGTTCAGGGTCAGCTTGCAGGCTCCCTGATGGGGAGCACACCAGCCTACACCGTGGGTAAGTCCGTTGATATCTCCAATCTGACGCACTTGATTCCACTGTCCCTCCTGGGGGATGGGCGCAGGCCCGTGGTTTGTCCCCTGGACAACACAGTGCATCTCCTTTACTTCAGAAGAGTAGTTCATAATGAGTCTCCACAATGAATGAGTAATAATCTGGAGCGCATGATACCTATAACCGGGTAAAAATACCATGACAAAATTGCAGAAAGATTACAGCAAGAGGGGTGGAAGATCCTTTTCTTCCTGCCTTTTCAGCAGGGGATGAAAGAGCAGTTGCATTTATTTTTCTCTATGGTACTTGTTGTACCCGGCGTTTCTGGAATAGGGCCAGTCGCCTGAAGAAGACAAGAGGGATCTCCCTGAAAAAAGATCAAAATCATATTCTTATGCACCTTCCACCCATTCAACAACAGGGAACCATGCTGAGACGCTATAAACGCTTTCTCGCTGATGTCACCCTTGCCGACGGCACGGAACTAACCGTGCATTGTCCCAACTCCGGTGCCATGCGCGGCTGCTCTGCACCGGGCAGCCCAGTTATTATCTCCAAGTCGGATAATCCTAAACGGAAATACGCATGGACCCTGGAGATGGTACATCAGAACGGGGTCTGGATCGGGGTGAATACCAGCATGACCAATAAGCTGGTTCATGAGGCCTTCAATAATGGAGTGATTGATGCCTTTGGCCGGGTTGCATCTGTGCAGTCCGAGATCAAGGTCTCGGATAAAAGCCGCCTTGATTTTTTGCTGCAAACAGAGGCCGGGCCGGTTTATGTTGAGGTGAAGAACTGCTCTCTGGTGGAAGAGGACAAGGCCATGTTCCCGGATGCCGTCACAGCCAGAGGCACCAAGCATCTGCATGAGCTTGCTCGCCTGATCGACAAGGAAACACGGGCAGCGGTGTTGTTTTGTGTTCAGCGGGCGGACGGTCGCTGCTTTGCCCCGGCCCGGCATATTGATCCGGTGTATGCGGAAACCTTGGCCGAGGTACAAAAGCAGGGAGTGCAGGTACTTGCCTATCGGGCAGAGGTCAACCCGGAAGAGGTACGCATTGTATCAGCAATGGAAATATGCCCAGAAGAACAGCTGGGAGAGAAGAAAGGAACAAGGGTGAACAAGGGATGAACACGAAAAGAAAAAAAGCAGTTATCCTCCTCAGCGGCGGCCTAGACTCCACAACAGTCTTGGCCATTGCCCGATCCAGGGGCTTTCAATGTTATTGCCTGAGCTTTCGCTATGGCCAAAAGCAGGATATTGAATTGCAACGGGCCGCAGCTATTGCCCAGAATATGGAAGCGGCTGAGCATCTGGTCCTGCGCTTGGACCTAGGGGCCATTGGTGGCTCGGCCCTGACCTCAAATATAGCGGTGCCCAAGGATCGGGAGGTCGCGGAGATGGAGCAAGAAATCCCGGTCACCTATGTCCCGGCCCGGAATATCATTTTCCTCTCCCATGCCCTGGCCTGGGCTGAGGTCATTGGAGCCACAGATATCTTTCTCGGTATCAATGCGGTGGATTACAGCGGCTATCCAGATTGTCGCCCTGATTTCCTCAAGGCCTTTGAGCGGGCCGCCAACCTGGGCACCAAGGAGGGCAGCACCGGTTCTCCTTTTACACTGCATGCGCCCCTGATTGAGCTGAGTAAAAAGGAGATCATCGAGGTGGGCAACCAGCTGGGGGTGGATTACTCTAAGACGCATAGCTGCTATGATCCTGTGGATGACCTTGCCTGCGGGCATTGCGATGCATGTATCCTGCGGCTGCGTGGCTTTGCTGAGGCTGGGCTGAAAGATCCTGCACCCTATGTTGTGCAAGGGTAGGCGGCATACGTAACTGACCGTCTAAGATTGTCTATCTGCTTGTTTTTTAGCAAGCAGACAGTGCGCTGCGGAGTTAGTACGATGACTTCCTACCCCGCGATAAATCACGGGGCTATTATCGGCTGTCCCTCCGGGACAAGGAAGGACAACCTGGACAAGGACGCAGAGAGGACCCCATGCGCGATAAACTCCAAGAATTAAAAACCCGCCTGCAAGAGATCAATGATCTGGATATGGCTGCCAGCCTGCTTGATTGGGACCAATCCACCTATTTGAGCAGGAGCCTGCGGATGATGCCTGCCTGCGCCAGCTCTTTCCCGAGGCTGAACAGTTGCAGTTTTGCGAAGAGGTTGCCCGCCGGATTGGCTATGATTTCCAGCGGGGCCGCATGGATAAGACCCACCATCCCTTTATGACCAAGTTTTCCCTGGACGATGTGCGCATCACCACCCGGGTTAAAGAGGATTTCCTGGGAGAATGCCTCTATAGCGTGATTCATGAGGCCGGGCATGCCATGTATGAGCAGGGTATCAACAGGGCGTTCGAGGGTACGCCCTTAGCAGGTGGCACCGGGGACGGGATCCATGAGAGCCAATCCCGATTATGGGAGAATATTGTGGGGCGGAGCCGTCCTTTTACAGAGTATTTCTATCCCCGCCTGCAAGCTATCTTTCCTGCGCAGCTCAAGGATGTGTCTTTGGAAACCTATTATCGGGCGATTAACAAGGTGGAACGCTCGCTGATCCGCACGGACGCGGATGAGGTGACCTATAATCTGCACGTCATGCTGCGTTTTGATTTTGAGATGGATCTCTTAGAAGGCAAGCTGGCCATCAAAGATCTCCCTGATGCCTGGCATGCTCGCTTTGAGGAGGATTTCGGGATGCATGCGCCTGATGATCGCGATGGAGTTCTGCAAGACGTCCACTGGTTTGCAGGACAGATTGGTGGTGCCTTTCAGGGGTACACCTTGGGCAATGTGCTCAGTGCTCAGTTCTACAGTCAGGCTCTTCAGGCTCATCCTGGGATCTCCGATCAGATCAGGCAGGGGCGGTTTGATACCCTACATGGCTGGTTAACGGAAAATATCTATCAGCATGGACGAAAATACACTGAGCCTGAGCTGATTGAGCGGGTTACTGGTGGGCCTGTTTCTATCGGTCCCTATAAGTACCCGACCAAAATTATTCTAACAAAA
>MTKO01000143.1 GCA_004028505.1 Candidatus Electrothrix aarhusensis
GGAAGCAGGGCAATAGAAGGGGGGGGGGGAAGCCCGGAGCTTGCAATAAAAAAAACCGAAAGAAAGCAGGCTTTCTTTCGGTTTTAATCGATTAAATCGACTCGATTCTTGCTGTTCTTGTGGTGTTGTTAAATAACAACAGCGCAGACAGCTTCCGGTTTATCGAGCATTTCGACGTTTTCCGGTATAACCAGATCCTTACAGCTGATACCTTCTCCGCCGCGCTCCAAGGCTGTGATATCCACCACGATCTCGTCCGGTATATCCAGCGGATGTCCCTGTAAGACCAGGGATTGCTTGGAGACATTCAATTCGCCACCCAAATCAACGCCCTTTGCCACGCCTGTCAGGCGCAGGTCAACATTGAACTTTCTGGTGCTCTCAAGATCAATCTCCAGGAAATCAACGTGCAGAACTTCTTCCTGAACAGGATCTTTTTGGATTTCTTGAACCATAACATGACGTTTTCCAACGGAATCACCCTCAATATCCAAGGTGACAACCGCATTACGACCATGAATGAACAGCAGATTTTTATACAGTGCTGTTTCGTCGAATTGTAAGGCAAGAGCTTCCTCACCCTTGCTGTATACTACAGCCGGAGTCTTTTTATCCATACGAAGACGCCGTGATTCACCTTTTCCGAAAACTGTCCGAACAGCGGCCGGAATATCAACCTGAATCATATCACTCCCCTTTCTTATATAACAAAATTAAATTTTGAATTTTCTATCGGAACGGCAGGATGCGCAACGGGCAGGCTATACAAAAAGATAACTGACCGAGTCTTCCGAATGGATGCGACTGATGGCCTCGCCAAGCAGCTCACCGACAGACAGCACTTTGATTTTATCGCAACGCTCGCCTTTGTCTGCAAGCGGTATGGAGTTGGTCACCACTAATGATTTTATTTGCGAATTATTAATGCGCTCAATGGCTGGGCCGGAAAGAACAGCATGAGCACAGCAGGCATGCACTTCTTTGGCACCGTTTTCTTTTAATCGGGCGGCAGCACCGCATAAGGTACCAGCTGTGTCGACCATATCATCCAGCAGAACAGCTGTTTTGCCACTGACATCACCGATAACATTCATAGCCTCGCACTCATTGGCACGCTCGCGACGTTTATCGATAATAGCCAGATCCGCATTAAGACGCTTGGCAAAAGCCCTGGTTCGTTCCACGCCACCAGCATCCGGCGATACCATAACAACATCCTCGAAATTTCGCCTGATATGTTTCAGCAAAATAGGAGCTGAGTAGAGATGATCAACCGGGATGTTGAAAAAACCTTGAATCTGGCCAGCATGAAGATCCATGCAAAGCACCCTTCTCGTTCCCACTGCCATCAGCATCTCTGCCACTGCCTTGGCCGAAATAGGTACGCGCGGTCGAACCTTACGGTCCTGACGTGCATAGCCGTAATAGGGCAGAACTGCTGTGATACGTCTGGCTGATGCCCTGCGCAAAGCATCCACCATAATCACCAATTCCATGAGGTGATCATTGACCGGCGTACAGGTCGGCTGGATGACAAAAACATCCGTTCCCCGCACATTTTCCCCGATCTCGACGGAAATTTCTCCGTCACTGAATTGTTTGACTTCCGCCTTTGATAGCGGCATGTCGAGATAATTGCAGATTTCCTGCGCAATCTCGGGGTTGGCGTTACCGGTGAACACCTTCATTATATTTGGCATCTTTCAGAACCTCTATGTCATGCCTGTATAAAAACTGGCTGGGGCGGAGGGATTCGAACCCCCGAATGCAAGGATCAAAACCTTGTGTCTTACCGCTTGACGACGCCCCATGCCGTTTTTTATGTTGTAGCTCTACTCTCTACTTATTGACTGACCGGCTCTTCTCTTATTCTCTTACTTCGTTTTCTCTGTAAGAGGCGAGATAAGATAGACCTGATCATATTTTTGCTGAAGCAGTCTGTGGCATTGTTCCGCTGCTGTACCCTCGGCTTCTCGGTGAAAGAGACCAAAAACCGTTGATCCAGAACCGGACATCATTGCCCCTGCTGCTCCATTGCTCAGTAGGTAATCCTTGAGTTCTTGAATAACAGGATAGCGTTCTGCTGTGACCTGTTCCAGATCATTTTTCAAATCGTCCGGGATTCTCAACTTCTGATCCCCTTCCAAAGGAAATTTTTGCCTACTATTTTTAGAGCAAGGAAGAATAAACGCTTTTTGATTTGCTGTCAATGCAATTTTTTCCGCTGCTGAGGAAAAAGTTTCATAGGCCCATTTGGTCGAGACCAAGATGCCGGGATTCACCAGTAGTATCTTATAATCGGATAGCGGTGAGGCGGGTACGAGGCGTTCTCCTCTACCCGTTGCAAAGGCAGCAGGAAAATCATAAACAAACAAGGGAACATCAGAGCCGAGTCGTCCTCCTATCTCGGCCCGTTGTTCCGGTGAGCAGGCTGTTTGGAGCAGCTGATCCAGGCCGTTCAGAACCGCTGCCGCGTCGCTAGAGCCGCCGCCCAGGCCAGCAGCAATGGGGATATTTTTTTGAGAGCGATGTGGACTCCCTGGCTGCTGTTGCCGGTCTCGTTGAGGAAGAGTTGTGCTGCCTGCACTGCGACATTGCTCTCATCTGTTGGGAGTTCCGTATTTTGGCAATGGATTCGCACGCCTAGCTCTCCTGTGAGGCTCAGCTCCAGTTCATCGTACAGGGCAATTTTTTGCATCAGGGTTTCCAGCTCGTGGTAACCGTCTTCCCTTTTGCCGAGAATCTTCAGGGAGAGGTTGATCTTAGCGGGAGCCCGCAGGGTGATTTGCGTTGTCTGCATGTTCAGTTTTCAGTGTTTTTTGCAAGGGGTGAACGAAGGGTCAGCAATAAGGTGCTGGTCAATAACGTACCATATTTTATCGGCTGGCGGCAAGAGCGGGTCTGCCGCAACCTGAACTTACGGTTGAAGTTGTGGTTAGCGATGTTATGATGTTACTGTAAGGAATGATGAAATATTCCCCAACAGGGGAAGGAGAGAAGGAATGGAGAAGATCATAGATAATCATTGTGAAGATAATCATCGTGAACAGGGGGAGGGCAGTCCGAGCCAGGAATTTCCGCACAACCTTCGCTTGCTGAACGTTTCAAAATATCTCTTTCGTCTGCGGGCGGAAACACCCCTCCGGTTGCCCCCATATAAAGGCAGCGCCTTTCACGGTGCCTTCGGCCATGCCCTGAAGCGCATTTCTCCTTTTTATTACCAAGAGATTTTTGAACCTGGCAATGACGGGGCCAAGCCCAAACCCTTTGTCCTGCTGCCACCCTTGGAGATTGAGGAATACTACCCGGTCGGGCATTCCTTTACCTGCGAGCTGACCCTGTTCGGCAGGGCAGATCATTTTTTCCCGATCTGTCATGCGGCCTTGGAGTTTCTCGGTAGGGAAATGGGGCTTGGCCAAGATCGGGGGAAATTTGCTGTTGAGGGTGTGGAGCGGGCCTGTCCTTTTGGTGCTGATCATTCCCCGGCTGATGTATCATCGCTTAGCTGTGAGGATATTGCTGCATCCTGCCCGATTTCGCTCACCGATTGCCTCACCATTCATCTCCCCACCCGCCTGCGCCTCAAGACTGACGGGCATCTGCTCTCCCGTGTCCCGGAGTTTCATATATTTCTTGCCCGATTACTTGGGCGGATTAATACCCTGTCCAGCCTGTACGGGGGCGGGAGAATGGTGGAACTCGCGTTGCGCGACCAGCTCATCAGCCGGGCTCGGGAACGCATCCGGCTTGATCTTGATGGAACCGACGCTTGCTGGCACGATCTGCCCCGTTTTTCTGGGCGACAACAGCAGTGGATGAAATTTGGCGGTCTGCTCGGTTCTGTGAGCTGGCAGGGGACAGCGGAGGATTTTCGGCCCTTTCTGTCCTATCTGGCAATTGGTGAGTGGATCCATGTGGGCGGTAAGAGTAGTTTCGGGTTGGGAAAATATGTAGTTGCGCGGCAAGGCTGAAAAAATGCTTGGCAGGCTCTATCCTCCGGTTTACAGTGCAATCTGCGCGAACCTCTTTTGGACAGAAAAAACCGGGAGGTTCGCCATGCCCGCAGTAGGGGGGATACAGCGAAAAACAGGGGTTTTGCGCGGCCTTTGTTGGCTGCTTTTTTGGAGGTTCGCGCAAAGTGCGTTTTTTGCGGTGCGGAAACAGGGGGTTGCAGGGCGACAGTTGTCTATTGACCGGATTTGGAACGGGGTTACGACACCATACTGCATAACCAAAAACTTGGAGACCGTCTTGTTGTCTATTGACCGGATTTGGAACGGGGTTACGACCAGAATCAGCTATCCATGCCGAGTCAGACAATACAGTTGTCTATTGACCGGATTTGGAACGGGGTTACGACGGTTAAGGTCCAGGTACAGCGTGGTCAAGGCTGGTTGTCTATTGACCGGATTTGGAACGGGGTTACGACGTAGGGGCGACCGGCGGTCGCCCTTTTTGTCGACACAACGGCGATATTTCAGGACATCGGGGGATGTTGATTCTGCAAACAGGGTAGGGGCGGACCTATGTGTCCGCCCGATTTGCACCACAACCGAGGTTGTTCCAGGGCAGACACACAGGTCTGCCCCTACATTATTTTATAATGGTTGCAGGGGCGGACCGGTGGTAGCCCGATGTGCATCACACACCGCAATAGACGAATTCTAGGGCACGGCACGCCGTTCCCCTACAGATAAAGAAAAAATATGAAAACACCGTACGGAGAAAGTAATTTTAAAAAGATAATCACCCATGATTTTCTCTATATTGATAAAACAAAGTATATCGGGATACTGGAACAGAGCGGCAGCTTCAACATCCTGCTCCGCCCCCGTCGTTTCGGCAAAACGCTTTTTCTTTCCACCCTCCGCCATTATTACGACATCCTCTTTAAGGAGGAATTCGAGACCTTTTTCGGCCATCTTGCAATAGGCCGCAACCCCACCCCGCTGAAAAACAGCTATCAGATCCTCGCCTTTGATTTCAGCGGTATTGAAACCGGCAGCCGGGAACAGATTGAACAAGGATTCAATCGCAGAGTGGAAACAGCTCTGAAAAAATTTCTCAGGAGTTACGGCTATGGTCCAGAGATAATCCAGATCATAGAAGAGCAAAACAGTCCCGCCGGAAAAATAGATCATTTCTTCAGCGCCATAGGAGAGGCGAATATTTATCTGCTCATCGACGAATACGACCATTTTGCCAATGCCGTGCTCGGCGACAGCCTGGAGCTGTTCACTGAGATTGTGGGCAAGGGCGGATTTGTTCGCGCTTTTTATGAAATCATCAAAATCGCAACGAGTCAGGGCATTGTTGATCGCCTCCTGATCACCGGCGTGACCTCCATCACTCTGGACAGCATGACCAGCGGTTTCAATATCGGTGACAACATCACTTATCGTCTCGATTTTAATCAGGCAATGGGTTTTACTGCTCAGGAAACCGAGGAAATGATCCAACCTCTTATCGATGCCTGCGCTCTTGACAAGCAGGAAATGATGAGGACTCTCGGCGATTGGTATAACGGTTATCGCTTCAGCAGTCGGGCTGACGGCAAGGTTTTCAATCCCGACATGGTTCTCTATTTTCTCAGGAATTTTGATATGGGTGAATGTCGTTTTCCGGAACAGATGCTGGACGATAATATTGCCTCGGATTACGGGAAAATCATGCGGCTTTTTGGGATCGGCGATCGGGAGCGCAATTTTGAGACCCTTGAAGAGCTGATTGTTAACGGTGAAATCATCGGGCGGCATAAGGGCAAGCTTGATCTGGACATGCACAAACCTTTTGAACGTGACGACTTTATCAGTCTTCTCCTCTACATGGGCTTTATCACTATCAGCGGCACCGTGTTGAGTCAGCTGCGTTACGTTATTCCCAACTATGTGATTCAGAAACTGTATTACGATTATTTCAGAGCAGAGATCAAGCGTCGTGCCCAAATCGGGGTTTCTGGCCGCGCTGTTGAACATGCCGTGGCTGAGCTGGCCCTGCATAATAATATCAATCCCTTGCTTGATGAAATTCGTAGCGTCCTGGCCCTGTTTTCCAACCGTGATTTCATGCGGATGGACGAGAAGCACATCAAGGCCGTGATCCTGACCCTGTTGAATCAGTCTGAAGTTTATTTCATTCGTAGCGAGCCTGAAGTGAACAAGCGCTACCCGGATATCCTCCTGCTGGAACGTAAACCCATTGAGGTGCGGTATCAGTTTCTTTTTGAGTTGAAATTCAGTAAGAAAAAGGACGGTCAAAAGGGGCTGGAGGCAAAACGGATTGAGGGGATTAATCAGATTCGGGGCTATCAGGGGCTGGCCGATATCAGCAGGCTGCTCAAGCTGCAATCCTATCTGTTGCTGACCGATGGCACCGAGATTGAGGCGGTTGCGGTGGTTTAACGGACCGGTTTTGGAACGGGATTACGACGTAGGGGCGACCGGCGGTCGCCCTTTTTGCACCACAACGGAGACATTCCAGGGCACGGCATGCCGTGCCCCTACAAACACACAGCGGGGGATATGTTCATGGACAGCCCGTACACCATCAAGCAGGTGCTGACCGACAGCAACCTCCTCCAGGCCTGGTATAAGGTCCGGGCCAACGACGGCTGTGCCGGGATCGACCGGGAAACCCTGAGCGATTTCGAATCCGGCCTGATGAGCAGTCTGGCCCTGCTTCGCGACGAGGTCATCTACGAGACCTACCGGCCCCGCCCGCTCCTCCGCGTTCATATCCCCAAAAAACATAGTCCCGCTACCCGCCCGTTGTCCATTCCCACTGTCCGGGACAGGGTCCTACAAACCGCTGTTACCCGCATTCTGACCCCTCTTTTTGAAGAAGAGTTTGAAGAGTGCAGTTATGCCTACCGCCAAGGCCGCTCCGTCAATATGGCTGTGCAGCGGGTGGAACAGCTCCGGGATCAGGGCTTTGTCTGGGTGGTGGATGCGGATATCACTTCTTTCTTTGATGAGATCAATCATCAGGTTCTGCTGCGTGAAATCAGGAAACTGGTCAATGATCAGGCCGTTCTCCATCTGATTGGGCTCTGGCTGGCCGCCGTGGTCATTGACGGCCCGCAACGTTTTCGCCTGATCAAGGGCGTGCCTCAAGGCTCCCCGATTTCTCCCCTGCTGGCCAATCTCTACCTGGATCAGCTGGACGAGGCCGCGTTGGACGAAAACCTGCGCCTGATCCGTTTTGCCGATGATTTTCTCATCCTCTGTCGTCATAAGCAGGAGGCGGCCAAGGCCTTGGCCTTTACTGCCGAGGTCCTGCAATCCCTGCGCCTGCAATTGCATGACAAGAAAACGCGGGTGGTGAACTTCCGGCACGGGTTCCGTTTTCTCGGGGTGGAGTTTGTTCGCTCCTTGGCCATTAAGGCGAAATATCCTGATATGCAGCCCACCGCTCTGGAGACGGAACAACTCGGACAGATCCCTGATGAATGCGCAGCGGCTGTCGATCCGGAACAGGAGACGGATAACGATAAAGCACTCCTCGTTGACCCGGATGAATTTGAGGCCAGCACGGACAAGGCCCGGATCATTGGCTATCAGTACCCGAAAACCGAACTGGCCCTGGCCTTTGCCGAGGCCGGAATCAAGCCTTCCTATTTTCCTGAGCAGAACTCAGCAGAAGGGCTGCCCGGAGAAGCGGACGAACCCGAGCAGGTCATGGCGGTGGAACCACCGGTCAGTGCTCCTGTGGGTGCTCCTGCTGACCTTGATCCCCGCCTGCGCACCTTGTATGTGCTTGAAAATGGTTATGTGCTGGGCAAGGAGTCTGAGCGTTTCACCATCCGGCAACGAAACAGGATTCTTCAGCGAATTCCGTCCATCAAAGTAGATCAGATCATGATCTTCGGTAATGCCCAGATCAGCACCCAGGCCATGCATTTCTGTCTTCAGGCCAAGATTCCCATCTATCTTCTCTCCGGTCAGGGTCGTTTTCACGGGGTGGTAGACGGCTTCAGCACGGATCCGGTCCTGCTTCACCGGGACCAATTCCGCCGGGCTGAAGAGCCGCAGTTTTGTCTTGCCCTTGCCAAGTCCTGTATTCAGGGAAAGATAAACAACTGCCGGACAGTTCTGCGTCGCTACAGCCGAAATCAAGGGTTGGATTCACTCAGCCGGACTGCGGACAGGTTTAAAATTATTCTGCGGGAACTTGGTAAGGCAGCTACTCTGGATGCCGTTCGGGGTCATGAAGGGACTGCAGCTCGAATGTATTTTTCTGCTCTTTCCGAGAGACTTGATCCGGACTGGTGTTTCAGCGGTCGAACTCGCCAGCCGCCTACCGACCCGGTGAACGACTTACTGTCCTACGGCTATACCCTGCTCTTTTATAATGTATATTCCTTTGTCCGGGCACGGGGACTGAACCCGCATGTTGGTTTTCTTCATCAGGTCCGGGCCGGTCATCCAGCTTTAGTGTCTGATTTGATAGAGGAGTTTCGGGCGATTATCGTTGATGCGGTGGTGCTGAATTTGGTGTTGAACCGCCGTGTGACACCGGAGCACTTTGTCATGCCCCAGGGTGCCGGAAAAGAGTGTATTATGCACGAAACAGCACGCAAACTCTTTATCAGGGAGCTGGAAAAAAAGATGAATGCGCCTATCACCCATCCGATGAGCGGATTACGGCTTGATTATCGGCGTTGTATTGAGCATCAGGTCCATCATTTGGCAGCGGTTATCCAGGCACGGGAACCGATCTATAAACCTATGATGTTGCGATGAGTCGGCGGTGGATGATCACTTACGATATCAGTGATGATCGCATTCGGCGTCAGGTCTGGAAAATTCTCACCGATCATGGTGAGAGAGTGCAGTACAGCGTGTTTGAATGCGAGCTTACTCCTGATGAAAAAAGGAGATTGCGTCTGCGCTTGGCCGGCCTGATTGCGTCGGATGATTCTGTTCGCTGGTATCCGCTCTGCACCTGGTGTGCCAAAAAGATCGTGATTCAGGGGCAGGGGGACAGCGCGGTCTTTCCTGATTATTATCTGTTGTGAAAGAGATGGTCGTGGTCTGTTTTGATGTCCGCAACCCGCGACGGCTGTACCGGGTGGCGCGGGAACTGGGGAACTTCGGGGTTCGGGTGCAAAAAAGCATCTTTGAATGTCACCTCACCCCGGAGCAGCTGGAGGAGCTGCAACGGCGGCTGGCCAAGTGGATTGATGCGGACAGGGACCAGGTGCGCTATTATTTTCTTTGCGGGAAGGATGTGGACATGGTCTCTGTTGACGGCAACGGCAGATTGACCTTTGACGCGACTTTTACAATGGTGTAAAGTGATTGCTGTCCTTCAGCCGGATCGGAATGTTTTCTGAAGGGTGAAAAAAACGGAAAAATAAAATTTCTAATAAAATCAAACACCACGGCTCGTCCGTGTCATTGAAATTTAAAAAGGAGGAAAAGTGGACAAAACAACGTATATTTAACAAGTTAGGTGAAAGCACGGAGGTGAAACGCGCCGCATGTTGATATTATTGAAGAAAAAGGGATTTTTTAAGGTTTGGAGAGTGGCAGCAGGGTGTCGAAACGGCACCGCCCGCAAACCGTATTGCAAAGTGTTGATTTTGGGTCGTGAAAAAGGGGTGCAGGTGTCGAGTTGACCGGTTTTGGAACGGGGTTACGACTTCTTACGACACCTTTTTTATTAAATCCGAAACTGGTGTCGAGTTGACCGGTTTTGGAACGGGGTTACGACTCCTCGTCCTCGTAAGTAAACTATAGCCATTGTTGCGGTGTCGAGTTGACCGGTTTTGGAACGGGGTTACGACACATCTCCAGGACGGAGATACTTTCATTGAGGCTGGTGTCGAGTTGACCGGTTTTGGAACGGGGTTACGACTCCCAGCGTTCGGGCTCTTCTTCCAGCGACTCCTCGGTGTCG